>CAYWST010000236.1:0-9018 GCA_964461075.1 uncultured Solibacteraceae bacterium | reverse complement strand
TGAAATTGTGGCAGGCACAATTTCCCAGCGGGCCTTTTGTAGACTGGGAGCGGTTCGCTCCATGTCAACATTGATCTCCCGGCGTCAAATCATCTCCGCCCCTCCGGCCCTTGCATTGGCCCAAGGGGGAAGGCGGCCGAACATTCTTTGGATCACCTGTGAAGATCTGAGCCCGATCCTGGGCTGCTATGGAGACCGCTACGCCTCGACGCCCAACCTGGACCGGCTGGCTTCGCAGGGCGTCAGATACTCGCACGCGTTTTCGGCGGCGAGCGTGTGCGCGCCGGCGCGTTCGACGCTGATCACGGGGATGTTCGCGACCTCGCTCGGAACGATGCACCTGAGAGGGATGCAACCCCTTCCGGCGGGGGTCACGTGCTTTCCGGATTATTTGCGGCGGGCCGGTTACTACTGCTCGAACAACGAGAAGCAGGACTACAACTTCGTGGCGCCGCCGGGGACGTGGGACGAATCGAGCGGCACGGCCCATTGGAGCAAGCGGAAGCCGGGACAGCCGTTTTTCAGCGTGTTCAACATCATGGCGACGCACCAGGGCCAGATCCGGTACAGCCGGGAGCAGTTCGACAAGGTGAATGCGTCATTGAGGCCGGAGCAGCGGCACGATCCGGCGCTCGCGCCGCTACCGCCGTACTATCCCGACACGCCGGTCACGCGGCTGAACATCGCAGAGCTGTATACGCAGACAACGCTGATGGACGCGCGGGCAGGCCAGATTCTGAGCGAACTCGAAGCCGACGGGTTGGCGCGGGACACGATCGTGTTCTTCTTTTCCGATCACGGAACAGGGCTGCCTCGCGGGAAACGGTGGCTGCACGACTCCGGCACGCGGGTCCCATTCATCGTGCGATTCCCGGAACGGCTGGCGTCGCTGGCGCCGGGCAAGCCGGGCTCGATTGAGAGCCGCATGGTGTCGTTTGTCGATTTCGCGCCGGCGGTGCTGGCGCTGGCCGGGGTAAAGCCGCCCGCGTACATGCAGGGCGAGGCGTTTCTCGGGGAGGGCGCCGCGAAGCCGAGGGAGACAGTGCACTTCATCCGGGATCGTGTGGATGAGGTTCTGGAGATCAGCCGCTCGGTGCGGGACCGGCGTTTTCAGTACATCCGCAACTATCTGCCGCACCGGCCGCGGATGCAACACAGCGATTACTCGGAACTTGGACTGGTACGGCAGGAGATTCGCCGGCTGCAGGCGGAGGGCGCGCTGCGGGGAGATCAGGCGTATCTGACAGCGGCGGAGAAACCGGCTGAAGAGCTGTATGACATTCAGTCGGATCCGCACCAGATGAGGAATCTCGCCGGCTCGGCGGAACATGCGGCCATTCTGAACCGGCTGCGCGCGGACATGCGGGCGTGGATCATCCGGACGCGGGATACTGGCTTGCTGCCGGAAGCCGACATGATGACGCGCGCGGGGGGCGGGTCACCGCGCGACATTCGAGAGTTTCCGATCGAGCGGATCCTGGACGCTGCGGAGTTGGTGGGGCGCGGGCCGGGACATCTGAAGAAGTTGAAGGCGTTGATAGGGGACAGTGACGCGGCTGTCCGTTATTGGGCTCTGGTTGGGCTGCGGGCGCTCGGCAGCGAGGCTTCGCCGGCGAAGCAGGAGATTCAGAGGGCGCTCGACGACACTTCCGCGAGCGTTCGCATCGCGGCGGCGGAAGCGGCATTCGTGTTGACGGATTCTCCAAAGGCCCGCGCGGTTCTGGAGGCGGAAGTGGTGAAAGAGGATTCGATCACGGCGCTGCAGGCGGCGATCGTTTTCTGGTACCTGGGAGAGAAGGCGCGCGGGTCGATGGCCACGCTCAATCAAGCGATGGCAGTGAAGGGGGGCCCGTCAGAGCAGCGTCAATACTTCCAGTGGGCGGTGAAGAAGACTCTGGCGAAGCTGAACAAGGAAGGGTAGCGGAGAGGGTCAGCGGCGCTCGCGGGAGGATTCTCCGACTTTGAGTTGACAGCGGAGCTCGATGGACTGTGGAGGCGAGGTTCGGACGCCTTCGATGCGGTCGAGCAGTAAGGTCGCGCCCTGGTAACCGATCTCGTAGTTGGGCTGGACGACGGAGGTGAGGTCGGGGCGGAAGCCGCGGAAGAGGGAGACGGAGTCGAAGGTCGCCATGCCGAAGTGCTCGGGGGTGGAGAGGGAGAGGTCGCGTGCGGCTTCGAGAACGCCGACCGTCATGAGGAGATTGGCGACGAAGAGGGCCTCGGGGCGGGGTTTGGCGGCGAGGAGTTCGATGGCGGCATGGTAGCCGGATTCGCGGCGGAAGTCGCCGTGGATGACGCGGGTGGAGAGCCCGGCGGCTTTCATGGCGGAGACGTAGCCGCGAAGGCGATCTGGGGCGATGTACATGGAAGGGGCGCCGCCGATGTAGGCGATTTCGCGGTAACCGCGTTCGATGAGATGAGAGACGGCGAGTTGGACGCCGCCGGCGTTGTCGACGGAGACGGAATCGACGTCGATGTTGAGCGGGCGGCGGTCGAGGCAGACGATGGGGGTGCCGGCGGCGAGGGCTTCGGTGATGTGGGGATGGGCGGAGGTTTCGAGGGCGACGACGAGAAGGACGCCGTCGAGACGGCGGGTTTGCAGGACGTCGAAGACCTGGCGTTCGCGGTCCGTGCGGTCGTCGGTGTTGAAAGTGGCGAGCATGTAGCCGCGGGCCATGGCGGCGTCCTCGGCGCCGCGGACCATTTCAGGAAAGAAGGGGTTGGTGATATCGGAGATCACCATGGCGATGGTGTGAGTGCGGCGGGACTTGAGGCTGCGGGCGACGAGGTTGGGGCGATAGCCGAGTTCGGAGGCTGTCTTTTTGACCCGTTCCCGGGTTTGGGTGCTGACCCGCCCTGAGCCGGACAGGACATGAGAGACGGTGGCGATGCTGACTTTGGCCTTCCGCGCGATGTCCTTGATGGTGACCATGCAGGAAGACCAAAGATACTACCTGCGGGTGCGCCGAAGCAACGGAAGGGGAGTGGTCAGGCGGGGAAGAGGGAATCCTGCTCGGCGCGAAGCCGGTCGATCAGGCGGCCTTCGGGGAAGGCCACATCGGCCCGGGTGAGGACCTGGTCTCTGGGGACGGCGCGGAGAAGGCGGCAGCCTTCAGAGAGGCCCATGGGGAGGAGGTTTTCGCGGCGGGCGACAGGATAATTCTCAGCAAGGCCATACGATTTATAGCCGCCGAAGCCGTCGAGAATATCGCCAGGGGCGAGGTCGACTTTGGCGGCGGTGACGACTTCGACGCAGGGTCCGCCGCGGGGGACGACAACGGAGTCGCGGAACAAGACGACGCGCGCGATGGACTTGGGCATTTCGAAGTGGCAGAGATGGTAGGGCGTGTAAAAGACGTAGTAAGGGCCCTCGCCCAGCTTGTAGAGGTTCAGGTAGTGGCGCTGGATGGGGTGATCGTGGCGTCCGATCACGAAGACGCCGGGAGAGGGGGAGGCGCCGACGACGTAGTCGACGATCCCGCCGGGGGTTTCGAGAGCTTCGTGAGGGAACCAATTGGGAGCGTGAATGACGGGCTCGCCGCTTGAGACGGCGGGTCCGAACATGCCCCGGCGGGCGACGCTCATGCCGGTGGCGTTGGCGACAATGGCCTGTTCGAAGCTGATCTTGGTGCCGTCGGCGAAGGAGGTAACCATCTTGGGCTGCTGGCCCCAGCGTTTCGCGAAGCCCTCCTGGGTGGTGGGATTGCGGTAGGGATCGTGGAGGCCCTTAATGTTGCCGCAGAGGACGGGGCGGAGGCCGATGCCTTTGACGAAGCGGTAGAGGTTGACGATCACGCCGGGCTGATCGCCGTCGGAATCGGTGAAGATGACGCCGGCCTTTTCTGCCCGGAGGCGGAGCAAGGGTCCCAGAGTGCCGTCGAGTTCGGCGTTCATCAGGATCACGTGTTTGCCATGATCGAAGGCGCGGAGGGCGACCTGAGCGCCATAGTCCACCGATCCGGTGACTTCGACGACGACGTCAATGCGCTCGCAGTCCGTGGCAGCGCGGAAATCGGTGGTGACGGCGAACTCATCGTTGTCGATGCAGGCGGAGAGTTGGGAAGGGGAGGCGATTTCACGGACGGGTGCGCACTCGGCCTGTTGGAAAGCGAAGCGGGCCTTATCGATGGAGCGGTTGACGATGCAGACGACGCGGATGCCTGGGGTGAACCGGTTGCACTGGAGAACGATGCCCCGGCCCATGAAGCCGGCGCCCATGAGGGCGACGCGAATCGGCGTTCCGGATTTCGCGCGCTCGGCGAGCGCGTGGTCGAGCATGATCATGGATGGAGAACCTCATTCGGCGGGGGCGAGGTAGGGCCACGCCGCGTCCTTGGCTGAGATTATCTCAGGACGGCGGGGCCATCGAATGGCCAGGGCGGGGTCGTCGAAGCGCAGACCGCCTTCGGCATCGGGAGCATAGGGCGACGAGACGAGATAGAAGGCCTCGGTGTTGTCCTCCAGGGTGAGGAATCCGTGCGCGAAGCCCTTGGGGACATAAAGCCAGGTTCCGTCGCCGGCGATGAGTTCCACGGCGTGCCAGCGGCGGAAAGAGGGGCTGGCGGGGCGGATGTCGACGATCACGTCGTAGAGGGCTCCGCGCAGGCAGGAGACGACTTTCGTTTCCGCGTGCGGATCGCGCTGGTAGTGCATCCCGCGGAGGGTTCCGGCGAGGGCGGACTGGGAGCGGTTGATCTGCGGAAATGAGGTTTCCAGTCCTTGGCCGGCGAACTCGGCCGCGCAGAAGGCGCGGGCGAACCAGCCGCGCGAATCGCCGCGCGGTTCCTCTTTGATGAGCCAGGAGCCTTCGAGAGGCAGGGGGATGAATTGCATGAGGTGATTCAGGAACGGAACTGGTATCGTGGGTCGGCCCGCAGGCCGGCGCGGGCGAGGACGAAGGCGAGGAGGTTCTTCAAAATCGCGAGCGGGGTGCCAATGCGCGGGACGTGGGATTTCTCCTCGCCGTAAAACGTGGGGATGGGGGTTTCCGTGATGAGGAAGCCGGCGGCGTGGATCATGAAGATGATTTCGTTATCGATGACGAATCCGTCGCTGAGGCGGGGCCACGGCGTTTCGGCGAGATGGGCGAGCCGGTAGAGGCGGTAGCCGGAGTGATACTCGCTGAGGCGGAGTCCGGAGCAGAGATTCTGCAGTCCGCTAAGAAAGTGGTTGGCCAGGAATTTATAGAGCGGCATGCCGCCGGAGAGCGGATTGCCGGTGAGGCGGGATCCGAAGTGAAGAGCGGAGCGGGACTCGGCCATGAGGCCGGCGATGAGATCGGGGAGCTTTTCGGGGGCGTACTGGCCGTCGGCGTGGAGGACGGCGATGTAATCGAAGTTCTGGTCGAGCGCGAACTTGAGAGCGGACTTGACGCTCCCGCCGTAGCCGAGATTTCGGGCGTGGAGGATGGCGTAGGAGGCGATGGAAGCGCGGTCGAGTGCGATGCGCGCCCGGGCGATGCAATCGGGAGAGCCATCACGGCTGGCGTTATCGACGAAAAGAACTGAATAGCGGAGGGTGGCGGGGAGGCGATCCCAGGGGATGCGGCCGACTGTGCGCTCAAGGAAGGGGGCGGCATTATAGCTGGGGATATAGATAAGGAAAGTCTGGTCAGGCACGGACTTCCTGGGCGGCCTCCTCGGAAGCGCGGTCGCGCCAATAGAGCCGGGCGTCGACGCGGCCCGTTTCGATGAGTTCGACGATCCGCTTGATGCGAACGAAGGGGGGGGCGGAGAAGGTGGCTTCGGTGAGGAGGATGTGTTCGAAGCAGTGGCGGAGTTCTCGGGCTCCTCGATCGAGGTCCCATTCGGCGGTAAAGCCGAGGGTCTCGCGGATCTTGGCGAAGCTGACACGGTAGCTGCGGTTGTCGCCGCCGTTGGCGCCGACGGTGAGGCCGCAGCCGGGGAAGGCGCGGCTGACTGCGTGCGCAATATCGCGGACCTGCCAATTGAGCCGGTCGTCGCCGACGTTGAAGATCTGTGCGTGCACGAGTTCGCGGGGCGCTTCGAGCAGAAGAGCGGCGGCGCGGCAGAGGTCGAGGATGTGGATGAGGGGCCGCCAAGGGGTGCCGTCGCTCAGCAGCGCGATTTCGCGGCGCGTGAAAGCGAGGCCGGCGAGGTTATTGAGGACGAGATCGAACCTCATGCGCGGAGAGAGTCCGAAGACGGTGGAATTGCGCATGAAGACCGGGGAGAAGGATTCGGAGGCGAGACGGCGGACCGCTTCCTCCGTTCTGACTTTGCAGCGGGCGTATTCGGTAAGCGGGCCGACGGGAGCGGACTCGTCCCGCGGAGCGTCGCCGCCGGCCCCGTAGACGCTGCAGGAAGAGAAATCGAGGTAGCGGGAGGCGCCTGCATCGCGGGCGGTGCGGGCGACGTGGAGGCTCCCATGGAAGTTGATGTCGTTGGTCAGGACGGGATCGAGCTGGCCGAGAGGGTCGTTGGAGAGGCCGGCGAGGTGGACGACGGCGTCGGCCCCGTCGAGGTCGTCCGTGGTGAGCTGGCGGATGTCGCCTCGGCGGACTTCGGGGCGCGTAGCAGGTTCGGTGAAGAGAAGCGGAGCGGCGTAGAAGCCGGCGTCGATGCCGGAAACGGAGTGGCCTCGCTCCATCAGGTAGGGTCCGAGCACGCTGCCGATGTAGCCGGTGGCGCCGGTGAGGAAGATCTTCATACGGAGACTCTCTTGAGATTGGCGGGGGCCCACGGGGCGTTCCCGTCGCGCCAAAGTGTTTCGAGGTAACTCAGGTCGTTGGGCGTGTCCATGCCGCTCCAGAAATCGTCGTGCCGGTAGGCCATCAGCTCGCCGGAGGCGGCGAGGCGCTCGACGGGTTCCCGTTCCCAGACCGTGGAGTCGCCTTCGATCAGGTCGAGACAACGGCGGTCGAGAATAAAAAAGCCGCCGTTGATCCACGTTGCGCTGCGTTCGGGCTTCTCGGCGAAGGCGAGAACCTGGTCGCCGTCGAGGACCAGGCGTCCAAAGCGCTCGGGCATGCGGACGGCGGTCACGGTAGCAAGGCGGCCGTGCTGAAGATGGAAGCGCTCCAGGGCGGCGAGATCGATGTTGGCGAGACCGTCGCCGTAGGTGAGCAGGAAGTAGGGGTCGTTTTCGAGGAAGCGAGCGACGCGGCGGATGCGGCCGCCGGTCATCGTCTCGAGGCCGGTGTCGACGAGGTGGACTTTCCAGTTTTCAGCGGACTGGCGGTGAAATTGGACGTCGCCAGTGGAGAGATCGACGGAAACATCGTGCTGAATCGCGTTGAAGTGGAGAAAGTATTCCTTGAGAACGGATGCCTTATATCCAAGAGCGATAACGAATTCGCTCACGTTTTGGGCGGCGCAGAGAGCCATGAGGTGGCTGATGATAGGGATTCCGCCCACTTCCAGCATGGGTTTAGGGCGCAGGCTGGTTTCCGAGCCCATCCGGGTTCCTAATCCACCCGCAAGGATGACCGCTTTCATTGCATAAAGACCTGGGGTGGCTCCGAGACCGCCACACCGAATCGAAGCTTTGATTATAGCGCAGGGATGAGCGCGCAGATGGCGGTCGTAAGCGGATGATTCAATGGAGCTTCTTTCATTTTTTGTCTAACTTGGAGCGGCGGAGAGCGGCCCATCCCTGTTTGTTGACCTGACGGGCGCGGCCGATGGCGAGCGAGTCGGGGGGCACGGGAAGGGTAACGATGCTGGCGGCGGCGACATAGCTGCCAGGCCCGATTTCAACAGGAGCGACGAGAGTAGAATTGGAGCCGATGAAGGCGCCGTCGCCGATGACGGTGGGGCTCTTCTTGACGCCGTCGTAGTTGCAGGTGATGGCGCCGGCGCCGATGTTGGCCTTGGCTCCGATGGTTGAATCGCCCAGGTAGGCGAGGTGCATGGCCTTGGACCCGGCGCCGAGGCGCGTTTTCTTGAGTTCGACGAAATTGCCCACATGGGCGTTGTTTTCAAGATGGGCGTTCATTCGAAGGCGGGCATAGGGGCCGGCTTCGGCGTGGTCGTCGAGGGTCGAGTCCTGGATCGAGGAGAAGGGGAAAACCTTGACGCCGTCGCCGAGGGTGGAGTTCTCGATGATGGCGGAAGCGCCAATGGAACATTCGCGGCCGATGATGGTGCGGCCGAGGATCTGCGCGAAGGGACCGATGACGGTGTCCTGGCCGATTTCGACATCGGGGTCAACGGTGACCGTGTCGGGTTTCTGGATGGTGACGCCGGAGAGCATGAGCTGCCGGGTTTTTCGGGCACGGAGAATGGCGTCGACTTCAGCGAGTTCAACACGGGTGTTGACGCCCATCATCTCAGCCGGGTCGTTGAGCTCGAAAGGAACGGTGAAGCGGCCTTCGGATCGAAGGAGCTTGACGAGATCAGTGAGGTAGATTTCGCCCGAGGCGGGATTCGGGGCGACGCGCTCGAGGGCGGGCCAGAGATGAGCGGCTTCGAAGCAATAGATGCCGGAGTTGATCCGCTTAAGGGACTTCTGCTCGGCCGTGGCGGCCTTCTCCTCGATGATGTCGACGACGCGGCCAAGTGCGTCGAGGAAAATCCGGCCATAGCCGGTTGGATTGTCGAGAATCGTGGTGATGAGAGTTGCGGAAACGGCGGCGGCGTCGTGGGCGGCGAGAAGCGACTGAAGAGTGGCCGGGGTCAGCAGAGGACAGTCGCCGTAGAGCACGACCACGCGGCCTTCCCGCATGCAAGGCAGGTGGCGGGCCATCAGGACGGCGTGCCCGGTGCCGTTTTGCTCGGATTGGGTGACGAACTGGATGCCGGTGTGATGGAGCGCCTGAACAACCTCGGAGGCCTGATGTCCGACGACGGCGGCAATGCGATCGGGCGGAGCGATGGCGCGGGCGGTCCGGATGACGTGTTCGACCAGAGCGAGCCCTCCGGCGCGATGGAGGACTTTGGCGAGGCGGGACTTCATTCTGGTGCCGAGTCCGGCGGCGAGGATGATTACGGAAACCGGAGGATTCATGGGGTTTTCTCCAAGTGCTTACGAAGGATACGGCGGCGGCCTTTCTTGGCG
>CAYWST010000235.1:0-9020 GCA_964461075.1 uncultured Solibacteraceae bacterium | reverse complement strand
GACTTACACAGACCTGGGTTATCAACTGACTTGGGAGGTGACGCGTGGGCAACCGGGGAAGGCTGGAATTCTGGTGAACTACACGGGAGGCGACCGCGCGGTGTCGGCGAGCGTGGCGCAGATTCCGAGCATTCGCGCGCAGCTCGATCGGGTGATTCCGGGCGCGCAGGCAGCTTACAACGGCAAGCAGCAACTCGAGCATTGGCCTTCAAATCCGTTGACGCTGGGCTCGTATGCATACTGGAAGCCGGGGCAGTATCAGCAATTCGCCGGCGTGGAGGGCGAAGCGGAAGGCGGGGTGCACTTCTGCGGGGAGCACACTTCGCTCGACTTCCAGGGTTACTTGAACGGCGCGGTGGAAACGGGAGAGCGCGTGGCGGAGGAGATCAGCTCGAAGAAATAGCTTCGCGGATGCGGGCGCGCTCCTGATCGAGCTGTTCGGGGGTGGCGCCGAGTTTTTCGAGGAGGCTTCCAGTCAGTGCGACGGCGACTTCGACTTCGCTTGAGAAGACCTCGTTGGCGCCGGCGCTTTTGAGCTTCGCCGTTTCGCTGTGGAAGTCGGCGCGCGTGAGGATGTGAATCGCGGGATTCATCTGCCGGGCGTTGCGGATGGCCTCGGATGCCTGGCCAGAGCCCGATGAGGTGATGATCAGGCTGACGGCGGAGGAGACTCCGGCCTGCTCGAGGACATCGCGCTGGTTGGCGTCGCCATGGATGGCGAGGGCCCCTTCGGCGCGGAGCCTGCGGTGGGTTTCGATGTTCATCTCGATGACGACAGGCTCGATGCCGCGTTCGCGAAGGAGGCGTGTGACGGCGCGGCCGACAGGGCCGTGGCCGACGACGATGGCGCGGTGGGCGGAGGGAGGGGCGGGGGCAGCCGGTTCAGGAGCGCGGCGGCGGTTGAGGGCGTTCCAAATGCGCGGCCTGGAGCGCAGCTTCATCTCGAGCCGGTTGGCGGCGGGATAGAGGAGAGGATTGAGAGCGATGCTGACTATGGCGGCGACGACGATGGCGTTTTCGGCCTCGGAGGGCAGGACGCCGAGTTTGCCGCCGAGCGCAGCGAGGAGGAAAGAGAACTCGCCGACCTGGGAGAGGGCGATGGCGACGCCGAGGCCCACTCGGGCGCCGTGTCCCAGCAAAGCCACGATGCCAAAGGCGGCGAGGGGCTTGCCAATGACGACGATGCCGAGCGTGGCCAGAGGCAGGAGGGGATCGTGAACGACTTTGGCGGGGTCGAGCAACATGCCGACAGAGAGAAAGAACATGACGGCGAACGCATCGCGAAGCGGGAGGGCTTCAGCGCCGGCGCGCGCGCTGAACTCCGACTGACCGACGACCATGCCGGCGAGGAACGCGCCGAGAGCGACGGAGACATCGAACAAGACGGCGGAGCCGGTGGCGATGCCGAGCGAGGCGGCGAGGACTCCGAGGGTGAACAGCTCACGCGATTTCGTTTCGGCGATTTTTCGAAGAAGCCATGGAATGACGCGGCGCCCACCGATCAGGATGAAGGCGACGAAGACGGCGAGCTTGAGGGTGAGAAAGAGAGCTGTCCGCACGCCGTTGCCCTGCGACTCGATCGTCACGGGCAGGATGACGAGGACGAAGACGGTGAAGATGTCTTCGACGACGAGCCAGCCGATGGAGACGCGGCCAGTGGGGCTGTGGAGGTCGCCGTTGTCGGCGAGGACGCGGACAAGGACGACGGTGCTGGCGACGGAGAGGGCAAGTCCGAAGACGATGCCGGCGGTCCAGCTCCAGCCCCAGGCGTGGGCGGCGAAGGCGCCGAGCGCGGTGGCCACGGAGATCTGGAAGATGGCGCCGAGGACGGCGACGTTGCGGACGGCGATGAGGTCCTTGAGGTGGAAGTGGAGCCCGACGCCGAACATGAGGAGGATGACGCCGACTTCGGCGAGCTGTTCGGCGAGGCGGCGGTCTGCGACGAAACCGGGGGTATGCGGGCCGACGAGGACGCCGGCGAGGAGGTAGCCGACCATGGGGGACCAGCCGAGACGCTGCGTGAGGTAGCCAAGTCCAAGGGCGGCGATGAGCCCGGCGGCGAGAGTCAGGATGAGTTCTGCTTCGTGCATGGGGGTCGACCCGGAGGGGGCTGAACCGGCGGGGTTCACTCCCGGGAGGCGGCCTCGAGGGCGGCGATGTCGAACTTGACCATGGTCATCATGGCGGCCATGGCCTTCGAGTTCCTGAGGAGTTCACCGATGTTTTCTGGGACGATCTGCCAGCAAAGGCCGAACTTATCGGTGAGCCAGCCGCAGGCCATGGGCCGGCCGCCTTCGAGAAGCTTGTCCCAGTAACGGTCGAGTTCAGCCTGGTCGCGGCAGGCGACCGAATAGGAGAAGGCCGGGGTGAGGGCGTGGGCGGGGCCGCCGTTGAGAAAGGTCATCTGTTGGCCCATGAGTTCGATGGTCACGGTGGCGACCTTGCCGGCGGGCCATGGACCTACGCCGGTGGAGCGCAGTTCGTGGACCTTCCGGGCCTGAGGAAAGACGGAGAGGTAGAACTCCGCCGCGTCTTCGGCGTTGTCATTGAACCAGAGAAAAGGCGTGATTTTATTCATGGTTTAGGTCCGTTTCATGAGCGCCGAGTCAGCGCCGGCGGCCTCCGCCCATTCTTGCTCCGCCCGTCCGGCCGCCATAGGCGCCGGACGACCGGCTTCGATTGCTCCAGGAGCCGTAATTCCTGCTGCCGCTCGAACGGGCGCGGGCGTCGCGATCGAGCCCGCCCATCACGTCCCGGTTCGCGGCGCTCGCGCGGTTCTGCATTTCACTCGTGGAGGGCCTCGCGCCGAGGCTCTCGCGGGAGACCTGGCCGGGCTGCCTCGCGGAGCGATCCGACGCGGTCGCCGAGGTTTGGCCGGGCTGCTGCCGCGCTTGCCTCGCGCTGTCGGCCCGCTGCCGCTGTTCCGGTGTCAGGTTGCTTGAATCGACGTTGCTCCAGCCGCCATCGCTCCGCTGCTGCCAATTGCCGCTCTCGTCGCGTTTATAGATTTCGCCGTTCTTGCCGACATAGAGGTCACCGTCCGACGTCCGGGCAATCATGCCGCGGTTCTCTCCGTCGCCGGCGGCGACCATCCTTCCGCCTTCGGAGGTCTTGATGCCGCCGACGGCGCCGCGGTCGTCGTAGTAGTAGCCGCCTTTGGCCCACTTGCCGCCCTTGGCGACCGCGCCCTGGCCCCACCCCTGGTAAGGATTCGCGTAGCGGTATCCGCCGCCCCACGCACCGGTGCGAGGGTTGTAGAACGATGTCGCCATGCCCGCCTGGTACGGACCGTAGGCGGCGGCGCGACGGGCATAGGTCCCGGTGGCGGGGTTGTACGCGGCGCCGTACCCATAACCGCCGTATGGCCCATACGCGAATCCGCCACGCCCATAGAAACCGGTGGCCGGGTTATACCAGGCAGCGGCGCCATAGCTGTAATACGGATAGCCCCAGTAGACGGGATATGGGTACATCGGGCCCCAGTAGTAATACGGCGGATAGTAATAGCCGGTGCCCCACACCGCGACGCCGATCCCCACCCCGATGGCCATTCCCATGTAACCGGCCGTTTGCGCGGTGGTCACGGTTTCGCTGTCGGAGTTCGTGACGTAGACGTAGGTGGTGTGGTGCTTAGGCGATTCCGGCGGGATCTGATAGATCTCCTGCGGAATGGTGTCGGCGACCTGCCAGGGACCTTCGGCCGAAGCGCCGACAAACCAGACGCCCTCCTGGCACATATAGAACTTGTCCTGCACCTTGATCACGTCAGCCGGCGTGTTCACGGCGTATTGCATGCTCGTCCCTTCGATGGGCTTGAAGTCCGGCGCGCCGACGTACACGGCCTTGGCTTCGGCGGCAGCCTGGGCGCGGTTGACCACGGCCGTTTGCGGAACGCTGGCCAGTAGAACGGCGTCGGCGGCCTCCTCCGTCCCTGGCACGGAAGCGAGCACATGAGATTTCGGGTGGCTGCGCGGAATCTTGCGGAAATCCTCGGGCAAGGTATCGGAGGCGAACTCCCAGATCCCACGGAGCAACTGACTGCGGAACCAGCGGCCGGAGACGAGGAAGTAATACATCAAGCTCGGATTGTGGTAGAAAAGCAGGCTCTTTGTGTTGGTCACTTCGGAAAGCGTCGTGCCCGCGATAGGGGCGAACTTCGGCTCGCCCTCAAGCAGAATCAGCTCCGACGGTTTCTGCGCGACAAAGACCCACGGCGCAGGCTTCGATCTATTCTCCTTGCCGAGGGGCAGCGCCTTTCGGGTATCGTCCCAGTTCTCGCCCGCCGGAAGCGCGCTCAAATCCTTCGGCAGCTTCGAGGCCGATTTCCAGGGGCCTTCGAGCGTCCCCGATGTGAGCCAGTGCGAGCCGTTCAGCAGGTAAAAATCGCCGTCCTTGCCCTCTTTGAAGAGATCCCAGTTGGTGTTGACGACGTAGGTGAGTTTCGTCTCTCCGACGGGTGCGAGAATCGGCTGGCCATCGATCATGACGAGGATGGCCGGCTTTGTACTCACCATGATCGGCGGAGCTTCGGTCGAAATCTTGACCTGTTTGCCGGTGACGCGGGACGTGTCGAGATAGGCGAGAATGCGGTCGAGAGCGATGGTGTCCCTCTTCTTGGGCAAAAGACTGACGGCGAGAGCCTGCAGCTCTTTCGTCTTCTCCTCATCCAGACCCGGGACGGTGAACCGGGTGATCTTCACATCGCCGATGGCGACAATGCGTTTCTCGATGTTGGGATCGGTCTGCGCCTCCCAATGGACCGCCGCGAGGACCTTTTTCGAGGTCTTGTCCGGTTGCAACTCCATCGCCATCCGCGCCTCAAGGACTTTGAAGTCTTTCCAATCGTCCACCTGAGGCTGATGCACGGCCAGAGTCGCCTTGCCGTTGGTGAAGATACGGGGCCATCCCGGATCCTTCTCTTCGGCGACGGGAGCGGCGGGCTTTTGCTGCGACGCCGCCGGAACCGGCGAGCCGCTCAACAACAGCAGGTTGAGCAAGAGGCTCATCGCGGCACGTGGATTGAACGAATCAATGATCATGATCTTCCTTCCGCCATCGAGCGGGCTGCGCGCCGGGCGCGAAAGAGGAATCGGTTTTCTCGACGAAATGAAAAGCGAGGTCCTGCGTGGCGGCGAAGGCGGCGGCGCACGGCCCGAGCGCGAGGATGCTGTTGGCTCCGTTCATCGATCCTGTCCCGATCACAATTCCATCATTGACGAACTTCGAAGACGTTGAATCCCCAGCCGGGCAAGTCCAGGTAGAGGCCCCGGGCGGCGAGGCCGTTTCCATCCCGCTCGTACGCTTCCGGCCCCATCAGGTCGTGGAGGGTCACCCTATCAGTTCCCAGGCCGGCTCCTTCCAGTTTGACGTAACACTGGCTCCGGTTGGGAGCGTAGTTGACCGCCGCAAGGATGCGCCGGCCGCCGGGCAGGCTCCAGAGGAAGCAGACGAAGCAGTCCCAGGTCCAGTTTCCATCCCACGCCGGACCGCATTCGAGAAGGCGCCACGTTCCGTTGCGGACCTCCGGACGGCGCAGACAATCCAGCAGTCCGCGGTAGAAGGCGCTGATTTCGCCGTCAACCGGCTCTTCGGGGCCGCGGCCGAGGTGCACCGGGATGCGCAGCCTCCAACCCTCCAACTGACCCTGGTGGATGAATCGGAGGCCGGGGCAGAGGAACGTCAGGACGGCAGCGGCCTTGTGCTTGGAGGCCTCGAAGGTCAGCGCGGCGCGCGGCTCGTCGTGGTTTTCGAGAAAGCGGGCGGACCGCCGCTGGAATTCCATGTCCGCGTGAAAGTGGTCCCGAACGGAACGGGCGTGGCCTTCCACGAGGCGGTCATAGAGCCGTTTGTCATAGGTGAAATCGAAGCCCTGCTGCTGGAGTTCCCATTCGAGATCCCAATAGACCTCGGCCATGAACAGGAAACCCGGATGCGCTTTTCTGGCCCGTTCAATCGCCCACGGCCAGAAGGGTTCGGGCCGTTTGCCCCAAGCGCGATCGAAGACATCGGGCAGAATGAGCATGGCCATATCGCAGCGGACGCCATCGCACATCGTGGCGATCCGTTCGAGTTCAGCGGCCATCGCTTCACGCAGCCGGGGTTCGGCGTAGTTCAACTGGAAGGTGTCGGGCCAGCCGGCGAAGTACGGATCGCGGCCGTAAGCGAGCACGGCCGGCCCGCCGGGGAGGTCCACCCGCGCGTAGTTCTGCGGCTCCAACGCCAGATTCTGTTCGGTCCCGGCGACATAGTATTCCGGATGCTGCCGGACCCAGGGGTGATCGGGCGCGGTGTGATTGGGGACGAAGTCGAGCAGCAGTTTCATGCCGCGGGCGCGAATGCGGTTGCGAAGGCGGAGCAGAGCCGAATCCCCGCCAAAATCGCCGTGCACTCCATATTCCTGGACGGCGAAACAGGAACCAGAGACGTCATTTTCTGTAAAATCCGGCAGGAGCCGTAGATATTCTTCCCGCCACTCGGGGTTTTCTACCGATATTCTCCGGCCAGCAGGCCCGGTTTGCCAGACGCCGAGGAACCAAACCCAATCGAAGCCGAGCGCCGCGATGCGGTCCAATTCCACGTCCGGAAAGTCATCCAGTGTCGCGCGCCGGCCCAGTTCGCGGCTGAGCCGCGTCAGGGCGACCCGCGTGTTGATCTGGTACAGGCAGGGGTTCTCCGCTGAGTTCATCTTTCACACCTTTCTGAATCGGGCTCGATCATGGCGGCCCAAGCCTGCACCTCCCACCCGGGCCTCGAAGCCGCCACTGTCGCGGCCCGAATGACGGCGTTGAGCCCCGGGGCGTCGCCGCCGCCGGTGTTGACTGCAATTCTTGTGTTCATCATCGAGTTGGACCGCGTTTCTGAGAATACACGCTGACGAGGCCGGCCACGAGCACCACCCTGCAGAATTGTCCGAGAACCGCCTCGCTGGAGGAAATCGCCGCCGGCAAATGGAAGGGCACGACTCCCTGGATGCGGGAATCGAGGACGAAGGGCGCGGGCCAGACGCTCTGTCCCTTGCAGAAAGCGACGCCGAGCGCCGCGCAGATGCGGCCGGCGCCGGGTTCGCCGGAGCCAGGAGCGTACCGGAACGGGCGCAAGGCGGCCAGCGCAACCAGAGTGACGGCCATGATGGCGCCCTCAGAGACGGATCGACGGTTTGCAGCTTTCCCGGCCGCTCCTGGGGCCGGCTAGTCAGATTTCCCGGAGGGTTCGGCTTCGCTCAACATCTTGTAGGCGAGATAGTACTTGTAGATGTTGGCCACGTATTGCGTCGTCTCGCTGCCGACGCGGCGCGCGACAACGATCTCCACGTTGTTGAACCACTTGTTTTCGTCGAACCCCATCTCCCTGGCCTCCACGCGCAGCTTTTTGATTTTGTTCGGACCGGCGTTATAGGAGGCGACCGAGAACAGGCCCTTGTTGATCAAGTCCATGGGTTCGTCCTTGTAGTACTCGTCCATGAGGAAGCGCATGTACTTGACGCCCGCCTTGATGTTGTTCTCGAGTTTGGTCACGTCGGGGACGTTGATGGGACTGGCGGCGGCTGTGGAGGGTTTGATCTGCATGACGCCGACCGCGCCGGCCGGACTTCTCAACTCCTGGTTCAATCGGGATTCCTGATAGGCCTGCGCAGTGATCAGAAGGTGCGGGAACTTGTATTGATCCCCATAGAGCCTGAACAGGCCGACCATCTTCCTGAACTTGGCCACTTCTTCCGGCGCCCTTGCGTTCATCGCCCATTTTGCGTCCTTGAAGTAGCGCCGGAAGACCGTGCTGCCGTAAGCGGTTCCCACCTTGTGCTCTTTGATGAAGGCGTTGAGATCATCCAAGAGCTTCGGACAATTCTTCCGCACAGCCCAGACAAGGGGGGCTTCCGCGAGGACGATCTCCGGATGGACTTTCACGCCGGTGAAAACCTTGCTCCAGATCTGGCCGACGTTGACTTCCGCGGCTGTCATTGGGATCAAGCCGGCGT
This sequence comes from uncultured Solibacteraceae bacterium, assembly GCA_964461075.1. Taxonomy (GTDB): domain Bacteria; phylum Acidobacteriota; class Terriglobia; order Bryobacterales; family Bryobacteraceae; genus JACADU01. The sequence goes on along the minus strand of CAYWST010000235.1, from coordinate 1,045 downwards.
TCACCATTTCGATGGCGTCGTCGACATTCAGATTCTGGTCGAGTTCTTTCGTTCTGATTTCGGGCTTGCGGGCCTGTTTGAGGCGGGCGTTGACCTGTTTGACCAGTTCCGCCTGGGCGCCCTTGAGGATGTGGATCTCGCGTCCAGCCAGATCCTCCACGCTTGAAACCGGCGGCGCCGAAGGACCGGTGATCAAAACCACTTTGGCGTTATCGAAGATGGGAATCGTTGGCTCGACACGGGCGCACAACTCGGGCGTCCGGGCGAGCCGCGCCGCGGCGACGTCGCCCCTGCCCTCGGCCAGCATGCCGGCCAACTGGTCGCGCCGGACGGGAATGAAGAGGACTTTGAGGGGGAGGGCTTTGGTCTGCGCCTTCCGATTGAGAAGCCGCTCGAACTCGGTCAACGCTTCATGCACCGCTCCTCGCATCTGGCCGCCGTCGAAGAAGAAACCGAGTTTGTCCGGGGTCACAAGGACTCGCAGGTAGCGGCGTTTGACGATCTCATCGAAATCGCCATCCATCCTGGCTTTTCTGAGTTTCTGCACCAAGTTGGCGTCGGCGTCCTGGACCTCCTCGCCCGGCGGCGGCGCTTGCTGTTTTGCGACGGATGTCTCGCTCTGCGTGGAACATCCCGCCAACGCAACAATCACCGCCAACACCTGGAAGGATCGGGTCATCTGGGCCTCTCCAATCAAGCTAGCACCGTTTTGTTCCGAAGACCGGTGAAGCGGGTCACTTGCGATCCAGGCCCGCGAAGGCGCGCGGGCCACTGGGCCTGGGGGATGTGTGGCGGGTGGGATGACGCAGAGGGCCGGCGCAAAAGATTGAGGACGGGGGCAGAAGCGGGCCAGCCCGCTTCGCCGCCTTAGCCGTCGAGCTTCCAGTTGGGGCGGTAGGTGCGTTTGAGCCAATCGTTGGCTTCGGCCATGTTGGTGACGCGACCGGTCTTGCCGTCGTATTCGAGTTTCCTGCCGGCGCGGTGGGCGACGAGACCGAGCAGCATCTGCTCGATCATGGTTCCGGAGTAGTCGAAGTCGCAGTGG
>CAYWST010000234.1:0-9029 GCA_964461075.1 uncultured Solibacteraceae bacterium | reverse complement strand
CCAGTGCCACCAGGACGTCCGGATCCGAACTCGCCCCGCCGTGATTCTCCACAATCAGGTCCAGCCCCGATTCCTTCCCGTACTCGAGCATCGCCAGCATCGACTCCGCCGCCCGCGCCACAAGGTCCTTGTCGCTCTTCCAGTCCTGCGCGCCGCCGTACACGTTGCATCGCACCGCATAGCATCCCAACTCATGGCCAACGTCGAACCATTTCCTGTGCGCGATCTGAGCCCGCTTCCGCTCGGCCGCGTCCGGCGACGCCGTCCCGCCCTCGTTGTCCACCATCAGAATCGTCGATTGCACGCCGGCGTCCGCGCACGCCTTCCTCAACCGTCCCAGATACTGCAGCGTCGGGTTTTCGAAGAACTGGTTCACGTGCTCCAGCGCCGTGATCCCGAGCTTGTCCCTGAGAATGCCGGGCAGTTCCAGCAGCTTCCACTTCCCCAGAAAGAAGCTCCCGCTGAACGACCATGCCGCCAGCGAAATCCCCTGCTTCTTCTCCGCCGCCATGCCCAGAGCCGGCAGCGCGCTCATTATTGTCCGTCGCGTTATCTGCATCGCACTGCCACGACATCACAAAGCGCCGCCTCAGTCAATCGAACGTACCCACAACACCGCCCCTCGCGCCTCGGCCCGAATCCGGTAGCCAGGCTGGTTCCATTTCGGCGCCGAGCCTTCCGGCCACCGCGGCCACAACACGAATCGTGCGCCCTCCATCCCGTTCACTCGAACTTCGTGCCGCAGCCCGCGCCCCATCAGCCACCAGTGCGCGCAAAGCTGCGGGCTGTAGCCGTCGTCCACCAGGAGCGAGACCTTTGAAGCCGGCGCGTCGTAGACCACCTGCCAGACCTCCGCCATCTCCGGCAACCAGCCGGCCCGCTTGCGCTCCACCTGCCAGCAGCCCAGCGCAACCACCAACCCGGCCGCCGCCGCCGGCCACCGCCGCAGAATCCATCCCGCAGCGCAGACTGCCGCGGCCATTCCGATCGCCTCCACCCCCAACCCCCGGCTCTCCCTCCCTGCCAAAAGCCAGATCCGGCTCACTCCCTGCAGGCCTACAAACAACCAACCCCATGGCCCCAGGACCGCCACGACCGCCATCTCCCCCACCGCGAGCGCCCCGCCCATATACCGCAGCGTCGACAAGTCCGTCTCCAGAAACCGTAGCGTCCCCGGCACGCCACCCGCACTGTAGATCCCGTTCACGTACAGCATCCCCAACACGCCACAGTAGCCGAACAGTGCCCGGCTCACCCGCCACAACATGAAGGGAACCGCCAGCAGGAAGGCAGGAAACATCACCCCAGCCGGCGACACTCCGCCTTCCGGCCAGAAGAACAGCCGCCACACGCGCTCATTGCCCAGGTTCGCCCAGATCGAAGTCCCCGATTGATCAGCCCGTCCATCGAACAGCACCGGCCCCAGCTTCATCGTGAAGGGATAAAACGGATTACCGTACCGCCACCAGTTGCCTGCGAACGTGAACCCGACCCCTGCCATCCACAACGCCGTCATCCCCCCCGCCCAGCGCCAATCCACGCGCCGCCTCCACACGAGCCAGGACACCGCGGCCGCCGCCACGAGGAACGGGCCGCTCGCCTTGGTGGAGACGAACACCGCCGCCAACCCGGCCAGAGCCGCATCCCAAGGGTCCGCCTTTCCTCGCGCCACTCTCAGCAGAACAAGCGCCCCCATCACCTGCCCTGCCGAAACCATCAGGTCGTTCTTGATCGTCGCAACGCCGCTCTGGCCCCACCAGAAGTGCATGAAGCCGAGCGAACAGACCACCGCCGCGCTGCGCAGTCTCTGTTCCACCCCCAGTTCTTCGCCGCTCTGCCATGCCCCCAGGCCGACAATCAGCAGCGCTTCCACGGGCCGGATCCAAAGCACAAGATCCGACCGCCCCAACGTCAGCGCCGGCAGAAACCCCGCCTCCCAGAAGCACGGATAGTTGAACGCGTAGTCGAGCGGCGTCGTCCGGTTCTCCAGCCACCCCAGCACATAGTGCAGGTTGTACAGCGAGTCCACCTCGCCAATCGGTCTGAGAGCCAGAAACAGGAAGGCCAGCGGCAGCGGCCATACGCGCCAATCGCCCCAACTCCATCCCTCACGGATGGCTCGCCATGCCGGCCACGCCAGCAGCGCCCCCGGCGCAAGGTAGACCATCGGGCTGTTCCATCCACACCAGGTCAGCGCCAGCCCTATCAGGCTGTCCACGGCCAGAGCCGCGGCCAACGCGATGAGCCACCGCCGCGTCAGGGAGTACGCCGCCGTGACCAGCGACAACTCCCACAGCACAGCCCAAAACATGGCCTAATTCCCCGACAGGATCGAGTCCACTGTCATCCGCGTGATCGGGTGATACGCCGGCCTCGCCTTCGCATAGATCAGCTCCGCGCGCTTCCGCCCCTCAGCCGTCTTTACCAGAGCCTCATAGAGAGGTTTAACGAACTTCCTCCGCCCCACCTCCGTCAGAAACCGCTCCAGCCGCGGCATCGCCGGCTCATACCCGGCGCGAATCGCAAGCAGCAGCCAGGCTGCCGCGATCTCCGCGTTTCCCGTGTTCGTCACGTCCCACTCCCCGTCGATCGCCTTCATTCGCGCCGCCGTCGCGTCCCCGCCGAGCGACCGCAGCCAGTGCAGCCACTCCTGCGTCACCCAGCGCTTCGAAGGCGTTGTCTCGAAATCGAACCGGACTTTCGGCGCGTCGGAGGGCAGCCCCGGCTCGTGGATCCAGCGGTCCAGGTTCTCCCCCGGGAACGCTCGCACCAGCTCTTCCAGGAACTGCTCGGTGGTGATGCTCTGGAAGGCGTACCGGTCGAAGTAGCCTTTGATGAATCGGTCGAACCGCTCACGGCCGTACTTCTCCTCCAGTTGCCGCAGCATCAGCGCGCCCTTCACATAGGGCACGAGGGTCGTGCCGTCATCCGGGTCGCGCCCCGCGAGATCCACCGCCAGCCGCGTATCCTCGCGAGGCAGGCGCTTCATCTCCTCTTCCAGTTCGCCCACCTCGACGGCGAACTCCATCTCGCTCCGGCGCCGCCCGTAGATCTCCTCCTGGATCCGCCGCTCGATGTAGGTGGTGAAGCCCTCGTTCAGCCAGAAGTCGCGCCAGGCCGCATTGGTCACCAGGTTGCCCGACCACGAATGCGCCAGCTCGTGAGATACCAGCGCGACCAGGCTCTTGTCGCCCGCGATGACCGTCGGCGTCGCAAACGTCAGCCGCGGATTCTCCATGCCGCCGAACGGGAAACTGGGCGGGAGGACCAGGATGTCATAGCGCCCCCAGCGGTACGGGCCGTACAGCCGCTCTGCCGCGGCCACCATCTTCTCGACGTCCTCGAACTCGCGCGCCGCTTTCTCAAGCGTCACCGGTTCCGCCCAGACGCCGCAGCGCCCGCTGACCGCTTTGAATTTCACGTCCCCCACCGCCAGCGCGATCAGATAGGCCGGGATCGGCTGTTCCATCCGGAAGCGCCCCTCGGCCAGGCGCTCAGCCGACATCAGCGCCGTCAATGGAATCGGCGCGTGGATCCGCGCCTCGTAGGTCACCCTGACGCCCGGCGAATCCTGCAGCGGGATCCAACTGCGGGCGTGAATCGCCTGCGACTGCGAGAACAGGAACGGGTGCCGTCTGCCCGCGGTTTGTTCGGGGGTGAGCCACTGCAGCCCCGTCGCTTCCGGGCTTGTCTCGTACTCGATGACCGCCTCGCGCGCCCCTTCGGCCAGATCGATCTCCAGCGCCGCTCCCAGATGCTTGTCCCGCTCGCCCAGCCTGAACCCCGAAGACGCGCCGTTTACCCTCCGGACCGTCAGATCGCGCGTATCGAGCTTCAGTCTGCGCCCGGCCGGATCGAGCTTGAGCTTCGCCACGCCGCGCAGCCGCTTGCCGTCGAAGTCGACCGTGAGGTTCAGGTCGACGTGCCGGACCTGCGATTCTTGAGGGTTACCGAAAGAGTGGATGTCCTTGATGGGCACTCACGATATGGTAGCTATATCGCCTATGACATCTCCGGCGGGCCGCTTGGCGGCGCTCGACATCTTTCGCGGCGCGACCATCGCCAGCATGATTCTGGTCAACAACGGCGCCGGGCCCGTCAGCTACGCGCCCCTCGAACACGCCGAGTGGCACGGCTGGACGTTCACCGACACCGTCTTCCCCTTCTTCCTCTGGATCGTGGGCGTCGCCTTGACGCTCTCAACCGCCAAGCGGCTTGAGCGCGGCGAGTCGCGCGGCGACCTGCTCAGACACGCCTTCCGGCGCGCCTTGATCATCTTCGCTCTCGGCTTCCTCCTGAACTTGATTCCCGCCTTCAACTGGACGTCGGTCCGCATCCCAGGCGTCCTTCAGCGCATCGCCGTCTGTTATCTGTGCGCGTTCCTGATCTTTCTTTGGACCGGCTGGCGCGGGCAGATCGCCGCCATCGTCCTGCTCAACGCCGTTTATTGGATGCTGATGGCGTTCTACCCAGTACCCGGATGCGGAGCGGGCTCCTATGAGGCGGCCTGCAACTTCGCCCGCTTCATCGACGGCCAGCTCCTCGCAGGCCACATGTACTCGCACACGAAGTTCTACGATCCCGAAGGCGTCGTCTCTACGCTGACCGCCATCACAACCGTGCTTGCCGGGATCCTTGCCGGCCATCTCATCCGGCAGGTCAAAGACCCCAGCGCCATCCTCGTCCGGTTCGCCGCCTGGGGCGTGCTGCTGTTTTGCCTTGGATCGATCCTCGATCTGTGGCAGCCGATCAATAAGCAGCTTTGGACCACCAGCTATACCATCCTGATGACGGGGCTCGCGATGATCTGGTTCGGCGTCTGGTACGCCGTGGCCGATATCGGCGGCTGGCGCCGCTGGCTCAGGCCGTTCGAGATTTTCGGCTCCAACGCCATCCTCATGTTCCTGCTCTCGGGGCTGATCGGCCGCTTCATGGGCCGATCGGGGTTGGCCGCTAAGGTGTACGCCTCGCTCGTCGCCACAGGGCTTGAGCCCATCAACGCCAGCCTCGCTTACGCTCTCTTGAATGTGACGGTCTGCTACCTCGCCGCGTGGGCGCTCTGGCGGCGCGGCTGGTTCCTGAAGTTCTAAACTGGGCGCAATGGCTCAGGTCCTCATCCTCGGCGCGAAAGGTACTCTCGGGCGGCAGATCGCCTCCCTCTACCCGCGGGCTGTCTGTTGGGATCGCGAAGATATCGACGTGCTCGACTCCGCCTCGCTGGAACGCGCCATCCGCTCCCTGCCGCATTCTTGTCATGCGGTGATCAACTGCGTCGCTTTCAACGACGTCGATGGCGCTGAGGATCACCCCGACGCCGCCATCGCCCTGAATACGGAGTTCCCCGGCCGCCTCGCCGCGCTGTGCCGCACGCTCGGCGTTCCACTGGTTCACTACAGCACCAACTACGTGTTCGACGGGGTTAAGGGCGAATACGACGAGATGGACACGCCAAACCCGATCTCCGTCTACGCCCGCTCGAAGGAGGGCGGCGAACGCGCCGTCGGCGCGGCGGCGCCGATGCACTACATCGTCCGCACCGCCGTCATCTTCGGTCCCAGAGGCTTGAGCGACGCCTCCAAAAGGAGCTTTGTCGACATCATGCTTGACCTTTCGGAGAAGCGCTCCACCATCCGCGCCGTCGCCGACGAGATCAACAGCGTCACCTACGCGCCGGACCTCGCGGCGGCGACCATGCGGCTGCTGGCGGAGAAGGCCCCGTTCGGGATCTACCATCTCACGAACTCCGGCCAGGCCAGTTGGTATGACATGGCCCGCGAGATCTTCCGCATCGCAGGCCGCGATCATCTGCAGGTAGAAGCCGTGCCGTCGTCCACGTTTCCGCGAAAGGCTCGCCGGCCGGCCACCGCGATTCTCAGGAACACCAAAGCTCCGGCGCTGCGCCCCTGGCAGGACGCGCTCGCCGAGTTCCTCAGAAGTAGAATCTCAGCCTGACGCCCGCCGCCCGCGGCTGCACAACCCGCGTGCCAACGAACACCGACTGGAAGTTGTACAGCGCCGTCACGTTGGCGAGGTTGGAGAGCTGCACGCTCACGTCCCAAAGCCGCCGTTCGTTGGTTCGCCGCTCATAGCCCGCAACGATGTCGGTGATCGTCCGCGGCGCGACCCGCGCCGGGTCGGTGTTCAGCTTCACGTACGGCAGCAGATCGGAATAGTCGGGGTCCGCGGCGACCTCGGCAGGGTCGGACGGATTCGCCACCAGCCCGTAGTCGTATCTCACTGAGCAGGTTCCGTAGAAGCCGCGCGGATGGGAATAGGTGAGCACTCCGTGCACCGAGAGCGGCTGGTCGTGATCGATTCTGAACGGCCCCTGCGAGAGAGAGTCGATGGCCTCGTTGCCGATGTAAAGGCCGCCGGAAAACGGAGGCGTCGTGATCGCGCGTGAGTGCGTCACGCTGAGGCTGCCGCTGAAGTTCTTTACCGGGGTGAGATTTACGCGGCCCTCTACGCCGTTCACCCGAATCTGCGAGAGCGTGATAGGAAAGATGATCCCGGTGTCCAGGAAGTTGTTGTTGTCCTGCTGGTCGTGGGACCGCTTGTGGTAATAGCTGGCGTTGACGCTCACGCGGCTGCCGGCGCTCTGCTGCAGGCCGAGTTCGAAAAAGTCCATCGTCTCCGGGCGCATCTGAGCGACCTCGTCGCCGAAGGTCTCGCGCACCGCGGGCGGCGCGATCTCATAGGCCTGCTGGCTTGCGCTCAGCAGCAGGTTCTCGTTGGGCGGCGTCTGGTAGAGCCTGTTGTAGCTGGCGCGAAGGACGGTGTTTGTGCGCTTCACGTGGTAGCTCATGCCGAGCCTCGGCTGATACTGCTCGCCATGGACCAGGAACCGGTATTGGTCGTATCGAAGGCCGAGCGAAAACTGCCAGTCGCCCAGCCGGATGTTGTCCTGAATGAAGCCCGAGTAAAAGCCACCGGTCCGTTTCCGGGAGAACAGGAACGGACTGCCGCCGCGTGAGAGGTCGTGCGGCGCGAGGTTGGGGTTGTAGTCTTCGCTGGCGGGATCGTTGAAGCCGCCGTCGGTGATGCCGAAGAAGAAGTTCTCGCTGACCGGGAAGCGCTGGACGTCGCCGCCGATGCGGAGCGTGTGGATGCCGCGCACCATGTTCAGGCGCGCGCCGGTGACAAAGGTCGACAAGTGCCGGGCCTGCGATGCGGTGACCGGCGTGTCGCCGGGGCTCGGAAAGAGCTGGGCGATGGTCGTGCGATAGCTCGTGGCGGTGTCGAAGGTGGTCGCGGCGTCGAGGGTGCGCACCCAGGCGAAGGAGCCCGAGGCGTCGCGCAGTTGCTGCCGCTGGTTCATGCCGGCGGCGTGCTGCGAGCGCAGGTTGGCGAGTTGGAACGAGCTCCGCCCGGCCATGGCGTTGAAGCGCAGAATGTCGCGCCCGCCTGGCTGATAGTCGAGCCGCATGAATCCGCGCTCGCTGTTGCCGCCGTTGTGGAGGTTGTCGAGCGAGACCGAGTCCAGATAGCGGTTCGACTTCATCAGGTTCACCGTCCCCGAGTAGCCGAACTTGCCCGCCTCGCCCGAGACGCTGGTGACCTGCGAGAGCGTGTCGAAGCCCGCTGCGCTGGCCATGACGCTGCCTGCGAAAGAGCGTCCCGAGCCAAGTCCGCTCTTGGTCGTCACCGTCGCGACCGCCGAGAGCTTGCTGCCGTACTCGGCGGGCACGTTGCCGGTGAACAGTTCCACCGTCTGGACGATATTGGGGTCCACCGAGTTGGCGAAGGCGCCGGTCAACTGGTCCGTGATGGGCATGCCGTCGATGACGAAGGTCATCTGGTTGTGCGCGCCGCGCGGGTGGATGGCGCCGTTGGCGTTCTGCGCGAAACCCGGGAAGCTCACCAGCACGGACTCGAGTCCGCGGCTGCCCACCGGCATGGCCATCTTCTCGATGTCGGTCTGGTTCATTTGGATGTGCGTACCGGTCTCCTCGGGGTCGACGAGCAGTTCGCTGCGCTCCGACACGGTGACCGTCTCCGCGGCGCCGGCCAACTGCAGCGTGATGTCGAGGGTCACCGGAATGTTCGACCGCATGCTGGCCGTCTCCTTCCAGACCGAGAAGCCGGTCTTGGTGACCGTGATCTGGTACGTATGGAAGGGGATGTTCGTAAGGACGAATGTGCCGTCGTCCTGAGTGGCGATCTCGGACCGGTAGCGGGTGACCGAGTTCTCCACGACGATCGAAGCGGCCGGAACGGCCAAGCCTCGCGGGTCTTTAACGATGCCATTCAGCGTGGCTGTGGTTTGAGCAACCATAGGGACGGCAAACGGAAGCAACAATAGATAGGGTCCGACTCTCATGGGCAATCCTCTTCTCGCGGGGCGTGGAATCAGCGGGCGATGGGGATCAGAGTCCTGCTGGAGGGCCCCGGAGGTGGAGCGGGGAGGAGGTCTCGAACTCCTTCGGTGGAGCGGGCTGGGAGGGTTCATGCCATTCGGACGTGCTGGCGGTGTGGAGGAAAACCTCCGGTTCAGCGCCTCCGGCGGCCAGTAGATCGAAGCCGTTCAGCGAGCATCGCTTGTTGGCTCCCTGATGCTGATGCAGGGAGGTGAAGACGGCGACCCCGAGGAATGCGATGATGAGCGCCAACGACAGGGCAAGGGCCCATCGTGCATGGCTCCTGGACGCTCCTGGCTGAATCATCCTTTTTGCAACTTAGATGCAGATAGTGTAGCAGGGATACAGGCTGGCGGCGGCTATGCAAGGTATGATTGCGGGGATGGCCGAGAACGCCCCCAAGCCCTCGAAGCGCAGAGCCGCCGAGTTCGTCGCTCTTGTGGCGTTCTACTGCGCCTTCGTCTATCTCGTGCCGCGGCCATTGTCGATTGCGCCGGACGGGTGGCGGCTGACGGGTTTGTTTCTGGCGACGATTCTGGGCTCGATTCTCGAGCCCGTGCCGGGCGGCGCGGTGGTTCTGATGGCGGTGACGCTGGCGCCGGTGGTAGGCGGGATGAAGCTCTCCGACGCGCTGGGCGGCTACGCCGACTCGACAGTCTGGCTGGTGATGGC
>CAYWST010000233.1:0-9055 GCA_964461075.1 uncultured Solibacteraceae bacterium | reverse complement strand
GTATTGGAGGGGGCATTGTGGCCGGGGGGCGGATTCTGCATGGGTTCGTGGGCATGGCGGGCGAATTCGGACATATGACGGTGTATCCGGACGGCAACCCCTGCGGCTGCGGGAATTCGGGTTGCCTGGAGAAGCACGCATCGGCGACGGCGATCACGGCGATGGCGCGGATGCTGCATCTGGGCGATTTCCCAACCGCCGCGGAAGTATTTGACATCGCCCGAGGCGAGGGGGAGACGGCGCGGAAAGCACGGCACGTTTTCGAGGCGATGGGGACTGCGCTGGGGGTGGCGATCGGGAATCTGGTGAACGTCTTCAATTTCCCTTTATACCTGCTGAGCGGCGGTCCGCTGCCGGCATGGGACTTCTTTGCGCCGGCGATGTTGAAGGAAATCGAGCGGCGCAGTTTCACGTTTCGGAATACTAAGACAAGGATCGAAAAAGCGAAGCTCGGCAATGAAGCGGGGCTGTACGGAGCCGCTTACCTGCCATTCCTCGAGAAGGTGGATTGATCGATATGTACTGGCTCGGAATCGACATTGGAACCGGCGGCAGCCGCGCGCTGGTGGTGAATGAGCGGGGTGAGGTGGTGGCGGGGTTCACCGCTGCGCATGAAGAGATGAAGATGGAGCGGCCGCTGTGGGCCGAGCAGCGGCCGGAGAACTGGTGGGACGCGGCGCAGAAGGCGATCGCGGGCGTGCTGGCGCAGGCGGGCGTGAAGGGCGAAGAGATCGCCGCGGTCGGACTGTCCGGGCAGATGCACGGACTCGTGATCCTGGACGGGAACAATAACGTGATCCGGCCGGCGCTGATCTGGTGCGACCAGCGGAGCCAGCCGCAGGTGGATTCGATCAACCAGGCTGTGGGGAAGGCGAACGTGGTCGCGCACACGGCGAACCCGATGCTGACGGGGTTCACGCTGCCAAAGCTGCTGTGGGTGAGGGACAACGAGCCGGCGAATTTCGAGAAGGTGCGGAAGGTTCTGCTGCCGAAGGACTACGTGCGGTTCATGCTGACGGGCGTGCACGCGACGGAAGTGAGCGACGCCTCGGGCACGGGCCTGCTCGACGTGGTGACGCGGCGGTGGTCGACGCCAATGATCGAACGGCTGAAGCTGGACGGATCGATCCTTCCGGACGTGAAGGAGTCGGCCGATGTCGCGGGGACGGTCAGCGCGGCAGCGGCAAAGTTGACGGGGCTCAAGGAAGGGACGCCCGTGGTGGGCGGCGCGGGCGATCAGGCGGCGAGCGGCGTCGGCAACGGCATCGTCAGGCCTGGAGTGGCGAGCTGCACGATTGGCACGTCTGGGGTGGTTTTCGCGTACCTGGACAGGCCGCAGTACGATCCGGCGGGGCGCGTTCACACGTTCTGTCACGCGGTGAAAGGCAAGTGGCATGTGATGGGCGTGACGCAGGGGGCCGGGCTGAGCCTGCAGTGGTTCCGCAACAACTTCGCTCCGGGCGTTGACTACGACACGCTGATGGCGGAGGCGCAGACGGCGCCGGCGCTCTCGCATGGGCTGTACTGGCTGCCGTATCTGATGGGCGAAAGGACGCCGCATCTGGACGCGATCGCGCGCGGCGGATGGATTGGCTTGACGGCGAAGCACGGGCGCGCGGAAATGGTTCGTTCGATCGTGGAGGGCGTCAGCTACAGCCTGCGCGACTGCCTGGGAGTAATCGAGACGATGGGCGTCGAGGTGAAGTCGGTGCGCGCATCCGGCGGCGGCGCCAACAGCCCCTTCTGGCGGCAGATGCTGGCCGACATCATGATGCGCGGGATTTCGACGCTCGAGAACAAGGAAGGCTCGGCGTATGGCGCGGCCCTGCTGGCGATGGCGGGCAGCGGCCAGGGCACGGTGGAAGAAGTGTGCGACCGGGTGGTTCGGGAAGCGGACTGCCTGATTCCGGGCGTGCACGAGACGGCGGCCTACGGGCGCGGCTATGAGGTGTTCACAACGCTCTACCCGACGCTGAAGCCGATCTACGGGCTGATCCACCAGTTGGCGTAGGGGAGGATCAGCCGCAGCCATTCACTTCGCGCCACCGGCCGCGGACGGGGAGCGGCTTGAAGGCTGCAGGATGCCGAAAGCTTGCGCTCGACGGGTCGACGTCGTCACCTCCATGAACTCCTCGTAGGAACTTGTCGCTCCGCGCCGGAAGGCCTCGGCGATGGCCGCCGCATCCTTGGACCGCAGCGCGGCGATGAGCGGCTCATGCGCCGCCGTCACATCCGGCAGATGCTGGAGCCCCGTTGCTCGAAGCACACTGACGAAGGCCATCAGCGGCACAGTCAACTGATCAAGCAGTTGCCGCAGGGTTTCGTTTCCGGAGCAGGTCCAGACGCAGCGATGGAATTCCAGGTCCGCTTGCGCCGCTTCATAGTAGGAGTCCCGCTCGATCGCCGCGCCCAAGGCGGCAAGCCGCCGCTCAAGTTCCTCGAAGTCCTCATCGCGCATTCTCTGCGCGGCCTCCTCCGCAGCACGGACCTCCAATAAAGCCCGCAGTTCGACCCGTTCCCGCACCTCCTTCGGACTCAGGCGCAGCACGGTGGTGCCGACATTCGGCTCCCGCGTCACCAGACCCGCCGACTCCAACTGCTGCAGAGCCTCTCTGACTGTCGCCTGGCTGACTCCAAACTCGCGGGCGATCCTCATCTCGCGCAGGTTCGCCCCCGGCGGATAAGTGCCGTCGAAAATCGACTGAAGAAGACGATTGAGCGTCAACTGCGCCAGGCTGGCCGTCTTGCCGGAAAGAGCCGCCCGCTCCGGTTTTGTGCTCTTCATCGCTGCCCAATCTAGCATAAAGGCCAGTTGACAACAAATGTGATCGCTCATATTATCGATTACAGTATCGGTTACACGAAAGGGGTTCCATGTCGAAATTTCAATTGCTCGCTTTCCGGTTGAGCGGTGCATTGCTGCTCGCATCGCTCGTGGTCATGGCGCAGATCGGCGGCGGCTCCCTGGTGGGGAACGTCACGGACCCCTCAGGCGGCGCGGTGGCCGGCGCCAAGGTGACAGTCTTCAACACTGAAACCGGCGTCTCCCGGTCGACCGACACCAACGAGACCGGCTACTTCGAATTCCCCCTCCTGCCTGCCGGGCAGTACCGCCTGGAAGCCGAACAGCAGGGATTCCGGAAGGCGACAACGGCGGTCTTTCCGATCAACACCGGCACACGTCCCCGAGTGGACTTGAGGCTTGAGCTCGGGCAGGTCACCGAGACGGTGGAGGTCGTCGGCGCCGCGCCGATCGTCAATGCGACCACAACGGATCTTGGCGTCGCCATGGAGAAGTCGAAGATCGATTCCCTCCCTTTGAATGGGAGGAACTTTCAGCAATTGGTGGGTCTTCAGGCCGGAGTCTTGGCCAACCCATCCTCAAGCGCCGGCGGGCGCGGCGGCATCGAGTTTCACGGCGCCACGGCATTCGGGAACAACCTGATGCTTGACGGCGTCGACATGTCGCTCGGCGAGGTGCCAGGCACGGGCAATGCAACCGGTGGCGGCCCGCTGATCAACACGGTCAGTGTCGAGGCGATCGAGGAGTTCAAAGCATCGGGCAACGCCATGTCGGCGGAATATGGCCGCTCCATCGGCGGCGTCCTGAACGTCACGACCAAGAGCGGCACGAACCAGTTTCACGGCTCGGTCTTTCATTTTTTCCGCAACGACAAGCTCGACGCCAACAGCTTTTTCAACAACCGGTCCGGCTTGCCCAAACCGGCGCTGCGCTGGAATCAGTACGGAGGCAACATCGGCGGTCCGGTGATGCGGAACCGCGCATTCTTCTTTTTCAACTACGAAGGCGCTCAGGTAAGGAGCCCTAGCCAACTGACGGGCAACGTGGCCACGCCGGCGCTGACCTCGCAATTAACCCCCGCTCTGCAAAAGACGTTTCAAGACCTCTCACCGAAGGAATTCGAACCCACCTCGAACCCTCTCGTCGGGTTCCACCGCCGCAACGACCGGCGCGTCAACGATGAGAACACTTATCTCACGCGCGGCGATCTCGATCTTGCGCGTCACCGGCTCTCCCTGCGCTACAGCTACAACAATCAGGACATCGTCACCCCGCAATTCATCCCTGCTCTGAAACAAACGCTGCCCACGCGCTTTCACAATGCGGCCATCCAGGACAACTGGAACGTCGCCCCGACGGTCTTCAACGAGCTCCGGCTCGGGTTCAACCGGACGGACCTATTCCGTTATGAAGCCGGCCGGGAGAATTATCCCGCCTGGATCACCACCGCGGGAGTGAACGTCAATCTCAGCCTCCCCGGCTATCTCCACTTCATTCCCACCACCTATACGCTCGCGGACAATCTCTCCATCATTCGCGGCAAACACTCCATCAAGGTGGGCGGGGAAATCCGTGTCAACATGAATAACCGGGACCAGGGGGGCGTGCCGACGCACATGTACAACAGCGTCAATGAGCTCATCGCTGACCGTCCGGCGCGGATCAGGATGCTGTTCGGCGGCGGCAAGGGGCTGAAGAACACGCACTACGGGTTCTATGTGCAGGACGACTGGCGCGCGACCGCCCGGCTCCAGATCAACATGGGCCTGCGATACGAGTACTTCCCGCCGCTCGCCGGGTTGTTCAATATCGCCAGTTCCGATCCGTTCGGGCCGTTCATCCAAACCGCCAGGGACAACATGTTCACCGCCGATCGCAACAATTGGGGGCCGCGGCTTGGGCTTGTCTACGACGCCCTCGGCAATCAGAAGCTCGTCTTCCGCGCCGGCGGCTCCATCGGGTACATCCCGCAGGTGCCAATCTACCTGATGGACATGGCCTCCATCGACCCGCGGCTGCCCTTTGTCGCCGACCTCGCGCCGTCCGACATCCCCGCCTTCCCTTCGGCCTATCCGTTTCCGATGTCGCTGGTCAACCAGATCGCCGGGAATCCGAACCTGCTGCCGGCGAACTTCGTCGCCACAAGGCAGATCATGGATTTCAACCGCCGGGACAGCTACGGCGGACAATGGAACTTCAGCGTTCAAGGCTCAGTGACGCCGACTCTCGCTCTCCAGGCAAGCTATGTGGGTACGCGAAACCTGAAACTGACGACGCCGCGCAACGTGAATCTGGTCGATCCGTCGATCGGCAGGCGTCCCCAGCCGCAGTTCGGCGATGTCAATATCCTCGAGAACGCCGGCAGAATTACCTACCACGGGCTGCAACTCTCGGCCAATCAGCGCTTCAGCAAGGGCCTGACCTTCGACGCCTATTACACATACGCCAAGGCGACAGGCTACTTCATGCCGGACGGTACCATTACATTCACGCTTGCGTCAGTGCAGGATTTCTATGATGTCGCCGGTTCGCGCGGCCTGAAAGACGGCGACCTCCGCCAGCGTTTCGTCGGAACATTCTCCTACCTCGTCCCCACGGGCTCGCTCGGAGGAAACAAGTTCCTCAAAGCGATTCTTGGCGGCTGGAACGCTCAAAGCATCACCGCATGGCGGTCCGGTTTGCCTTTTAACGTCACTGCAGGCGCCCAGTTGGTGCAGAACGGCAGGGTGGACGGTCAGCGGCCGGACTATGTGCTGGGCGCCGACCCGTACAACCGCAATACGAGCTCGCTTACCTGGCTGAACCGGGCCGCCTTCGACAATACGGCTCCACAGCGCGAACGCAGATTCGGCAGCCTGGGCTACAATGCATTGCGCGGCCCTTCGGGCTTCACGCTCGACGCTGCGCTGCACAAGCAGTTCCAGGTGCGTGAAGGCCAACGGATCACATTCCGTTTCGAGATGTTCAACGCGTTGAACCACAAAGTGCTGGGCAATCCTGTGGCAAGCCTGACCAACCCGAACTTCGGCCTGATCACGGGCGCAAGCGGCGGCCGTAACATCCAACTGGCGCTCAAGTACAACTTCTGATGACGCGACTCCTCTTCTCCACTCTCGCCGCAGCGGCGGTTCTGGCCGCGGCCGAGCCCTTCCGCGCTGACGTCTTCAGCACGGGCGCGCACGGCTACGCAATGTTCCGCATTCCGGGACTCCTGGTCACGCCGAAAGGCGCGCTACTGGCGTACGCCGAGGGCCGCAAGAACTCAAGCTCCGACTGGGCTGATATCGACATCGTCATCCGCCGCAGCGAGGACGGCGGAGCGACGTGGTCCGATCTGAAGGTCCTGGGGAGACTGCCGGGCCCGGTGTCACAGAATCCGGCAGCGGCCAAACTCGCACGGCCAGTCGAGCACATCACCTACAACAACCCGGTCGCCTTCGCCGACCGCAGGAAGGGACTGGTCCACTTCCTCTACTGCGTGGAGTATATGCGCGCCTTTTATCTGCGCAGCGAGGATGATGGCCGCACATTCTCAGCTCCCGTCGAGATCACCCCCACCTTCGACCAGTTCAAAGGCGATTACCCATGGAAGGTCATCGCCACCGGCCCTGGGCATGGCATTCAGCTCAAGAATGGACGCCTGCTCGTGCCCGTCTGGCTCTCCACCTCCGAAACCAATCCCCACAAGCCTTCGGTCGCCGCGACGATCTACAGCGACGATCACGGCAAGACCTGGAAGCGCGGCGACATCGCCATCCCCAGCAGAGGCGAAATCGTCGACCCCAGCGAAACCGTGGCCGAGCAGCTCACCGATGGGCGCGTGATGCTGAACGCGCGCACCATCAGCGCGCGCCACCGCCGCGTCGTCGTCATCAGCAAGGATGGCGCAAAGAACTGGTCTGCTCCGAAGTTCCAGGAAGAACTCGTCGAGCCGGTCTGTTTTGGCAGCCTTGTCCGCCACAGCGGGAAGAGGCTCCTCTTCGTCAATCCCGACAATCTGCTCAAAGGTTCCGCTGAAGGCGCGCCCGGACAGAGCCGCGATCGCCGCAATCTCACCGTCCGCCTCAGCGAAGACGACGGTGCAACGTGGAAGGCCAAGAAAGTCGTCGACCCAGGCTGGAGCGGGTACGCCGATATCAACGTGGGCCGCGACGGCGCGATCTACGTCCTCTATGAACGTGGGGAACCGGACCCGCAGCGGCTGCGCATCGCCGCGCTCACGCTCGTCCGCTTCCCCTTATCGTGGGTGACAGAGACCCCGAAATGACCCGTCGCAATCTCGCCGGCGGTCTCGCGGCGCCCTGCGCGCGCCGCCCAAACGCCGTCCTTATTCTCATTGGCGATCTCCGCTGGGACGCCCTTGGCTGTTGCAGCCGCCCGTGGATGGAGGCGCCCAGCCCCGGCCGGCTGGCCGCCGGAGGCGCGCGCTTCGCCAACACCTGCGTCACAATCTGCCTTCGCTCGGACAGCCGCGCCTCCATCCGCGCCGGCCAGTCCATGCGCTCCCAGCCTGGCGCAAGGAGTTCCTCTACGAGTGCTCCCGGGACTGGGAAGCCCCACACGCCTGACGTCCTCGCTCTGAGAGCGGAGTCCCATAGCTACATGGAGGATCCGGGAGTATGGGACATCAACGGTCTCGACGACGATCGCCGCGGACCCGGCCAGATTGATAACCTTCCCGCCGGAACCGAAACCACCACGGAGGCCGGAGGCTGGATGCGGCGCGTCCGGGACCAAGCGGACCGATCGCTCACTCGCGACCCGCAAGCCCGAAGGGTGTCGAGCCTCAACTCCACCGGCGCCGCGCGCCATCTCCAGGAGAGACAATGAGTCACTTCCACGGAATCCTTCCCGCTGTCATCACACCTCTGAATCGTGAGGGTGCGCTGCTGACCGCCAGTTTCGAGATGCTCATCGCAAGACTTTATGAAGCTGGCAGCCATGGCCTCTACGTTTGCGGGCAGACTGGGGAAGGACTGCAACTGCCGCTTGAGGTGCGCGAGCGCGCCGCGGAAGCCGCGATCGCGAACACGCCGCAGGGGCGCAGCGTGGTGATGCACGTCGGCGCCCACAGCACGGCTGACGCCGTCCGTCTGGCGCGCCACGCTTCCCGAAGCGGCGCTCACGCCGTCAGCAGCCTGCCGCCCGGCTCCGCTTACAGTTTCGCCGAGGTGCGCAGCTATTACGAGGCCATCGCCGCCGCTTCGTCCGTGCCGGTGCTGGTCTATTATTTCCCGGACTTCTCCGCCGCGATCCAGTCGATTGAGAACATCCTCGACCTTTGTTCCATTCCCGGAGTGATCGGCCTAAAGTTCACGGACTTCGACCTATACCGGCTCTCGCTGCTTCAGCGTGCGGGATGCACGATTTTCAACGGGCGAGATGAAGTCCTCGCGGCTGGCCTGCTCATGGGGGCGCATGGAGGGATCGGCAGTTTCTACAACCTCGCGCCGGAACTATTCGTGGGAGTTTACGAACACAGCCTGGCGGGCCGTTGGGCTGAAGCGCGCGCCGCACAGGATAGAATCAACGATCTGATCCGCGCGGTGCTTCAGTTTCCAATGCTGGCGTCGATCAAACGAATGCTTACGTGGTCGGGCATCGATTGCGGCTTCCCCGTGCCGCCGCGACGCCGCCTTTCCGGGCAGGAGGAACACGCGCTTCGCTCGGCCGTCGAGGCCGCAGGGTTTACGCCCGAACAGTTTCCACGATGCGCCGCGCACTGAAAACTGCATCCATGCGCAGGCCAAGCCGCCGCCGGGTCCTCGCCGCCGGGGGCTCAATGCTGATCCGCCCGGTTGCCGCTGCCGCGGGCGCGAGCGCATCGTGGCCCTGGCAGCGCCTGCCAGACTTGCCGCTCGCGCTCGCGGGACAGTTCGCAGGCGTCCATAACGGCGCGCTTATCGTGGCCGGTGGCAGCTACTTCCCGGTTTCGAAGTGGGAAGGCGGAGCAAAGCAGTGGGTGGACACGATCTACGTTCTGGCCGCGCCGCGAGCCCGATGGCAGGAGTACCGCTTGCCGCGCCCGCTCGGCTATGGCGGCTCCATCTCGACGCCGCGCGGGCTGCTTCTGGCCGGCGGCGGAGACGAGAAGCGGAACTTCGCCGGCTGTCTGTGGCTGCAATGGAACGGCAAGGGCGTCGACATTGCTTCCGCTCCTCCGCTGCCTGGGCCCGTGGCGAATTGCGCCGCGGCGCTTCTGGGGAAAACGGCCTGCCTTGTGGGCGGACAGAATGATCCCCTGGCAACCTC
>CAYWST010000232.1:0-9078 GCA_964461075.1 uncultured Solibacteraceae bacterium | reverse complement strand
ACATCGGTCTTGATGTCGTCGGGCTTCAGGTCGATCTTCACGTCGTCGTCGATCTGCGGGATGACGAAGACGCTGGCGAACGAAGTGTGCCGGCGCGCGTTGGCGTCGAACGGCGAGATGCGGACCAACCGGTGCACGCCGATTTCGCTCTGCAACAGCCCAAAGGCGTTCTCGCCGTTCAGCTCGATGGTGGCGCTCTTGATGCCGGCGCCTTCGCCGGGCAGTTCGTCCGTCACATTGGCTTCGATGCCGTTGCGCTCGGCCCATCGCAGGTACATGCGCATCAGCATTTCGGCCCAATCCTGGCTTTCTGTGCCGCCGGCGCCGGGGTGGATGGTCATGATGGCGCCGTTGTGGTCGTTTTCGCCGGAAAGCAGCATGCTGGTTTCCAGTTTGTCGACCGTCTCGCGCAGCTTGGCGATTTCGCGGGCGAGTTCGGCGGCGACGTCCTCGCCCTCCCGCCCAAGTTCGAACAACGTGTCAATGTCCGAGACAAGCGTGCCGACACGCGAGTCCTGCTGGATCTCTTCGTCGAGCCGCTTGCGCTCCTGAAGAATCTTCTGGTTGCCTTCCTGATTGTTCCAGAAGTCCGGCGCCGCGAGCTGCTGTTCTATCTCTTGAAATTTCTTTTGTTTGGAGGGAATGTCAAAGATAGCTCCGCACAGCTTCAGTTTGCTGCCGGAGCTCGGAGTATTCCCGGGCGAGTTCGTCGAGGGTCATCACCTACCAATTTAGCCGAATCTTTCGCTTCGGTCGGAGGCGCTGGCAGGCTAAGATCGAAAAGCGGGACAACTGAATGGGTTGCCGGGTGTTGAAGATTCATAGCAAGGGATAGAACTGGAGCATGAGGAATCTACTGTTCCGCGCCATTCCGGCGCTTTTGATTTCGGGCATCGCCTGGGCGAACTCGTCGGGTGCGCCGGCGGGCTCAGCGGGAGTGCCGAATGAGGGGGATTGCACGGATTGTCACGGTGGGGCGGCAAACAGCGGCCCCGGGAACATTCGCGTTGAGCTTGTTGACGCAGTCAACTATCAGCCCGGCCAGCGGGTCCGCATGCGGATCACGCTGGTGGACCCCGTGGCCGCGCGGTGGGGCTTCAGTCTGACCGCGCGATCCGCCGCCGATACGAACAACCCGGCCGGCGCCTTCACCATTTCGGATGCTGCTAACACCAGGATCGTCACCGGTGGAGGCAGCATTCAATACGTGACCCATACGAGCGCAGGGACGCGGCGGGGCGCTTCCAACTCCTCGACGTGGGAAGTGGACTGGACCGGCCCGCAAACCGGCGGCGCGGTCACATTCTTCGTGGCGGGTAACGCAGCCAACAACGATGGCCAGGCCGGCGGCGGGGACCGCATCTACAAGAACACCCTGCAGGTGTCTGACGCCTCCAGCACTCCAACGTCCAAAGTCCTGCCGCAGTTCGTCTTCGGCGGCGGCTTCTACACAGCAATCTATCTGCACAACACCACCACCGGCCCGGCAACGGTCAACCTCAAGTTCTTCGCCAACGATGGCTCGCCGCTGAGCGTGCCCTCTCTCGGCGGCGCGACGGCGACGGCCAGTCTTGCGGCGGGCGGAACGGCGCTGCTTGAAGCGCCTAACAGCGGCGGATTGCAGCAAGGCTGGGCGCAAATCGACCTCCCCGACGGCGTGATCGGATACGGAGTCTTCCGGCAGAGCATCGCCGGGCGGGCGGATCAGGAGGCCGTCGTCCCCTTCTCCGGTTCCGACACGAAGAGCTCGACGCTGATCTTCGACGACACTTCAGGCCTCAAGACCGCCATCGCGATCGCCAACCCGACGTCGAGCGGCGTGAACGCGGCGACGAGAGCGAACGCCAATAACGGCGTCGTCCTGGGGACGACCAACATCGGTCTCCTCTCCCACGCCAAAACGGCGGCGAACCTGGAGAGCGTCCTGCCATCGATGGCCGGGCAGCGGGGTTCGGTCGAGTTCACTGTGCCCACCGGGGCGGCCAGCGTCCTTGGATTGCGGTTTGGGGGCGAAGCGTTCACGTCGGTTCCCGCCTTCGAGTCCATTCCCAATTCGGGCAGCACGAAGATCCTGCCGCAGTTCGCCTTCGGCGGAGGGTTCTACACAGGGATCTACCTGCACAACGGCGGTTCCGCGTCTGCAATGGTGAGCGTCCATTTCTTCAACAACGACGGCACGCCGATGAACGTCGCCGCGCTCGGCGGCACGACGGCGATGACGAGCATCCCCGCCAATGGCATCGCGCTTTTGGAGGCGCCGAACGTTGGCGCGCTCCAGCAGGGATGGGCCCGCCTCATCCTGCCGGAAGGCGTATCCGGCTACGGCGTCTTCCGGCAAAGCGTTCCGGGACGCGCGGACCAGGAGGCCGTCGTGCCTTTTGCAGGAAGCCAGAGGACGCGGGGTACGCTCATCTTCGACGACGCCGGACTGACGACCTCCGTTGCCGTCGCCAATCCCTCCGAAGGCCCCATCACCATTACTGCGACAGCCAAGAGCACGGGCGGCGCGGTGCTGGGGACTTCGACCATCACGCTCCCGGCGCGCAACAAAACGGCCTTCACGCTCCGGAGCAACATTGCCGCGGTGGCGAACCAGCGCGGCTCGGTGGAGTTCGCCGCCTCGGGCGGAGCGGTGAGCGTACTCGGCTTGCGCTTCGGCGGCGAGGCGTTCACCTCCATTCCCGCGGCGGAGCGCTGAGCGGGCGCCGGTTCCGAATCAGCGGGAGGCCGCCATCGCGGCGCTTTGCGGCGGGTGGACCTCGACGCTGTTGTAGACCGGCTTGAGCGTTCGCAGGTGGGCGTAGATGGCCTTCAGATCCTCTTCGGGCATGGAGGCCATCTCGATCCACGGCATCAGCGTGAAATTGGCCTGCGTGTGCTTCGGCGCGCTTTCGGGCGTCATGTTCGCGTAGCCTTTGAACTTTGAAACGAAGCGCTCCTCGCTCCACTTGCCGATACCGGTCTCCTCGTCGGGAGTGATGTTGGCGCTGCGGACGGTGAAGCCCATGATGTGGAACTCGTGCCCGCCGGCGAACTCCTTTCCGGCGACGATCTTACCCTTCTCCATCGGGCTGTGGCATTCGACGCAGGCGCTCATCTTGACGAGGTAGGCGCCGTAAGCGAGCCGGTTTTTGCGGTCCGGCGCCGCGACGCCCCGCTCAAGCGGCTGGGGCTCAAACTTCACGAAGAGGCTGACCGGGAAATCGAGTTCGGTCGCGGGTTGCGCGTTGCGAATCGCCGGCAGAGCGCGCATGTAGGCGATGAGCGAATAAAGGTCTTCGTCGCTCATGTCGCGATACGCTTTATAGGGCATGAAAGGGAACAATGCGCGGCCATCACGGGAAACGCCTTCGCGAATCGCGCGCGCAATCTCGCCGTCGGTCCATGCGCCGATGCCGGTCTCGCGATCAGGACTCAGGTTCCGCGCGACGACCCGGCCTGGGAGTCCAAGCTCGGGAGGGAAGACGGCGCCCGCGCCTGTCCGCCCGGCGACACTCGGAGCGCTGAAGCGCGACCAGTCACGCTCGTTGTGGCAGCCGGCACAATGAAACGCTTGCTCATAGAGATACTTGCCGCGCGCCAGGCGAACTTCACTCCGCTCAACCTGCAACGCGGGCGCCGGCCTCTGCGCCGGCTCTTTGACGGCCAATGCCGCCATCGCGATCCCCAGACAGGCGGCGAGGCCCCCAGGGATCAACACAAAGGTCTTCTTCATCGATCTCCCTCTGCTTGCTCAGATTAGGCGCGCAAGCTTCCGACCGGTCCCAGACTACGCACCCAATTTGTATGAACGGACGGCCCAGGGAGAATGTTCGCACGAATTTACAGGCGCCGAAGGCTAGCGCCCTTCGCCGACCCGGTGCAGTTTCATGAGGTTCGTCGAGCCGGGCCGGCCGATGGGCTGGCCCGCGACGAAGACGACGCTATCGCGGGGCTTGACGTATCCGCGTTCAATGAGGATGCGGTCCATGGACGCCATCATCTCGTCGGTGGACCGAACCTGAGGCTCGATGATCGGCTTGGCCCCGAAGACGACCGAGAGGCTGCGCGACGCGGCGACCGAAGGCGTAAAGACAAAGATGGGAACCGGCGGGCGGAACCGCGCGACAAGCCTCGCGCTCGCGCCCGACGCGGAGAAAACGACGATCGCCTGCGCCCCGGCCATCTTGGCCGCATGGTAGGCCGAATCGGCGACGATCTCAGCGTGCGTGACGTACTCGCGCTGCGGCAGTTCACGAAAGCCCAGCTTGCGAATCGATGCCTCGGCCTCGGCCGCGGTCCGGTCCATGACGGAGACCGCCTCGACGGGATAGCGCCCGACGGAGGTCTCCGCCGAGAGCATCAGCGCGTCGGCGCCGTCGTAGATGGCGTTGGCGATGTCAGAGATCTCCGCCCGCGTTGGGGACGCCGAGGCGACCATTGTTTCCAGCATCTGCGTGGCGATGATGGTGAACTTCCCGGCGCGCCGGGCCTGGTCGATGATCGACTTCTGAATAAACGGAACCTTCTCCATGGGCACTTCGACGCCCAGATCGCCGCGCGCCACCATGATCCCGTCGCTTTCGCTGAGGATGTCCTTGAAGTTTTCCACCGCCTCCGGTTTCTCGATCTTGGCGATGATCGGCAGCGGCGCGCCCTTTTCCTCAAGGAAGAGCCGCAGACGGAGGACGTCGGACGGCCGCCGGACAAAACTCATGGCCACCATGTCGACGCCGCTCTCGAGACCGGCGGAGAGGTTTTCCATATCGCGGCGCGTCAGCGAGGGCGTCGAGAGTTGCACCCCGGGCAGGTTGATGCCCTTTTTGTCGCTGAGCACGCCGCCGGTGACAACCGTGCAGCGCGCGCGGATGCCGTCCGAGTCGAGCACGCGGAATTCCAGAGCGCCGTCGGCCAGCAGCACGCGGTCGCCCGGCTTGACGTCCTTGGCGAAGTCCGCGTAGGTCGTGGAGGCGATGTGAGCGTTTCCCTGCACCGGTTCGGTTGTCAGCGTGAACTCGGCGCCTTCGGCGAGCACGGCATGGCCGCCTTCAAATGTCCCGAGGCGGATCTTGGGCCCCTGGAGATCAAGCAGGATTCCGCACTCGACGCCCATCTCCGCCGCGGCTTCGCGAATATGGCCGGCGGAGGCGCGGCGCTCCTCGATCGAACCATGCGATGCGTTAAGCCTGAAAACGTCCACTCCCGCCAGCAGCAGCCGGCGAATCATCTCGGGGCTCGAAGAGGCGGGACCGAGCGTCGCGACAATTTTTGTGTTGGTCATGCTGAATGAGTTATAACCGGCCCGGACGGCATAGGCCTATGGGTTACCATTAGCCTTACCTCCCATTATGGCCCTCTACCAGGCGATCTTCCTCGCCGTTATCCAAGGATTCACGGAGTTTCTCCCGATTTCATCCAGCGCACATCTCGCCCTCGCCCCATGGCTTCTCGGTTGGAGGGACCAGGGTCTGGCGTTCGACATTGCGCTCCACTTTGGCACTTTGCTGGCCGTGCTGGTCTATTTCTTCCGCGATTGGCTTCAAATCCTCGGCGCCGCTGCCGGCCGGCGCTGGGGCCGTGATCCGGACCTGACCGAAGACGGCCGGCTGCTCTGGTATCTCGCCGCCGGTTCTGTGCCGATCGGAATTGTCGGCTGGTTCGCCAAAGACGCCGTGGAAACGACACTGCGCTCGCCCTGGGTCATCGGGTTCATGCTGATCGCCGTGGGCTTACTGATGGGCTGGGCCGACCGGCGGGCGAAACTCCACAAGAACGTCGCCCACATGACGCTTCCGGACGCCATGGCCATCGGCCTGGCGCAGGCTCTCGCCGTCGTGCCGGGCACTTCAAGAAGCGGAATCACTATCACGGCGGGCCTTCTACGCGGCTATGACCGCGCCCCGGCGGCACGCTTTTCCTTCCTCCTGTCCACGCCGGCCATCGCCGCCGCGGCGGCAAAGGCGTTCTACGATTTGCACAAATCCGGCGGGATCCCCCCGGGCGAACAGGGGATCTTCGCCGCGGGCATTGCGGCCAGCGCCCTCAGTGGATGTTTCGTTATTTCGTTCTTTCTTCGCTACCTGCGCCGGTCGAGCCTGCGCTTTTTCGTTGCCTACCGCATCGTCTTCGGTATACTGATTTTGGCCCTTGCCTTTTTCCGCCGTTTGGGAGGATGAGGCAAAACATTTCGTCGCCGTTTCCCAGGCTCCGAGAGCTGAGGGGGGTTGTGTTGTTGGCCGTCGGCGCCGCACTGTTGGTTTCCCTTCTCTCCTACGACCCCACCGATTCGAGTTGGAGCACGGCGACCGGCAAGACCCAAACCGCAAACAAAATCGGCGTCGCCGGCGCGCACGTGGCCGATTTCGTATTCCAGACCATGGGGATCGCCGGCTGGCTGGCGCCCATCCTGATCCTGTGGCTTGGATGGCGCTGGGTTCGCGGCAAGCAATTCCATTCGCCTGCGCTGCGTCTCGGCGGATATTCCCTGCTGGTCAGTTCGGCGGCAGGCCTGCTGGCCGAGGTGTCCCCGCCTTATCCCTGGAACGGCGCTTTCCCTGCTGGAGGCGTGGCTGGTTTCCTGCTCGCTTCCACGCTGGAGAAGTGGCTCAACTCCTGGGGCACGATCCTCCTGCTCGGAACGGCGGCGGTATTGTCGCTTTACATGATTTCGTCGTTCTCGATCGCCGCCGCCGCCGAGCGGGGCGAATTGGTCCTCAAAGAGTGGTTGTCGGGCTTTCAGTGGCGCCGCCGGAAAGACGCCGGAGATGCCGATCAGATGACGCCCGGCCCCGACGAGGCGGGCTTGATCGCCCAGGCGGCGGAGGACAAGCGCAGCCGCAGGAAAGCTGCTGCCGCGGCCGGCGGCGCCGGTTATGACGCCGTCGCGCTCTCGCCGCCCGGCCTCATGGCCGACCTCAACGAACAGCCCCCGCCCATCCAGGATCAGGTCATGGCGCAGGAGGCGGCCCTCTACCTCAGCGAAGGCCGTTCCGGTTCATATCCGCCCCCCGAGACTCCCGCTCATTCGGCGACGGCGGTTCTCGAAGACGCCCCTCCCTGGGAAGCCGAAATCCCCATCCGGACCCTCGAGGACGGCGACCGGGGCGATCCCCGCTTCGAAGAGGCTCTGCCCGCCCCGACGCCAAAGCCCAGGCGCGAAGAGCATCGCGTCACCCACTTTAGATTGCCGGCCACCTCGCTCCTGAACCAGGCCCCCGAACGGCAGGGGTACGACAGCTTCGAACTGAAGGACATCGCGAGCCGCATCAAGGCGAAGCTCGAGGAGTTCAACGTTCTTGGCAATGTGGTCCAGATCAACCCCGGTCCGGTCGTCACCACATTCGAGTTCAAGCCCGACGCGGGCGTGAAAATCGCCAAGATCACCACCCTCAGCGAGGACCTCTGCCTGGGCCTGCAGGCGGAGTCGATTCTCATTGAACGCATCCCCGGGAAACCGACCGTCGGGATCGAAGTGCCGAACTCGCGCCGTGAAACCATCGCGCTCCGTGAAATCGTCGAGTCCGACGAGTTCAACGAGTCCGGTTCGCGGCTGACCGTGGCGCTCGGGAAAGACATCAGCGGGCGCATCCGCGTGACCGAGCTCGAAAAGATGCCGCACCTGCTCATTGCCGGTTCCACCGGCAGCGGCAAGAGCGTCATGCTCAACACCCTCATCATGTCGATTCTGTTCAAGTCGACCCCTGACGAGGTGCGGATGATCATGGTGGACCCCAAACGCGTCGAGTTGGGCATCTACGATGGAGTCCCCCATCTGCTGACGCCGGTCATCACCGAGCCCAAGAAGGCCGTCAACGCCCTCCGGAACGCCGTATTGGAGATGGAGCGGCGCCTGAAGCTTTTGGCGAGCTACGGCGTTCGCAACATCGATCAGTTCAACCGCAAGATCCGCCAGAAAAACGAAAGGCCCATGTCGCTATTCGAGGACGGCCGGGCCGAAGCGCTGCCCGATGAGCGGCCTCTGCCCTACATCCTCATCGTCATCGATGAGTTGGCGGACCTGATGATGCTTGAGCGCGCCGGAGTCGAAGAAAGCGTCATCCGTCTGGCCCAGATGGCCCGCGCGGTCGGCATGCACCTCGTCCTGGCGACGCAGCGCCCCAGCGTCGATGTCATTACCGGTCTGATCAAGGCGAACTTCCCGGCCCGCATCAGCTTCCGCGTCGCCACCCGCGTCGATTCCCGGACGGTTCTCGACGTCATGGGAGCCGAGCATCTCCTCGGCCGGGGCGACATGCTGTTCTTACCCCCTGGAACGTCGCGGCTGCTGCGTGTTCACGGAGCCTTCGTGACGGAGGGCGAAATCACGGAAGTAGTTGATTTCTGGCGGAATCAGGCCCAGCCCGATTATGACCAGAGCTATCTCTTAGCTCCTCCCTCTGAGGATGGAGACGCTGAAGAACAGGAGGATTTTGACGGCGAGGAAGACCCGCTTTACCGGGACGCCGTCCGGGTGGTTCTGGAAATGGGCAAGGCGTCCACCTCGATTCTGCAGCGGCGACTCCGGCTGGGCTATGGCCGCGCCGCCCGCATCCTCGACATGATGCAGCGCGACGGCATCATCGGGCCTCCGGACGGCTCGCGTCCAAGAGACGTGCTGAAGCGCCCCGATTGGCTCGACGAAGTGGCAAGCAGTCTTCGGTGAACGGGCGCAAGCTCAATGCGGTTGTTCGTTAACTATGACACCGGGAGGCCGATCCTGAGCCCGGCTTCCCGGTATTTTTGAGGAAACCAGAATGAGACTTACCATTCAGGTCGAACGCAAGGCCGACGACAGTTGGATCGCGGAAGTGGTTGAATTGACTTGGGTGGTCGGCCACGGTGTCACGCGGGAAGAGGCCATCTGCCGGGCTGAGCAATCGGCCATTGAGGAAATCGCTGAGCGCGTCTCCAGGGGGCAGTTAGTGTCGTCCGCCCTCGCGGTTTCCTTCGAAATCGCTGGCCCGGTGTACCCGCTGGCGCTCTACCGCACCGCCAGAACTTTCGCAACATAGAACGGGTCACTGCTGTCCGGCTATAAGTCCCACAGGTTCAGTTGGTTAGAAAATTGGCCGGAATTTTCTTGGGAGTCTTGAAGCTGAA
>CAYWST010000231.1:2090-9120 GCA_964461075.1 uncultured Solibacteraceae bacterium | reverse complement strand
GGCCGGGCGCGTGTTGGGCGAACGGTCCGGTGAATGAGGGAAGGTTCGAATCCGGATCCGGCTGGATGAGGATTTGGTGCGGACGTCGGACTGTCGAAGTCTTGTCCTCTGCCACTGAGAGGGTTCGCGAAGGCGTGCGAACGTCTCTGCATCGATCCCCAACTGCCTGAGGATGCGATGAAAAAGGGGCGGTTCGATTTCGAGTCCACCGTGCACGGGAATTGTTGTTGCGCGCCCGTCGGAGTGCTGCCATCGCTCGTGGCTTCCAGTTTGCCGTGGTTTGTGGAACCCGGGCTTTACCGCAACGCGGCGAAACTCCCCTGCTTTCGCGCTAGGCATGGAGGATTTCAGTGGTATCGGCGGGCAGAGCCTGATTGCGCTCCGCGTACTCGTCCGAAATCATCTGAAAAACGAGTGCGAGTTCAGCCAGCGCGGCTTCGCGGGTGGGCATGAGCGCATGGCAACCGGGGATCGACGGGACTTCCGCGACCCAGCCGGTGGGCGCGTTCCTGTAAATCACCACTTTGTAGTCGTCTGGACTCATCTATCCTATTATGTCGGAGCGCCATGAACCGGTGTGATTAGAGGCGGGTTCCCGCGGCTTCATGGGCTGGACGCATGAGGGGGCTGGCGTTCAGCATCCTGGTGGCGTAGCCGCGGCCCGCTGGTGGGCCGGGGCAGCGGCTTTTCATTCCGCTTGTCCAGATCGATCACCTCGCTGACGGCTGAACACAACTGCTCAGAAACCGCCATCTCCTGATCGCCGCGGCAACCGCCATAGATCGGTCCTGGGCAACTGCCGACACAGCACGAATCCTCCTCGGGCGACCCGGCGGCTTTGACGCAACGGGCGCTTTCCTTCTTCCTTTTGCCTCCGCTATGGCAGCATTGACGGCCTTTCGATGATCGTTCCAGTCGTCAGAGCGGGAGATTGTGACCGTGTGGGTGGGCTGCTGGCGAACCCGCTGGCGAAAATGTGACGCCCACGACGGCGTTCAAGGCGACGGAGGAGATAAGGAAGGCGGACAACATTTTCCAGGCCGTTGTGGGGACCGGTCCAGGGAGGCTCAAGCAGGACGATGTACCGAAAGGCTGTCACTTGGGGGCTGGACCGATCGCCGGTCACGAGTCCGGATTGAAGCTTTTAGCGGAGGACCAGCGGCGCTGATCGCCTTGCTGAAGACGCTATAGCGATGCGCGCGTGGAAGTCCGGCATGCCAGGTGCGGCAGGAGATCGCGGCGGCTCACGGCAGGCGCTCGACGTAGACGTAGTAGGCGCCGCTGAGTTCTTTGCCGGAGTCGTCGTGGAACCAGGTTTGCATTTTGGTCCAGCCTTCGGCGAGCTGAAGGGTGAAGACAGCTTCGCGGGCGTCGGCGGGCACGGGTTGGGTGTTGTCGAAGGCTCCGATGCGGAGGCGGGCGGAGGCGATGGGGAGAGCGACGCCGGCGGGGTAATCGCCGTCTTCGCCGTCGTGCGGAGGCAGGGGCGCTCGCATGGGCACGTCGACCTCCTTGGCCCAGCGGCGAAGGCGGAAGGTATAGCGTCCGCTCTTTTCGACCATAACGTGCCATTCGCCGTTGCGGGGTTCGCCGCGGCGGATCTGGTTGCCCTGGTCAAGGAAGGAGTCGGCCCATTCAGTGGGAGAGACGAGGGTGGGGTTCTCCTGGTCGGCTCCGATGTGGACGGGGAGGAATGAGTCGAGCCGGGGTGCGACGTCCTTCCACCATTGGTCGTAATGTTCGCGCATGGCGGCGGCGATTTCGGGGTTTTGGGAGATGACGTCGTTCTGCTGGGCGGGGTCGGAGGCGATGTTATAGAGGCGGCTGTTGGAGACGAGGCGCCATTTCTTCCAAAGGACGGCGGCGTCGCCGTATTGGGGGCGGCCGACGTTCATGCGGCTGAACTGGATGACGAGCTTGCGGTCGGGCAGTTGAGCGGACTGGCCGCGGAGGAGGGGGGCGAGGCTGACGCCATCGAACTTCGCGCCGGGCGGGGTTTTGAGGCCGCAGAGAGAGATGAGAGTGGGCAGGACATCCTGGACGTGGGAGAGTTCGTTGATGTCCTTGCCGGCGGCGAGGCCGCCTTTGGGCCAGCGCCAGAAGGCGGGGACGCGATGGCCGCCTTCCCAAAGAGTGATCTTCTGGCCGCGCATGCCGGCGTTATAGAAGCTGACGCCGGCCGTGCCGCCATTATCGGTCATGAAGAGGAGGATGGTGTTGTCGCGAAGGCCGGAGGAGGCGAGCATGTCGTCGAGCTTGCCGACGTTTTCGTCGATGTTGGCGATCATGCCGAAGAAGCTGGCGAGGTTGGGGGGCAGGCCTTGGAACATGCGGCGGTAGCGGTCTTCAACGAAAAGGGGGCCGTGCGCGGCGTTGAGGGGGATGTAGGCGAAGAAGGGAATTCGCTTTTCGGACTGAGCGCGGATCCAGCTTGCGGCTTCGGAGAAGAAGACGTCGGTGCAATAGCCGGAGTAGCGCTTGCGGCCGCCGTTGTGGCGGTATTCGTCGTTGAAGTAGTCGTTATTCCACGAGTCGGAGGCGGAGCCGATGTGGGAGGAGGGGAACCAGACGGTTTGGTCGAAGCCGCGGTCTTCGGGGCGGTAGGGGTAGGAGTCGCCGAGGTGCCATTTGCCGAAGATGCCGGTGGCGTAGCCGGAGGCTTTGAAGATTTCGGGCATGGCGGGGAGGTCGCGGCGGAGGAGGGTACGGCCGCTGGAGACGTTCATGGCGGCGTTGGAGAGGGCGTCGCGCCCGGTGAGGAGCTGGGAGCGGGTGGGGGTGCACATGGGGGCGACGTGGAAGTCGGTGAGGCGGGCGGATTCGGAGTGGAGCTTATCGAGCCGCGGGGTTTTGAGGCGCGGGTTGCCGTGGGCGGAGAGGTCGCCGTAGCCCTGGTCGTCGGTGAGGATGATGATGACGTTGGGTTTGGTTGTGGAGGGCTGAGGCTGATTAATTGTGCCTGCCACAATTTCGAGGAAGGAGCGGCGGTTCATGGGTGGTCCTGTGAATCGAAGTTGTGGAGCCAGTATATGACGGGCGGTATAAGCTGAGGACAGGCATGACGCAAGGACTGACGAGACGGGCGTTGATGGCGGCCCCGGCGCTGCTGGCGGGGGCGGCGAAGCCGCCGAACGTTCTGCTGATGCTGGGAGACAACTGGGCGTATCCGCACGCGAGCCTGTATGGGGACGCGGTGGTGCGAACGCCGGTGTTCGACAGGCTGGCGAGCGAGGGTGTAGTGTTCACGCACGCTTTCGCGCCGAACCCGTCGTGTTCGCCGTCGCGGTCGAGCCTGCTTTCCGGGCAGGAGACGCACAGACTGGGAGAGGCGGCGAGCCTGTATGGGCCGCTGGCGGCGGATGTGCCGATCTACGCGGATTTGTTGACTGAGGCGGGCTATTTCACGGGGTTTTCTGGAAAAGGCTTTGGGCCGGGCACGTCGCCAAGGGCGGGGAAGAGCGCGAATCCGGCGGGGGCGCAGTTCAAGGATTTCGAGGCGTTTCTGGGGGCGCGGCCGGCGGGAAAGCCGTTCTGTTTCTGGTTCGGGAGCCACGATCCGCACGTGCCGTGGAACCGGGGGCAGAATCGGGCGTCGCGGATGGATCCGGCGAAAGTGAGGGTGCCGGGGCATCTGCCGGACAGTGAAATCGTCCGGCGGGAGATCCTGGCCTATTCCGCCGAGGTGGAGGAGTTCGACTCCGAATGCGGGCTGCTGCTGGAGCGGCTGCGCCGAACGGGCGAGTTGGACAACACGCTGGTGATCATGACGAGCGACAACGGGTGGCAGATGCCGCGCGGGCTGGCCAACTGTTATGACCTCGGCGTGCGGATTCCGCTGGTGATGCGCTATCCGGCGCGGATCAGAAAGGGGGCGACGCGGGAGGATTTCGTAAGCATTGCGGATCTGGCTCCGACGATCCTGGAGGCGGCGGGCGTGGGGCGCCCGGCGGCGATGACGGCGCAGAGCCTGCTGGGGACTTCGCGCAGGGACGCGGTGATGCTCGAGCGGGAGCGGCATGCGAACGTGCGGCGGGGGGACTTGAGTTATCCGGTGCGGGGGATCCGGACGCGCGAGTATCTCTATCTGCGGAACCTGGAGCCGGACCGGTGGCCCGCGGGCGATCCGGAGTTCTATTGGGCGGTGGGACCGTATGGAGATGTGGACAATTCCCGGACGAAGGAGCTCTTATTGCGGGAGAAACCACAGCCTTACTTCGATCTTTGCTTCGGCAAGCGGACAGGCGAGGAGTTGTACGACCTGAAGAAGGATCCGGACCAGGTAAGAAACGTGGCCGGGGAGCCGGCGTATGCGGGGGTGAAGCGCGGGCTGGCGGCGCGGGTGGAGGGCTGGATGAGGGAGACGGGAGATCCGCGGGGGAAGGGGAGGACGGATTTCTGGGACCGCGCGCCGTATTCGGGGCCGAAGTTCAAGGGGTTGCCGGTGGACATCGGGCGGCCATAGGGGTTGGGCGTGATTGGGGCTGCGCGATCATGACTTGCGGCGACGGCGGGAGGCGGCCGGAGAAGGAGTTGCGAAAACAGGAGCGCTTGCTCCGCTTAGATTCGCCTTTCGGTCTATCGCAGGCGAGTCAAGGTGTTGCGTTTCTTTACAAGAGTGTCAACCACCCCCTTGTTCCCGACATCCAGATGTGATTGTCTTGTATCGACGGAGGTCGCAATCCGTACTTTTATGGCCTCATCTACATTGCCAACCTTGTCCTTCCAGGAACAGGAGTTCCTGGATGGCCTCATCGCCAAACACAAAGGCCGCCCCGGCATGCTGCTCGGGCTCCTTGAAGAGATTCAGGAAAGCCAGCCGCGCAAATACCTGCCCATGGACGTCCTCGATTACGTCTCGTTTCGAACCGGTATCCCCGGCGCGCAGATCTACAGCGTCGCCACCTTCTACGCGCTTTTCAATCTGAAGCCGCAGGGAGACCACACCGTCTGCATTTGCCGCGGAACGGCTTGCCACACGCGCGGTTCCCGCACCCTCCTCGAACGGCTCCAATATCAACTCGGCATCAAGCAGGAAGAGGACTCCGGCAGCGCCGACAAGCTTTCCGCCACGAGTTCCGACGGCAAATTCACGCTCCGCACCGTCGCCTGCTTCGGGCAGTGCGCCCTGGCTCCCGTCGTGGAGGTTGACCATAACATCCTCGGTCACGTCAACGAGCGCGCGCTCGAGCGCGAAGTCGAGGCGCTTCGTAAAGGGGGACGCCGCTAGATGAGAATCACCGATCTCTCCTCGTTCAACGATGCGCGTGAACGAGGGTTAGCCAAACTTCTGCCTGCCCACCCCCGTGTCACCGTCGGCATGGGGACCTGCGGGACCGGCAACGGCGCCGAAGCCGTCTATCAGGCCTTCTCGGACCAGTTCGACCAGCGCGGATTCTCGGTCAAACTCGCCCGCACGGGCTGCTTCGGATTCTGCGCCGCCGAGCCGCTCGTCAATGTCTGGCTTCCCGGTAAGCCCGTCGTGATCCTCCAGCGCGTTCAGGCCAGCGATGTCCCTGCCATCGTCGACGACCTCGCCGCCGGCCGCGTTCCCGCCGAACTCGCCCTCTGCAAGGTGGAGGAATGGGACCACATCACGGGCCACATCAAATATGGCGCCGGCTACCCCGATATCCCCGATTGGTCCGAGGTCCCCTTCTTCAAGGGCCAGAAGAAAATCGTCCTGCGGCACTGCGGCCTCATCAATCCCGACGACATCGAAGAGGCGCTCGCGGTCGGGACTTATCAGGCGCTCTACAAAGTTCTTATCGATTCCAACCCCGACGCCGTCATCGAGGCCGTCAAGGCCGCTAAACTCCGCGGACGCGGCGGGGCCGGCTACGCCACCGGCATCAAGTGGGAGTTTCTCCGCAAAGCCAAAGCGGAGAAGAAGTACATCATCTGCAACGCCGACGAGGGCGACCCCGGCGCCTACATGAACCGCAACGAGATCGAAAGCGACCCGCACTCGCTGCTCGAAGGCATGATCATCGGCGGGTATGTCACCGGCTGCCAGGAAGGCATCGTCTACGTCCGCGCCGAATACCCGCTCGCCGTCCACCGCCTCCAGGAGGCCGTCGACCAGGCCACCGAATACGGCCTGCTCGGCCAGAACATCCTCGGCCGCGGCTTCAACTTCCATATCCGCCTCGTCGAGGGCGCAGGCGCTTTCGTCTGCGGCGAGGAAACCGCCCTCATCCGCTCTCTCGAAGGCAAGGCCGGACGTCCCACTCCGCGCCCGCCCTACCCCGCCCAGAGCGGCCTCTACGGCTACCCCACCAACATCAACAACGTGGAGACCTGGTACAACATCGCTCCCATCGTCACCAAGGGCCCCGCCTGGTTCACTGAAACCGGCAGTTCCAAGAGCCCCGGCACGAAGGTCTTCTCTCTCGTCGGCAAGGTGGTCTCCACCGGCCTCGTGGAAATGCCGCTTGGCACGCCGCTCAAGAACTTCGTCTACGACGTCGGCGGCGGGGCTCCCAACGGCCGCACCGTCAAGTCCGTTCAGACCGGCGGACCCTCCGGCGGCTGCATCCCCCAGGAGATGTTCGACGTCCCCGTCGACTATGAATCCCTCGCCCAGCTCGGCTCCATCATGGGCTCCGGCGGCATGGTCGTCATGGACGAAGACAACTGCATGGTCGACGTCGCCCGCTACTTTATCGAGTTCACTCACTCGGAGAGCTGCGGCAAGTGCATCCCCTGCCGTTCCGGTCTCGATCAGGCCCTCCGGATGTTGAACTCCGTCACGCACGGCAAGGCCACCGACAAGGAGCTCGAACTCCTTGACGAGCTCAGCCGCATGATCCGCGATTGCTCTCTCTGTGGACTCGGCCAGACCGCTCCCAACCCCGTCCTCACCACCATGCGTCACTTCCGCCACGAGTTCGAGGACCACATCCGCGCCCGCCGCTGCCGCGCCGGCGTCTGCGAAGACCTCGCCCTCAGCCCCTGCGAGAACTCCTGCCCGCTCCACATGAACATCCCCCGCTTCCTCGAGCTGGTGAAGGAAGACCGCCTCGAGGAGGCC
>CAYWST010000231.1:0-2080 GCA_964461075.1 uncultured Solibacteraceae bacterium | reverse complement strand
GCCTTCATGAGCGTCGTGCTCGACAACCCTCTGCCCGCTTCCACCGGCCGCGTCTGCCAGCACCCCTGCGACAACCGCTGCCGCCGCGCCGCCATCGACGAAGCCGTCAACATGCGCGACGTCCACCGGTATATCGCCGACTCCATCTACGGCTCCGAACGCTACGAAGCCGTCGCCGCACAGGTTGTCGCACAGAAGAAGCCGGCGACGGGCAAGCGCGTCGCCATCGTTGGCGGCGGTCCCACTGGCCTTGCCTGCGCCTTCTACTGCGCCCTGCTCGGCCATGAAGCTGTCGTCTACGACTCCAACGCCCAGGCCGGCGGGATGCTCCGCTACGCCATCCCCGAATATCGCTTACCCAAGTCGTCCCTGGACCACGAAATTGATCTCATCGCCCGCATGGGGGTTCAGTTCGTCTTCAATACCCAGGTCGGCAAGGACATCTCCCTCAACGACCTCGACGCCCAGTATGACGCAGTGTTCCTCGCCATCGGCACCTGGAAGGAGAATTGGGTTTACCTGCCCGGCACTGAACTGGAAGGCGTCATCCCCGCGCTTCCTTTCCTCGAGGGCGTCGCCAAGAACCACCAGACGCCGCTCGGGAAAAAAGTCGCCGTGATCGGCGGCGGCAACGCCGCCATCGATAGCGCCCGCACAGCGCTCCGCCTCGGCGCCGATGTCACGATCATCTACCGCCGCGAGCGGAAGGACATGCCCGCGATTCCCGAGGAGACCGAAGCCGCCGAGGCCGAAGGCGCCAAGCTCGTCTTCCTGGCCACGCCGCACCGCATCGTCGGCAACGCCGACGGCAAAGTGATCGCCATTGAGGTCGCCAAGACCACGCTCGGCGAGTACGACAAGAGCGGACGCCGGCGCCCCGTCACCACCGACGAAATCCAGCGCCTCGCCTGCGATACCGTCATCCTCGCCGTCGGCGAGGCCGTCGACATCGACTTCGCCAAGGCCAGCGGCCTGAAGATCAAGGAGAACGGCCTCATTGAAGTCGACCGTTACGCGCTGGAAACCTCCCGCCAGAAGTTCTACGCCGGGGGCGACCTCATCAGCGGCGCTTCCAACGTCTCCAACGCCATGGGCTACGGCAAACGCGCCGCGCGCTACATCGACCTCCGCCTTACCGGCGTCAAACGCTGGAAAGATCTGCTGCCGGAGTTCGAAATCTCCCAGAGCGTTCCCGCTCACCCCAGCGAGAGCCCCCGCCATCACGCCCATGAATTGCCCGCGGCCAAACGCGCCCAATCCTTCGCCGAGGCCGTCGCCGGTCTCGCCCCAGTGGAGGCCATGGAGGAGAGCTGCCGCTGCCTGCGCTGCGACATCCGCAACGGCGACTGACACGTGGAGGCCAGGAGAATCATCATGCCCAACAGAATCTCAATCCGCATCGACGGCGAGATCGTTCAGGCCAGGTCCGGTCAGACGATCCTTGAGGCCGCCGCCGACAACAACAAGCACATCCCCTCCCTCTGCAATATGAAGGGACTCAAGCCCGTCGGCGCCTGCCGCCTTTGCCTCATTCAGGTGGAAGGAATGGGCCGGATGCTGCCCGCCTGCACCACCCCCGTGCAGGACGGCATGTCCGTCACCACCGACAACGCCAAGCTGCGCTCCTACCGCCAGATGATCGTCGAGCTTCTGCTCGCCGAACGCAATCACATCTGCGCCGTCTGCGTCGCCAACGGCCACTGCGAACTGCAGTCGGCCGCCGCCAGGCTCGGCGTGATGAACACTCGCTACACCTACCGCTATCCCAATCACAAGGTCGACCTCTCGCATACCCGCTTCACTCTCGACCACAACCGATGCATCCTTTGCTCCCGCTGCGTCCGCGCTTGCGCCGACGTCGAGGGCGCTCACGTCTGGGAGATCGGCGGACGCGGCATCGGCTCCCAGCTTGTCTGCGAGTTGAACCGTAGTTGGGGCGAATCCCGCCACTGCACCGCCTGCGGCAAGTGTGTCCAGTCCTGCCCCACAGGAGCTCTCGCCGAAAAAGGCTTCGCCGTCGAAGAGATGACCAAGAAGCCCGAACCCGTCAGCCGAATCGCGTCCTTCAGGGAGGTGCGTC
>CAYWST010000230.1:0-9160 GCA_964461075.1 uncultured Solibacteraceae bacterium | reverse complement strand
TATGTAGTTTTTCGAATTCAGGCATGAATGACTCCATTGAACTCATGAACGGCGTCGAGCATGGCGACGACATTGGCCACCGGTGTTCGCGCCTGGATATTGTGAACGGGATTAAAGACGAAGCCGCCTCCGGGGGCGAAGATCTCGCAGCGGCTTAGAACTTCAGCTCTGATTTCCTCGGGCGTTCCGAAAGCGAGGGTTTTTTGCGTATCGACGCCGCCGCCCCAGAAGACAAGGCGATCGCCGTAGGCGCGCTTCAGACGCGCCGGGTCCATGCCGGCAGCCGAGCACTGCACGGGATTGATGATATCGAAGCCGGCTTCGATCAAGCTTTCGAGGAATTTCTCCACGGCGCCGCAACTGTGCTTGAAGCACTTCCAGGAGGTGTTGGCGTGGATCCAGCCGCAAATGGCCCGATAGTAGGGGAGCCAAAGTTCGCGGAAGGTGGGGACTGAACAGAACGAGGAGGTCTGGGTTCCGAAGTCAGTGCCGCAGAGGTAGACGACATCGATCCGGTCGCCGACGGCTGCGTGAATCCTGGCCAGATTGGCCAGCGCGACTTCACACTGCTTTTCGAAGACGGCGTGAATGTAGCCGCGGCGGGAACGGAGGCTGACATACCACTCGGTGATGTCGCGGATGCCTCGCGGGTCCTTCAAGCCGGGGGCGGGGACGATGGCGATGTCGCCGAATCCGGTTCCGCCGAATCCCGCGACGATCGCGCGGCCGGTGGCTTCGCCTTCTGCGAGCCAGCCGGCGTTCCAGGCGAGGTCATCATCCGACAGCGGGCGGAACTCCTCCAGGTTGTCGGCGGGGTCGAGTTTGTCCGGGTCGAAGTGGTTTTGCCGGATAATGGCGTCGAAGAACCAGCCGCCGGCGGGCATCCTGCCGGAAGGGGGAACGGAGCGGTCGCCTTGCGGGTAGATGACGATATCGCCGCCGGGTTCGGTGTCGACTTCGAAACCGCCGCCGACGAGGATCTCGAGACCGTTCAGATTCCAGGGCTTCCAGTTTTCGTTGGCGAAGCCGTAGTGGGACCGCCTTCGGGGGATTCCCCAAGTGTCAACGCCCATCGCTGCGGCCAGATCGGCGTCGACAGAGCCGAGCATCTGAGAGACGTCGTAGACCTTGATGGGGCGGAGGGGCAGCCCGTAATACTCGCGCAGCGCCGCGACGACGGAGACATGGATGCCGGTGACGGAGGTGCTTCCCAAGTCGATGGGGACGCGATCCGGCTGGCGGTGGGCAAGAGTCATACGGACACGGCGGCGCGCCGCGGGGAGGTCGGAATCGCTCATCAGGCTGCGATAAACGTATCAAATTGTCCGAAAAGGGTCAAGTATGCGGCGAAGCGCTTCCGCGGGACGTCAGAAGCAGCGCATCCCCAGGCAGGTGAGCAAAGCCAAGGGCTCCTCCGGCGCTCCGTACAGGTAGTCATGGATGTCGCCGACGAACCAGAACAAGTCGAGCAGGCGGACGAAGCAGCAATGCGGGATATGGAACTGATGAGAGCAGAACGCGGCTGCGAGGAGACAGGGCAAGTAGAGGCTGGACCGCATCGCGGGCAGCCGCGGCAGTCGGCCTCGGACAGGAAGACTCGTGAACCAGGAAGAGAGACTCTGAGCGCAGACAGGTGAAGCCGCGGAGACCGTGGCAAGCGCAGTGACCATGAAGATCCAACGGCCGACGTCGAAACCGACCGCAGACATGGCGACGATCAGCCCGGCGTTGAAGATGCAGAGACCCGCGGCGGTGAACCGTGCGTCGTTCTCGCGTTCCGCGCCGAGTTGGGCTCGCAAGATCCGCCAGAGGACTTCGTAGTGAAGCCAGCCGAAGGGCAGATAAATCACAATCCACCAGACGGCGGACGGGAGTCCCCAGAGTTGTTCGCGGATGAGCCGGTTGTAGGAAATGGCGAATGCGCTTTCCTGGCCCATGTCAATGAAGGTCAGCGCCTTGGGCAGAGGGGTGCACTTGAGGGAGTGGGCGTACTGCTGAGCATCGGTGCACATCCTGTATGCCGTGCCGGGGCGGGGATTGTTGGAAAGGATGGCAAGGGCCACCACGCAGGGCACTGCGAGAAGAGCCGCGATTTGAAGGGCGGCTTTCCAACGGCCTCCGGGTGGCGGCGAGAGGCGCGCCCAGAGCAGGAGGACGAGGTAAGGCACGAAGAGCAGAAGGAAGACCTCGTGGACCAGGATCGCCAGCGAGCCGGCGGCGGCCAACAGCGCGCCGATTCGCCACAGCCGCGGAGGCCCGGGCCGTTCAACCAGGGCGAGAACAGCGAAGAATGCCACGAAGGCGACATAATCCTTCCGCAGGATGGCCTGCGGATTGAGGAGGACGAAGGAGACGCCCGTGGGCATGAACAGAAGGCCGAACCGCTCATTCCGGCTCAAGCCGGGGGCCGCGGCGACGCGGCGGATGAAGATCCACAGGAAGGCCGCGACCGAGGAGCCGCCCATCAGTTTCAGCAGGATGACTGCGTCCACGCCGGTTGCGGCGGAGAGTCTCATCGCGATCTCGCCCGCCAGGCCGCGCCGCACCAATCCCTGCGAATAGTTGACCAGCCATTCGCCCACCTGGTAGTCGATCAAGGGGCTGAAGTGCAGGGTGACGATCTTGGCAAGGAAGACCATCGAGAACCACATCACCGTGACCACCTGGGCCATCACCAGAAAGGAAAAGGGTTCCTTGCTTCTCCTGGCGGTCACGGTCTTTGCGGCGCTCCTGCTCCTGTGAGTACGAATGACAAGGATATCCTAGTCGTGGACTTGCGCAGGCTCGTACAATGAAGGGGTCAGGGAATGCACTGGTTCGCCGCCGGCTCTGAGAGTAGCGGTAGCGGCGCCGGCGGCGGCCCACAGTGAGGCCTCCGATGGCGCAGGCCGGCCTTTTTGAACAATCCGCCAAAGAGCGGCGCGTGCTCTCGCGCGCGCCGGAGGAATTGACCGCCGGAAAACTCCAGTATCTGGGCGAAGGCGTGGGCAAGGTGGTGTACGCTTCGCGGAACTGGGTGGTGAAGAGGGAACGGCGGCCCAGGGAGATTCTGGCGCTGATCGCCATGTGGCGGGCCGTCCGCAAGTTGGAGACCTACCTGCCCCGGCGATGGCGCCGGCGCCTGCTGGATCGTCCGGCCAAGCAGATCAAGTTGCTGAGGCTGGCGGCCGAAGCGGTGGTTGTCATCCTCCCCGTCAGCGTCTGGCTCGCGTCGCACATTGGGGCCACTCGCCGGCTGTACAGGAAGCGGGACCGATTCGGAGAGCTGCTGGCGGAAACAAAACTGGCGGGCAGCGGATTGATTGCAGAGACGGTGACCTTCCCCCCGGTTCGCGTCAAGGTCGGAGGTTGGCCGGGCTGGCTGGTGGTGGAAGAGGCGACCGAACGGGTCGAGCAGACGCTGGACGAGCGGATCAACGATCTGGCGAGGGAGCGCCGGTTTGACGAGATCGAAGTCTGGCTGAACCGCTTCCTGGAACTGAGACAGGCCGGCTGGCGGCGGGGCGTCTTTTCGTTGGACGCGCATCTGAAGAACTTCGGCGTCCGCGGCGACCGGATCGTCCTGATCGATCCGGGCGGGCTGACGAACCGGTGGGAAGAGATCGCCGACCGCCTCGAGTTCGAGGGAGAAATTCAACGCCCGCACGCACAACTCGGATTGGAGAGCACGCTGCGCGACCGGCCGGACATCTCCGGTCGATTCGACGAGAAGTGGAAGATGCTTGTCAATCCTCAAGGAGTCCGCGGGCACTGGCCGGAAGCCGCGGCATGAGGCGCATCCGCCGCTTTCCTTACTGAAACTCGCCGGGTCGGCGAGGCCGCAGGTACTCGAACTCGACCCATCCGGTCTTGCCGGCGTCGGGGCCGTCGAGGAGTTCGACCTGCCTGGCGCTGACCGATTCACCCTTCACGCGAACCTGGGTTCCCGAAGCCACGGGGAAGGCCTCGCCGCGCTGCCCGGCGTTGTCCAACGAGACCTGATCGTTGTTGGTCATGGCGACCTGGAGGGAGTAGCAGCTCCGCTTGTCGCGGGCGAGCCAGATCCGCCCGGCCTTGGGGGTGGTGAGGACGGCGGTCTCTCCAACATGGACGATGTGGCGCTCGGCTGTATCGGGCCGGAGGTTCCAATAGCGGCCGACCACCAGGAGAACGGCGAAGGCGCCTAAGACGATGACGGCCATCAGGAGCTTGTTCATGGCCGCAGTCTTCATCAAGCCGGAACCGGCGTCAAGGGGCGGCCGCTGCGGGAAGCTCGCCTATTTTGCGGCGGGCAGAGCCTTGCGGAGACGGACCTGGCCTTTGCGGCCGGGGTCGAAGCGGAAGGCGAGGATCCCGCCGGAGTCGGAGCGCATCTCGACGATTTCCTCGAGGTCGACTTCGACGTCGTAGGCGGTTTCGGGTTCGAGGCCGAGGACGAAAGCGGCCTCTTCCACCGGTTTTTCTCCTTCCTGGGCGGGCGGCGTCCAGCCGCGTTGGAAGCGGGTGGCTTCGCCGCTGAAGAAGACGCGGATGGGGCCGAGCTCGAGCGGCGCGGGTTTGGAGGCCAGGTTAACCTGGACGCGCTGCCCGGCGCGAAAGTACTGAGCCTGCCCGTCCCAGAAGCCGAACCAGGGCGCATCTTCGTCCCATCCGGCGCGAGTAAACAGGCGTCCGTGGGCGTGGAAGAGATCGGGCATATAGGTGAAGGAGAGGCCGGGCAGGTAGGGGTTGGCCCAGAGGAACTCGTAGGGCGCGCCGAGGGGGGAGCGGAGCAGGAACCGGTCCTGGAGCAGCCAGCCCTGAAGGAACTGGTGGGGCTGGGCGTTGCCGTCGTAGGCGACCAGGGCGAATTCCGCGGCACGGGAGAAGGTGGCCTCGCGCAGGCTTGGCTCCTGTTTGCCGATGTAGGCGGGGATGCGGTATTCATTTTCGGCGGCGGGCCAAGGCTGAGGGTAGTAGCTCAGCAGGAGCATGGCGGGGAGTTCCTCAAACCACTTGGAGGCCCCTTCGCGGAGATCGACCCTGAAATTGTCGCGCATGACGTGCAGGAACTCCGCGACGGCGTAGAGTTCCTCGCGCGACTTGAACGGCATGCGGTGGGCGCTCAATTGAGGGAGAACTCGCCCGCTCCACCACGCCTCGGCGGCATGCTTGAGGAGAGACTGGGAGGCTTCGCCTTCGATGTCGGCCAGGGCGAGGGCGGCGAAGACAGCCGAACGCACATGCGCCGGTTCGAGCGGCCTCGACTTCAGCACGACGCTCAACCGCCGGGCGAGCATGCCACCGCTCGATTCAGGCACGGAAGCGGCGCACCAGTCATAGACGATGGCCATTTCCCGCAGTTGGGCGGGGTCGGAGATTGAGGCTGTTCTGACGGCCCAGTCGATCGCTTCGCGGCAGGGCGCGGGGGTGGCGGTGACGATCGAGTAGAGGGCTTTGGAGAAGCCTGTCTCTTCCATCCGGGCGTTGCCTGCCATGAGGGCGTTGAACTGCTGCCAGCGGATGGTCTCGCGTTCGCGCTCACGGCGCAGCAGGCGCAATCGCCGCTGGTTGAGCAGGATGCGGGGGGCTTCGGTGTAGACCTGGTAGTCCATTTCCTGGGCGGCGGAGGCGAGGGTGAGACCGCCGAGCGCCCAGAAGAGGGCAGGCGCCCAAGGTTGTGTCACCATGCCACACCTCGTGGGGCCACGGGGGCCAAAGCCGTGGCCTCCATGTCTGGCGTTTGTTGAAAACAATGGACTTTTTTAATGTGCGACCTTGGCATCTCTTTTGCTACACTTCATAGCGAATTGATGAACTCTCTGAACCTGCCCTCTGCGACAACAGGTGAGCGGGTGGAACGATTGGAGCTGGAAACGTCGTGCTTGCGGGAGCCGGTGTTTGAGTTTCTTATCCGTCGTTCTCTCGATTGCGTGTTGCGCAGAGGGTCCTTTTTTTTGAGTGTCAGGCGTTCGGGTTGAGTCGTCGATACGAGTTTGTTGGCTCCCCACGGGGTGTCGGATATCGGCCGGGTCGGGATCGCTGGTGAAGGGTACAGGAACGCGGTAAGCTTCACCAGGAGCACACAGGGAAAAGAGCTTAATGCGAGACCGCCCATCGACGCCGCGCCCCAGGTCCTAACCCCAGGGCCGGCCGCATTGGAACGCTTCAGCCCGAGTGAACCTCCCGAAGCGAACCAATGCGGCTTTCGGTTTTGAGACACCCTGAAATCGCTCAATCGGCCGTCTCTTAATAGGCCAGAGTCCCGCTGCGGGGCGCTTCCCCGGGATTGGGCAAGTAAAGCGACTTGCAGTTTTCGCAGCGGTAGATCTCGGCGTTCTCGCCGTAGAGCCGCTTCACTTCCTCGCCGAAAAAATACCAGCGCTTGAGGTGGCCGGCGCAGATCTTGCCCTTTTCGTCCTTAAGGCCGCAGGCGCGCTGGCGAGGGGCGCGGACCATGATCTTTGTGCCGTCGCTGAGCTGGCCCGCCTCGGTGGCTTGGGGGATGGGGCGATCCGCTTCGGCGTACTTGGGATTGGCCATTTGTTCCTCTGAGAGCGATTATTCCACAGCGGCGGGGCGGCTACAGGAAGAAGCGGCGCTCGCGCTCGACGGCGGCGCCGAAGTCGCGGATGAAGCGCATCTCATCGTCATCGAGGGGGCCCCGGCGGATGGCGGCGAGGTTCTCCTCCAGTTGGCGGAGGTTTGCCGGGGCTGTCAGCGTGAGCGCGACGTGAGGGTTTGAGAGGGAGAAGCGGTAGCACATGCCCGCGTCGGGGACTGGCGCGTCCAGGGGATAGCCCCGGGGGCGCCGCGTGAGACGGCCCCAGCAGGTGGCGGTGAAGGCGATGACGGCCGGCCCATTCGGGCCGAGGAGCGGGAAGACCTCCGTTTCGGCGGCGCGGTGCGCGGCGTTGTAGCGGATCATCAACGCGTCCACCGCGCCGGACCGGGCCAATTGCCGGGCGAGGCCGAAATCGTGCGTCGAGACGCTGACCGCGCGGACGAGACCGCTTTCGCGAACGCTCTGAAGATCCTCGGCGATCCTGGGCGTCCAGTGTCCGGGCTTCAGCGCGCCGAGGTAGTGGAAGACGTCGATGTAATCGGTTTTGAGCTGGCGCAGCCGCCGCTCGAGCGTCCTGCGGAGGTTCGAGCGCCACAGAATCCAGTTGTAGCCGCCGGTGGCGAGGACGTAGCGTTCGCGGCGTCCGCGGGTGATTTCGCGCAAAGCGGCGGTCATCTGGGTGTCGAATCCGAAATAGAAGAAGCAGTTGACGCCGGCGCCGGCCGCCGCATGGATGGCGCGCTCGCCGGGCCGGTAGCTGGCCGAGAGGCCGAGGCGGAAAACGGGCGCCGGGTGGCTGCCGAACCGGGTGAAGAGGAAGTCTGACATCCGGGCCTTTGATTACTCTAGGCTATGCCGGGGGTGCAGCAATTCGGACGTTCCAGTGTGATAACCTAGGTTTTGCTTTAACGAGCGCCATCGATGCCGTCGCGCACTAGTGAGGCGTTCATCCTCCGCACGCACCCCTATGCCGAAGGGGACCTGATCGCCAGTTTTCTGACTCGCGATCAGGGCAAGCTGCGAGGGGTGGCCAAGCGGGCGAGGCGGACTCGAAGT
This sequence comes from uncultured Solibacteraceae bacterium, assembly GCA_964461075.1. GTDB lineage: Bacteria > Acidobacteriota > Terriglobia > Bryobacterales > Bryobacteraceae > JACADU01. The sequence continues at coordinate 1,581 of CAYWST010000230.1, read as the reverse complement.
TCCTTCGGTTCGTCGCTGGAAAGGCTCTCCCAGGTTCGGGTGACGTATAGCTCGCGGGAGAACGCCGAACTGGTCCGGATCGATGCATGTGAGCTGGTGGAGTCGCAGTTCGGGCTCATCAGTTGTTACGAGACGAGCGTGGCGCTCGATCTGATCGCGGAGGTGACGGACCAGTTGCTGCCAGCCTCGGAACCGAACGAAAGGTTTTTCCGGCTGATCGCGTCGGTGCTGGCCGACCTGCGCGCCTGCGCCGCGCCAGAACTGCCGAAGGCGATCTGGCGGACGGTGCTCTACTTTTCGTATTGGTCGGTCCGGCTGGGCGGGTTCCTTCCGGAATTGAGGGTGGGCGCGGCGGGCAGAGAACTGGCCCGGGCCATCTCCACGACGCCGGTGGCCGCGCTGGCGGCGGTGGAGTGGGACAAGTCCACCGGGCAGGACCTTCGCCGCTTTCTGTTTCACGAAATCGAGCGCCATCTGGAGCGGCGCATGACCACATTCCCAATCTTGGAGAGCCTCTAGAGAACCTCGCATGGATTCCTACCAGGAGACGATTTTCAAGCTGAAGCGATTCTGGGCAAAGCATGGCTGCGTCATCCAGGAACCCTACGACGTCGAAGTCGGGGCCGGCACGATGTGTCCGGAGACGTTTCTTCGCGTGCTGGGACCGAAACCTTACAACGTGGCCTATGTGCAGCCGAGCCGCCGTCCTGCTGACGGGCGGTATGGCGAGAACCCGAACCGGCTGTACAAGCACTCGCAACTGCAGGTGATTCTGAAGCCGGCGCCGGCGAACGTGATGGACCTGTACCTCGAATCGCTGGAGGCGATCGGCATCAAGCTGGACCAGCACGACCTCAAGTTCGAAGAGGACAACTGGGAGTCGCCCACGCTCGGCGCGTGGGGCATCGGCTGGCAGGTGATGCTCGACGGACTGGAGATCACGCAGTTCACCTACTTCCAGCAGTGCGGCGGCGTGGATCTGGATCTGGCGCCGGCCGAACTGACCTATGGTCTCGAACGGCTGGTGGCGTTTCTGCAGGATCGCAAGAGCGTCTACGACATCGAGTGGGTGGAGGGCGTCACCTATCGCGATGTCCGCTTCCTCGACGAGCAGCAGTTCTCGGTTTATAACTTCGAGAAGGCCGGCGTGGCGATGCTGTGGAAGCTCTTTGAGATTCACGAGGCGGAGGCGCAGCGTCTGATCGACGAGTACGGCGCTGAGGGCGCGGACAAGGAGAGGTTCCCGCTGCTGGCGGCGTATGACCATGTGCTGAAGTGCTCGCACAACTTCAATCTGCTCGACGCGCGCGGGGCGATTTCGGTCACCGAGCGCGTGGGCGTGATCGGCCGCGTTCGCAAGCTGGCCGTCGGCGTCGCCACGGCATGGTGCGATCAGGAGCGGATTCTCGCCGGAGCGGAGGTGGCGGCATGAGCGAACAGAAGCTGCCGTTTCTGCTGGAACTCGGCGTCGAAGAGATCCCGCATTGGATGATCGCGCCGGCGCTGGGCGAATTCGAGCGTCTGTTCAAGGAAGCGATGACGCAGCATCAGCTCGAAACGGGCGCGGTCAGGATGGACGGC
>CAYWST010000229.1:0-9198 GCA_964461075.1 uncultured Solibacteraceae bacterium | reverse complement strand
TCTGGAGATCGCGCGCGGTGATGTCGTGGACGATCGTGTAACCCGCCACTGCATCCAGCGCATCCCCCGCAGAGAGGTTCCGTGAGCGCTTCCCGATGACGAGCCCCAATTCACCTTCGTAGGAAAGCAACTGCGAGAGTCTCGGGAACACGATCCGGCCCAGGTGCGCGTTCAATGAGGAGGGCGGTTTAAGGAAGATAATCGGCTCCGAAGGCACTGCGTTGCCAAGTTCCTTGGCGTGGTCCGCGTAATTCCTCCCGACGCAGACGATCTTTGTCGGCGCGACCGGCGGAAGAAATCTCGTTTCGGGGACATCCCAGTGGCCGCCCTCTTCGAGGAAGATCCGTCCCTGGTCGAAAACGCCCCGCCCGACGCCGGCGTGCGTGTCAGGCGCCGTCACCGGCGTCGAGGGATTCTTGGCAAATCGAACGTATCTTGTCATCGGTCTCCGCCTTTCGTCAACAGAACCTCAGGGTTTCTCCGGAGCCACGATCTCAACGGGCTCGCACATGTTTCCAGTGTTGCCCGCGCTGTCCACCGCCGCGACGGCGTAACGATACCGCTTGCCGGGCGCCGCAGTGGAATCGCTGGCGGCGGGCAGCGGAACGGGCGGCCCCAGTTTCTCAAGAGAGCCGTCTTCCAACGCCCGATAGATTTGATAGCCGGCGAGATCGCTTTCCACGTTACGCTCCCAGGCGAGTTCGACTCCGTTCAGGCCGGCGATCGCCGTCAGTCCTGCCGGCGGCCCTGGGGGGAACTCGTCCCGGTAGACCACGCTGATGATCTCGCTGGGACGGCCTTCGGCTGGCCGCTCTCCTTCACGGAAGGCTGCTTGCACCCAGTAGCTGTACTGGACGCCCGTCGCGGCCTCCGAATCCAGCCAACTGGGGTCTTGGGCAAGGCCCAGCAGGGTGGATTCCGCGGCCGTCTCAGCTCTCCGCCAGACGCGCCAGCTTGCCCCATCCGGCAGCGCATCCGCTTTCCAGGTCAGGTAGACTCCCTTTTCCGTCCCTCGTGAGGTCAGCGCGGCGGCGCGGGGCAGCCCGGGGACAATCGTCAGCGTTTGCAGATTGGACCACTCCGATCCTCGGCCCGTCGGCCCGATGGCCCGGACGGCGAACACCACCTCGCGGCCTACCCACTGGCTGGACATGAGGCGATGCTCCACAACCTGCTCGCCGGCGAAAGGGATCGAGAACTTTTCCGCGGCGGCCACCCATTGATTCAAGTCGAATGGGCCTTCCGGCGCTGCGCCCGCGCGCACTTCGAACCCCGCCAGCTCCTTCAGGAGCAGGTCGTCAGTGGACATCAACATGGGCGTGAATCGCAGGAGCACTTCTTCGCCGCGCTGCAGCGCTGAGAGATCGGTGATGCGCTGCGGGATATTCAACGCCGGCGGAAGCGGCGCCCCAACGTACCCGCAGCCGGCCAGCAGCGGAAGAGCCAGGACGGAAAACCGGCGGCGCATCAGAGGATATAGCGGCTCAGATCCTGGTCTTCGACGATCTCCGCAAGTTGCTTCCGAACGTAGGCGGCGTCGATCCGCACTTTCTTCCGCTTCAGGTCGGGGCCCTCGAAGCTGATTTCTTCCAGAACCTTTTCGAGGATCGTATGGAGCCTGCGAGCGCCGATGTTCTCGCTCGATTGATTTACCAATGTCGCGAAGCGAGCGACCTCGGCGATCGCGTCGGGCGTGAACTCAAGCGTGATGCCTTCTGTTTCGAGCAGCGCGGTGGACTGCTTGATCAGCGCGTGCCTGGGCTCGGTGAGAATCCGAACGAAGTCGGCTTCGGTCAGCGGCTTCAGCTCGACTCGGATCGGAAAGCGGCCCTGCAGTTCGGGAATCAGGTCGGATGGCTTGGATACGTGGAAAGCGCCGGCGGCGATAAACAGAATGTGTTCCGTGCGGACGAACCCGTAGCGCGTGTTCACGGTGGTTCCTTCGACGATCGGCAGAATATCCCGCTGAACGCCTTCGCGGCTGATTTCGGGCCCGTGGCCGCCCTCGCGCCCGGCGATCTTGTCCACCTCGTCGAGAAAAAGGATGCCGTTGCGCTCGACGCGTTCGACAGCGATTCGCGTCACCTGCTCCATGTCGATGAGCTTGTTCTCTTCTTCGGTGACCAGGTAATCGAACGCTTCGGCGACGCTCATCTTGCGCTTCTGCGTGCGGTTGCCGAACAAGGCGGGCAGGAACTCCCGAAGGTTCATGTCCATCTCTTCATTGCCGGTGTTGGCCATGATCTCGAACTGAGGGCCCCGTTCCCGCACGTCGATCTCGACGATCCGGTCGTCGAGCTTTCCGGCTCTCAGCTTCTCCCGCAGCTTTTCGCGCGACTTGTCGGCGGTGCCGCTCGGTTCCGGGGACGGCGGCATCAAAACGTCCAGCAGCCGGTCCTCGGCATTGGCTTCAGCGCGGTCGGCGACCTCATCGAGCCGCTCGTCGCGCACCATATCGATGGCGGTTTCCACAAGATCGCGGATCATGGACTCGACATCGCGTCCGACGTAGCCGACCTCGGTGAATTTGCTGGCCTCCACCTTGAGGAACGGGGAATTGGAGAGCTTGGCCAACCGGCGCGCCAGTTCCGTCTTGCCGACGCCCGTCGGCCCGATCATCAGAATGTTCTTGGGCACGACATCGTCGGCCATTTCCGGGTCGAGCTTCTGCCGGCGGATGCGGTTTCGCAGCGCGACGGCGATCGCCCGCTTGGCCTCGGACTGGCCGACCACGTACTTGTCGAGTTCGGCGACGATCTGCCTCGGCGAGAGCTCGTCGAGAAGCGGCGCGTCGCGTTCGGCGTCGCCGGGGAGATAGATCACCATGGCTTCAGCCCAACTCCTCGATGGTGAAGTTGCCGTTGGTAAAAATGCAGATGCCCGCGGCGATCTTCATCGATCTCTCCACCACTTCCCGCGCGGGGAGCTTGGTGTTCTCTAGCAGGGCTAACGCCGCAGCCTTGGCAAAACCGCCTCCGCTGCCGATGGCGGCGCACTCCGAGTCCGGCTCAATCACGTCGCCGTCGCCTGAGAGGATGTACATATTGGAGACGTCGGCCACAAGGAGCAGCGCTTCCAGGTGCCGAAGCATCCTGTCCGTCCTCCAGTCCTTGGCGAGTTCGACGGCGCTGCGCGCGAGATTGCCTCCGTGCTGTTCGAGCTTCGATTCGAACCGGGCGAACAGACTGAAAGCGTCCGCCGTCGAGCCGGCGAATCCGGCCAGAATCGTGTCTTTGTGCAGGCGGCGGAGCTTCCTGGCCGATCCCTTCAGCACTTCGCTGCCGATCGTCACCTGGCCGTCTCCGGCCATAACGACCTTGCCGGCGCGGCGCACGGCGAGAATCGTCGTGCCGTGGATGCGTGGATGCTGGCTCATTGAGAAATGGCGGACCATTCCAGTTTAGCGCCCGAGGAGTCGAGAAACTGGAGAGAGTGCAGCGGCTCTCCCGGCCGTTTGTCCGGATGATCGACGCGATAATGCGCGCCGCGGCTCTCGGTTCTCTCAAGAGCCGCCTTGGCGATCAGCGTGGCGACCGCCTGGATATTCGCGCGTTCCAACTCCTCCCGTGAAGGAGCACTGGAGATGGTGATGGCCATCGCCTCCCAGTCCTCGAGCAGCCGGACAAGCTTCTCTTCGCTCCGCAGGATGCCGCATGCGCGCGAGGCCGCCTTGCGCAGCGCGTCGGCGCTGGCCGCGGGGATCGCGAATCGCAGCGGCGTCCGGGAGCCCGCTCCGCGGACCTGCTCTTCCCGCATCGCCTTCCCGGCTCTCGCTCCGAAAACGATACCTTCGAGCAGCGAGTTGGAGGCGAGGCGATTCGCGCCATGCACGCCGGTGGAAGCGACTTCCCCAGCGGCGAATAGGCCTGGCACCCCGGTACTGCCCCAGAGGCCGGTGAAGACCCCTCCCATGGCATAGTGCGCCGCCGGAGCCACCGGCGCCGCCTGGGAATCGAGATCGATGCCATACCGCAGACAGGTGGCATGAATCCGCGGAAAGCGATTCCGCACGAAATCGCCGCGTCCGGAGAGGTCGAGCAGGACATGGCCCGACTGCGTGCGCCGCATCTCGGCCACCATGGCGCGGGCGACCACATCGCGGGCCGCAAGCTCGCCGCGAGGATCATATTCGGTCATGAACCTCTCGCCCCGCACATTCAGCAGCCGGGCGCCCTCCCCGCGCAGCGCCTCGCTCAAAAGAAAGCTCGGCGCCCCTTTCAGCTTCAGCGCCGTGGGATGGAATTGGACGAACTCGATGTCCCGGATATGCGCTCCCACGCGCCATGCCATCGCCACCCCGTCGCCGGTCGCCACATCCGGGTTGGTGGTGGTCTCGAAGACCCGGCCCAATCCGCCGGTCGCCAGCAGCACCGCCCGAGCCCGGATCTCCACGGGTTGCGCCGGCTCGCCCGCAAGGGCCAACGCGCCGTTTACGCGCTCTCCATTGTCGAGCAGCGCGGCGACCGCCGCGAAGCTCCGGAACTCGACGTTTCCGTACGAAGCCGCTTTTCTGTAGAGCGTCCGGGCGATTTCCCTCCCCGTTGAATCGCCGTGGGCATGAAGAACCCGGTTCCGGCTGTGCGCTCCTTCGCGGGCGAAGGCCAGACGCTCACCGTCCATGTCGAACTCCGCGCCCCAGGCGATGAGCTCCGCGATCGCCTGGGGGCCCTCTCGCACCAGCGTTCTGACGGCTTCCGCGTCGCCGAGGGCGTCTCCCGCCGCAATTGTGTCGGCTTCATGGAGTCCGATCTCATCGTCGTCCGACAGCGCGGCGGCGATGCCGCCCTGTGCGTATTCCGAACTCGACTCTTCGAGGCTATCCTTGGCCACCACGAGCACGCGGCCCGCCTGAGCCAACTCGATGGCGGCCCGCAGACCGGCGACGCCCGCGCCGACAACAAGGTAATCGGTTTCGATCAAATGAGCTTCCGGCAAGTCAAATGGTACAACGATAGGATATGCCGTCCTTTGCGGTCCGAGCGGCGTCGCATCGCTATGAGTCCGTCGTCGAGCGTGGTTGCCTCGCCAGGCTTGGCTCGGCCATCCCGAGCCGCGCCGGTCAATTGTTCGTTGTGACGACCGAGGATGTCTGGTCCCATCACGCCTCGCGCCTTGAAGCCGGACTTGCCGGCCGGCCCTTCCACACTCTCTTCTTTCCGGGCGGAGAGGAGCGAAAACGCCTTTCGGAAGTCGAGAAGCTGGCCGACCGCATGCTGGCCCTTGGCGGCGACCGGTCAAGCGTCGTCATCGCCTTCGGCGGCGGCGTCGTCACGGACCTCGCCGGCTTCCTCGCCGCGATCTTCATGCGCGGCGTCCCGGTGATTCAATGCCCGACGACGCTGCTCGCCCAGGTCGACGCCGGCGTCGGCGGCAAGACGGGGGCGAATCTCGCGGGAGGCAAGAACCTGGTTGGCGCTTTCTGGCAGCCACTGGCCGTCTTCGCCGATCCCGATGTGCTCTCCACGCTGCCCCGGCGAGAGTATACCGCGGGGCTCTATGAAGTGATCAAATGCGGAGTCATCGCGTCTGAGCCGCTGTTCCGTGTGATGCAGACAGCCTCTCAGCGCGTGCTTGACGCGCACCCGGAAACGGTGGAACGCATCATCGCCGAGAGCGTGAGAATCAAGTGCGAGGTTGTTTCCGCCGACGAGCGTGAAGGCGGCCTACGTAGAATCCTCAACTTCGGCCACACGGTCGGTCACGCCATCGAAGCCGAAACCGGCTATACGGCCTACCTCCACGGCGAGGCTGTGGCCCTGGGAATGAAAGCCGCCACGCATCTATCGCGGCTGACCGGGCGGATCTCCGGCGTCACCGCGGACGAGATCATCGCCTGCATCGAGCAATATGGCGCCGTGCCGCCCGCGAAGGGGCTTGATCCCGACCGCCTGATGGCGCGCCTTGTGAAAGACAAGAAGACCGTTCGAGGCTCGGTTCACTTCGTGCTCGTGACTTCGATTGGAACCACCGAGGTCGTCTCGGGAATCGAGCCCGCGCTTGTCCGCCAGGCGATCGAGACGGCCCTGGCATGACTCCTCCGCCTCCCCCCTCAAGACAGCGCGCCAGCCTGCCTCCGGGCGAGGGAACGACCCCGAGAGGCACCGCCAGCCGCGAAGAGGCCGCGGCGTACGTCCGGTCGATGTTCGGACGAGTGGCTCCCCGGTACGACTTCCTCAATCACCTGTTGAGCTTTCAGCTCGACAAACGTTGGCGGAATCGCGCCCTGCGCGAGCTTCGTTCCGTTCTCGCCCGCCCGGACACGCGCATCATGGATGTCTGCTGCGGCACCGGCGACCTTCTGCTTCAGCTTGAAAACGACGCCAGGGGACAGGTCTTCGGCAGCGACTTCTGCCATCCCATGCTGCTGCGCGCCCAGCGCAAGGCGGCGCGCTCACGCGCTCACGCGCCTCTGTTCGAAGCCGACGCGCTGCGCTTGCCGCTGGCTGACCGTACCCTTGACGCGGTCACGGTCGCTTTCGGCTTCCGCAACCTGACGGACTACCGCGCCGGTCTCATCGAACTCCAGCGGGTGTTGAAACCCGGGGGCGCTCTGGTCATCCTCGAATTCTCAACTCCGCCCAATCCGCTTGTACGCACGGCCTACAAGGCTTACTCCAAGTGGCTGCTTCCCTCGATTGGCGGCGTGATCTCCGGCGCTCTGGACGCCTACAGCTACCTGCCGGAATCGGTTGAGAAGTTCCCGGAGGCGGAGAAACTCGCCGCCACCATGGAGGCGGTCGGGTTCACACGCGTTCGTTTTGAGCGGCTGACTTTCGGAATCGTCGCCCTCCACATCGGGCTTGCCGGTTGATCAGAAGATGAACTTCATCCCCGCCGTCGCCCATGCGCCGGGCGTCCGGAAGCCATCCTCGAAGTATCGCTGGTTCAGGGCGTTTTCGAGCCGCACGGTGAACCGGATCTGCCGCCGCTCGCCAGCCGGAACGCTGTAATTAGCGGCGATGTCGAGCTTCCGCGGGCCCGCGAAGAGATAGGGACGGTTGCCGCTTCCAGTGAAGAAGGATCCGCTGACGTAGTCGCTCGCTGCGAGGAAATCCGCCGACACCTGCAGCCGGCGCGTCACCTGCTGCGTGATCTGCGCGGTGTAGGAGTGAGGGAAGACGCGGATTGACTGCAGCAATCCGCCCACAAGCGCGCTGCGTTTCTCGTCGGCGTTGGTGTAGGTGTAGCTCGTCTGAATCTGCGTTTGCCGCCAGGGGCGCAACTCGGCGGCGATCTCAACGCCGCGCGCCAGACCGCCCCCTGTGTTGGCATATCCGCCGAACCGGCCCCAAGGGTCGTTCGTCAGGCTGAGGTAGCCGATCACCTCCTGCAGCCGGGTGTAGAAGTACGTTCCACCGAGCCTGAAGCGGTCCTGCCCGAAGTACTGGTCGAGTCCGAAGTCGAGGCCGAAAGTCCGCTCAGGCCTCAGCCCCGGGTCGCCGAGGGGCGAGAACGACCCGAAGAAGAACGAGGTGCCGATCCTCTCATACAGCGTCGGCGCTCGATAGCCGTTGCCGGCATGAGCGCGCAGCTTGGTCGACGAGGCGGCGATGAAGTAGCTCAGCGACGCGTCGCCGGTCAGGGCCGATGCGGGCGGCTGGAAGCTGGCCCCCTGATAGCGGGGCGCGCCGCCCTCGAACGTGGGGCGGGAGAGGTCATAGGACTGGTAGCGCCCGGTGAGATGGAGTTGAAGCCGCTCGTTCAGCATCCGGGTCTGATTGTGAAAGAAGATCGAATTGCTGCTCTGCGTCGCGCGTGCCGTGGCATCCACCTTCTGCGCAGGGTTCGGATTCTCGTCCGTTGAGACATTCACATAGGACTCGCGCTCGAACTCGTAGCCGGCGGCGAACAGATTCCACCGGGCCGGAGCGAAGTCCCCTCTCGCCTGCAGCGTGTCGATCTGTCCATCGAAAACGCTCGAATTGTTGTAGCGCGGCTGGAAGCTGACCCCTCCGGGTCCATTTCTGTTATCGCGGTCTGTCAGGAGGTTCTGGTAGGAAACGCGATAGTTGAACTTCGGCGCCGCCTGCTGCTGCCAGGCAACCATCGTCGAGGCGAAACTGCCGATGCGGCGGCTGTCGGGATCATAGAAGTTGGGGCCGAACGTCGCGTCGCCCCACGAGAAGGGTTGGCCCTGATCGCCGAGCAGCATTTGTGAATGCTCCAGGGGGATCGCCGGGATCGTCCCGGCGGGAGGCAGGTTCGCGGCGGGAGCCGCCTGCGGACTCGAATTGATGCCAACGGCGCCGAAGCCGCCAAAGGCCCGCCCCGACAATGAGGTGGTGGCCGAAGGGCGCCACTGCAGATACCCTTGCCCGGAGGAGTTACGAACGTTTTCGACTCCGTCCACGCCGCCGTTGACGTTCAGGTGCGCCACTCCCCCGCTGTAGTTGATCCGCTCGCCAAGAGCGCTCCCGGCAAGCCGGGCCGCGCCTCGCGCGAACCCGAGTCCGCCGCCTTCGCCGCTGACCTCGCCGCGCAGCGGGCCGCCGCCCTGGTCGGTGACGATGTTGATCACCCCGGCGGTCGCGTTGCTGCCGTAAACGGCCGAACCGAGCCCGCGCAAAACTTCAATGCGCTGCGTGTCGACCAACTGCAGATCTCCGAGATAGGCCGTTGCATCACCCTGAACAGCAGCCGCATCGCGGATGCGCATCCCGTCCACGAGCAGGCCTGTGTCGGCCGCCCGAAGCCCGCGCATCTGAACCCTGCTGAATGATCCGGGACCGCCAAGTTGCTGCACGCGCAAGCCCGGGACGAAACGCAGGGATTCGATGACGGTGACCTCGTTCCGGGCTTCCAGCTCGGACAGTTCGAGCGAATCGAGAGTCTTGCCGGCCGCCGTCACGCTTTCAGGCAGCGCCGCCGCCGTGACCACGATCCGGTCTGCGCGCGCCGTGATCCGGAGCTTCAAGTCAATCGCGGCGTCTCCGCCTTTCGCCACCGCAACCGCGACCGGTTTGGTCGTTAGTTGCGCCGAAGCTGCCTGCGCCTGCAGCAGGTACTCTCCCGCCGTGAGCCGCTCGAAGCGGTAAGAACCGCTTTCGTCCGTTCGAGTGTTGGATTGCACCTGAGTGAGCCGGTGATAGAGACGGACCTCGGCTCCGGCGACTGCCGCACCGGAGTCGTCGGTCACGCGGCCGTGGATTGAGTTGGTGTTGGAATTCGGTTGTCCGGGCAGGAGACCGAGTATCAATG
>CAYWST010000228.1:0-9247 GCA_964461075.1 uncultured Solibacteraceae bacterium | reverse complement strand
AAAAAGAGGTTGTCGCCGGTCACGCCCAGGTTGTAATCCAGCGCGTGAGACCAAGTGTAGGCCAGATGCGCCTGCAGCCATTTCGAGCCCTGGTGGCGGAGCTGAACGGCAAGCGCATTGTAGTAGGTATTTCCGCTCGATTCGAGGACGCCGATCCGTTGGTAGCGCGGGTCAACCCGGCTCGCCAGCCGGTACGTGGGCGTGGTGTAAGAGCCCGTCTGATTGCCGGAAGAATCGACGATGCGATAGGTCACCTCCGGCCCAAGCGGTCCGGCGTTGGCGTCGCGCACCGTTGTGAAGGCGACGCCCCGGCTCCAGATGTAGGAGGTTGTCAGGACGGTGTCCCTGCGGATTTGCTGCTCGATGCCAAAGTCGGCCTGCTGCGTGTAGGGGGTCCGGAATCCTTCCCCGGCGAAGGTCAGAGACGTGGTGCCCGGCGCCGGACGCCTGCCGGTTTCGGGCAACTTCGAAGGAAAGACCGGACCGATCGCGACATCGGCGGGGATGGTGCCCTGCAGCGCCACCGTGTACTGGAAGTTCGAGTTGTCGCGATGCAGCCAGTTGACCACACCGCCGGGGATTCGCGCATAAAACATCCCGTAGCCTCCCCGAAGCACGGTTTTGCCGCCGAACAAAGACCAGGCCGCCCCAAACCGCGGGGCAAAGTTCCCGCCTGGCTCCGGAATGCGCGCGGTTTGCGGGTAGTCCCGATTCGAAACCGACGGTTGGGCGTATTGGTTGAACTCAACCCGCAGTCCATAATTGAGGGTCAGGTTCTGGGTCACCCGGTATTGATCCTGCGCGAAGAGAATATAGTCGCGGATCCACGTGTCGACCAGCGGGGGCCCGAAACCCTGGCTGTAGGACTGCCAGCGCTTCGCGCCCGCCGCGTTGCCGGAGAAGTCCAGGGCGAAGTTCGTGAAATTGGCGTATGAGTAGATCCCGTTGCCGCCGAACACCTGATCCTGCACATCCCGAACGTGGGAAAAATCGAAGCCGATCTTAAAAAGGTGTTGACCCTGCGTCCAGGAAAGAGAATCGACAAACTGGTACCGGTCTTCGGTGGGGAACACGCGAGGGAGGAAGTTCGGCTGGCCCAGATTGCTGACGCCCTGCACGCTGAGCGTGACGAGGCCGGTGACCGGAATCAACTCCGGACTGGGGGTGTCGAACAAACGGTCTTTCATCCAGCCGAATCTCGCTTCGTTCACCAGGTTTGGCGAAAGAAGCGCCGTCCAGGCGGCGCGGGCGTACCGCGTTTTCACCTCGGAGTTTCCGTTGTTGCCCACGGCGGCGCCATTGTTGAGCGTGGCGCCGGTCTGGATGCCGTTCGGCGAGTTCCAGTTGAGGAGATTGAAACTCGTCGAGAGGCTGTGGCGATCCGTCGGACGGTAGTCCAGCTTGAGGAAGCCGAGATTGTTGGAGGCGTTGCGCTCCACCGTGCGGGTAAACCCGGATACGGCTTGAATCGCCGCCGCGCATTGCGCCTCTGAGGCGTTGCATTGGCCGACAAACTGGCCCTGCGCGTTGAACAGCGGAGGGGTCGTCATCGAGGAGACAATCGGAAAATCCCGCCTTGTGAACTCGGCGTTGCCGAAATAGAACAGCTTGTCCTTGATCAGGCGCCCGCCGATCGACCCCCCCGCCTGGTGCCGGGTCTCCTCCGGTTTCGGCTGGCCGATCGCCTTTGCATAGCGGTCGAGCGCGTTGAACGCCTGGTTCCGGAAGAACCAGAAGGCCGTTCCGTGCGTCTCGTTCTGGCCGGAGCGGGTGACCGTATTCACCACTCCCCCGACTGCGCGGCCGAACTCCGCGGAGTAGTTGTTGGAGAGTACCTGGAACTCCTGCACCGCGTCCTGCGAAATGTTGGAGGCGATCCGCGTCCGCCCGGCGTTCTCATTCCATAACTGGTTGGTTGTATCGTTGCCATCGGTCAGGAAAGCGTTGCCGCCCGGAATGCCGCGAAAGGTCAGCAGCCCGAAGTTGCCCTCGGCCGCGACGCCTGGCGTCAGCAGAACGAACGAATCCACACGCCTTCCGTTGATCGGCAGGTCCAGAATCTGGCGGGAATTGACCACATCGGAAACTCCGGTCCGCGTCTGATCCGGTTGCAGCACCTCGGCGACGACCTGCACGCTTGTCGCCGCCTGCGCGACCTGCAACTGCGCGCGAACGTTGAAGACCTGTCCCACCAGGATCTGCACCCCGGAAAGCTCGTACGGCGCGAAGCCCTCGCGATTGACCGTCACCTTGTAGCCCGCGGCCGGGGGCAAGGATGGCGCGTTGAAGACCCCCGCGGATGTCGTCTTCATCTCCCGGCGGATCCCAAGACCTTCGTTGGAAACGGTGATGACGGCGTCCGGAACCGCGGCGCCCGAAGGATCGACAACAAGTCCCGATACCGCGGCGAGTCCCGAAACGCTTTGGCCGTTGGCAGTCAACCCATGGAGCAGCATGAGCAGTGGCAGAAATCTCGTGGTTTGAATGCGCATCGCCTATTAGTATGGAAGGCGTGGATGAATTTCCCTTGGCGCTTCTGCAACATTTTCGCGACTGCAGGTTTTCGTACAATGACAGCGGCTCTCGATGACTAAACATCGCCGGTTGGCTGTCATTACCGGGGCTTCGGCAGGGCTCGGCGCGCTCTTCGCCTCTCGCCTTGCCGCCCAGGGGAATGACCTTTTGCTCGTCGCGCGGCGCCGCGACAGGCTCGACGCACTGAAAGCGGAGCTCGAGGCGCCACACGGGGTGCGGGTCGAGACTGCCGTCGCCGATCTCGCAGCGCGAGACGACCTGGAAGCCCTCGCGCGGGACCTTGAGCGGCGCGAGAAGGTTGACTTGCTTGTCAACAACGCCGGTTTCGGGACGCGTGGCGCTTTCTGGGAAACGGACTATGCGCGCCAGGAAGAAATGGTCCGTCTTCACATCGGCGCGACGATGCGTCTGACGCGCGCCGTCTTGCCGGCTATGGTCGCCCGGAATTCCGGCGCGATCATCAATGTGGCCAGCGTCGCCGGTTTCTTCCGCAGCGCGGGCAACGCGAGTTATTGCGCCACGAAAGGCTGGATGTGCGACTTCACCGAAGCCCTTCGCCTTGAACTCGATGGAGCCGGCGCGAGCGGCGTGGTCGTGCAGTCGCTGTGCCCGGGCTTCACCTACACCGAGTTCCACGATGTGATGGGCGTGAGCCGCGACGGGATCGGCAAGAAGTGGTGGATGCCGGCGGAGTTCGTGGTCGACGAAAGCCTGAAGGCGCTTGCTACCGGTAACCTCTTCGTGGTGCCCGGCTGGCGCTATAAGCTGCTGGTGGCCCTCGGCAGCCGCCTCCCCGTGGGGCTGCGGCTGGCCATGGAACGGAAGAGCCCGCATGGGCGGGATCGTGCCGCGAGGTGAAGGAAACCTTCGTCCGTTCTGGAGTCCATCGAGGATATGGACCTCAGCCGTTTCGCGGCCTTCAGAGCGGGCATGAAGATGATGCCGCCACTCGATCGCGCGGCCCTCCATTTCGAAGCCGTGGAGGACACGTCGGAGACGCCCGAAGACCGTGTCAATCACTGCCTCCGGGCGAAATCATGGCGCGAAATCGATGCCGAGGATCTCGGCGATGCGATGGTCTGCCCAGCCGGCTTCGCGATCGCCGGCGCCCTAAACCCGAAGCTGAAGCGGACACGCACTCGGACCCTGATGCAGGCCCGCGGGTGCTGCCACATCCGTCACACGATGGAGGTCTGACCGGCCGACTGCCGGTGCATGTATGACAGGAGAAGGACTCTGGCCGGGTGTTGATCTATCATGGGGTTCGATACCTGCCATGCCTCTTCTCGATGCGGATGCCAAGCCATACAGCGAACTGGTCGCGAACGGGCGTACCTACAGGGTGCCACGATTCCAGCGCGATTACTCCTGGGAACCGGACTACTGGGAGGACCTTTGGCGGGATATCGAGGCGCTGCTCGAAGACAAGGGCAAACTCCACTATATGGGGGCCATTGTCGTGCAGAGTTCGGACGGCAGGATCTTTGAGCTCATCGACGGGCAGCAGCGGTTCGCCACTCTGAGTCTGCTGGCGCTTGCGGTCATCGAACGTCTCAAGCGGCTGATCGAATCGGGCGTCGAGGCAGTGGAAAACTCCGAGCGGATTGAGATCCTGCGCGGAGCCTTCCTCGGGGACAAGGATCCGGCTTCGTTGACCTATCGCAGCAAGTTGAGGCTGAACAGAAACGACGATGACTTCTTTCAGCACCGGCTGCTTCAATTCGACTTCCCCCCGAATCCGGTCCGCCTCCCGCTTTCGAACAAGCGAATGATAGACGCACTCAACTACTTCCGATCGCGCCTGGAGCAGGTGCAGTTTTCAGAAGACGGCCCTGAGCTTGCGCGGTTCCTGACCGACGTCGTCGGGAGGCGCCTGATCTTCATCGTCATCACGGTTGAGGATGAACTCAACGCCTATACGCTGTTTGAGACCCTGAACGCCCGCGGTGTCGGGCTGAGTCCTTCCGACCTGATTAAAAACTACCTCTACGGGCAGGTCGCGGCATCTGAGGCGGATTTGGACCGGTTGGACCGGAAGTGGCGCGACCTGATCGGCCGGACGCGCCCGGACCGGTTCCCCGAGTTCCTGCGCCACTATCTGAATTGCCACGAAAAGCGCGTCCGCCGGGAGTCTCTGTTCAGAATCACCCGATCGCGGGCCCGAGGCGCGCGAGAGGTATTCTCATTCGTTTCCGACCTCGAGATCTATGCGGAGCTGTTCGCCGCGCTGCCCGACCCGAATCACGAATACTGGCGCGAGGATTCACAACGGCGCCGGGCCATTCAGGCGCTGAGCTGTTTCGGCGTGACGCAGGTGTATCCGGTCCTGTTCGCCGCATACCGGCAGTTCAGCGCCGGAGATTTCAGCAGCACGCTCCGGATGGCGGCGGTCATCTCGTTCCGCTACAACGTCGTCAGCCAGCTCAGCACGAGTGAACTCGAAGCGCACTACAACGATGCGGCCATTGATATCCTCCTGGGCGCGATTCGATCTCCTCGCGCGTTGTTCGAGGCGCTCGCGCCCCTGTACGTGGCTGACGAAAAGTTCAAGAGCGACTTCTCCTACTTCTCGATTCCCGCGGTGGGTAGAAGGAAAAAGCTGGTCCGCTACATCGCTTTTGAACTCGAATCCGATTTGCAGGGCAGAAGAATTGACCCCGACGCGGACAACGGCACGCTGGAACACATCCTGCCTGAGAATCCGGACGAGGAGTGGCTCGAGGGATTCCAGCCCGATGAGGTGGAGCAGGAAGTCCATCGTCTCGGGAACATCACCTTGCTCGAACCGGCTTTGAACAGGGAGTGCGCGAACCGGACGTTTCGGGAGAAGATGGAGATTTACCGAAAGAGTACTTATCAGCTCACCCGGGATATCTCCATGGCCGATGAATGGACGCCACAAGAGATCTCGGGGCGTCAACGAAGGCTGGCGGAAAGGGCGGCCGCGATCTGGCGGCTCGATTTTTGATCACCCCGCCAACTGCCGCAGCACATACGGCAGGATGCCGCCGCTGCGGAAGTACTCCACCTCGCGCGGCGTGTCGATGCGCACCTTAACGTCGAACGTCTTGCCGTCCGCCTTCACATGGGCGATCTTCGAGCTGGACTCGACCGCGGCGGCGATGCCGGTGATCTCAAACGTCTCGAAACCGGTCAGGCCGAGCGACTGCCGGTTCTGCCCGTTGACGAACTCCAGCGGCAGCACGCCCATGCCGACCAGATTCGACCGGTGGATGCGTTCGTAGCTCTCCGCGATCACCGCCTTGACGCCGAGCAGCGCGACGCCCTTGGCCGCCCAGTCGCGCGACGAGCCGGAACCATATTCCTTGCCCGCGATAATCATCAGTCCCACGCCCTGACTCTGGAAAGCCACCGAAGCTTCGTAAATCGTCGTCTGCGGCGCGTCTGGGCTGATGCGGGTAAAGCCGCCTTCGACGCCCGGAACGAGCTCGTTCTTCAGGCGGATGTTAGCCAGCGTCCCGCGGACCATCACGTCGTCGTTGCCGCGCCGCGAGCCGTAGCTGTTGAAGTCGGACGGCTTGACGCCGCGGGAAACCAGGAACTGCCCCGCGGGGGTCTCCGGTTTGAATGAGCCCGCCGGCGAGATGTGATCGGTGGTGATGGAGTCGCCGAGCATGGCCAGCACGCGGAGTCCCGCGAGGTCCTCGATCGGAGCGGCGGGGTCGCGCATCCCGTCAAAGTAGGGCGGCTTCTTGATGTACGTGGATGAGGCGTCCCACGCGAAGGTCTCTCCCTCCGGCGTCTTCATGGAGCGCCACATCGCGTCGCCTTCGAACACCTTGCCGTATTGCTGTTCGAACATCTCGGGGCGAACGCACTTCTCCACCGCCTCCAGGACCTCCTGCGTGGTGGGCCAGATGTCGGACAGAAACACGGGCTGCCCGTCTTTGCCTTCGCCGATGGGTTCGCTGGTGAGATCGATATCCACGCGCCCGGCGAGCGCGTACGCGACGACGAGCGGCGGCGACGCCAGGTAGTTGGCGCGGACCTGCGCGTTCACGCGGCCTTCAAAATTGCGATTGCCGCTGAGCACGCTGGCGACCGTGAGCTTGCTCTCGGCGACCGCCTTGGAGACGTCTTCCGGCAGCGGGCCGGAGTTGCCGATGCAGGTGGTGCAGCCGTAGCCAACCAGGTGGAAGCGGAGATCTTCGAGATACTTCATGAGGCCGCTCTCGTTCAGGTAATCGGTGACTACCTTCGAGCCCGGGGCCAGCGAAGTCTTCACCCACGGTTTCGTTTGAAGACCCTTCTCCACCGCCTTCTTGGCCACCAGTCCGGCGCCGAGCATCACGGAAGGGTTCGAGGTGTTGGTGCAGGAGGTGATCGCCGCGATGACGACGTCGCCGTCCTTCACGACGTCGGTCTTCCTCGCCGCTTCGGTCAGGGTCGATTCGAAGTTGGCCTTCACCTGGCTGAGCAGCAGCCGGTCCTGCGGGCGCTTCGGCCCGGCCATCGAGGGCTCCACGCTGGCCAGGTCGAGCTCAATCGTGTCAGAGAAGACGGGGTCGGGCGAGTTCGCGGTGAGGAACATGCCCTGCTCCTGATAGTAGGCCTCGACGAGAGCGATGAGGTCCTTCGGCCGGTTTGACATCCTGAGGTAGGCCAGAGTCTGCGCGTCCACAGGGAAGACGCCGATGGTCGCTCCGTACTCCGGAGCCATGTTGGCGATCGTGGCCCGGTCGGCCAGTGAGAGCTCCAGGACGCCCGGCCCGTAATACTCGACGAACTTGCCGACCACGCCCTTTTTGCGCAGCATCTGGGTGACTGTCAGAACAAGATCGGTCGCAGTCACGCCTTCGCGAAGCCTGCCGTGCAGCTTGAAGCCGACGACGGGCGGCAGGAGCATCGAGACGGGCTGGCCCAGCATGCAGGCCTCGGCTTCGATGCCGCCCACGCCCCAGCCAACCACGCCCAGGCCATTGATCATCGTGGTGTGCGAGTCTGTGCCGACAACGGTGTCCGGATAAGCCAGGGTCTCTCCGTCTTGAGTCTTCGTGAACACCACTTGCGCCAGATACTCGAGGTTCACCTGATGAACGATGCCGGTGCCCGGCGGCACCGCTCTGAAATTCGAGAAAGCGTTTTGCGCCCAGCGCAGCAGCGCGTAGCGCTCCGAGTTGCGCTGATACTCGAGCAGGACGTTCTGATCGAACGCCTTCGGGGTGCCAAACTCGTCGACCTGAACGGAGTGGTCGATGACGAGGTCGACCGGAATCAGCGGGTTCGCCTTCTTCGGATCGGCGCCCAGCTTCAGGAGCGCGTCTCTCATCGCGGCGAGATCGACCACGCAGGGCACGCCGGTGAAGTCCTGCAGCAGCACGCGGGCGGGCATGAACTGGATCTCCTCCGGCGCCCCGCTGGTATTCCATTTGGCGACGTACCGGATATCCCCCTTGCCCACCAGGACGCCGTCTTCATGCCGGAGCAGATTCTCCAGCAGTACTTTGATGGAGTAGGGAAGCCTCGTGAGGTCGAAGCCGTACTTCCCCACGGCGTCGATGCGATGAATGAGGTAGTCCCGGCCGTTGACGCGCAGAGTGGAAGCGGAGCCAAAAGAGTTCTTGCTGTTCATGGGAGTAGGAACCTCATCTATTGTAGATCCTTACCCAATGTGGAAGATGAGTGTGGGCAGGCGAGACACTTGACATAATCCCGTCCATTAGGGCCATAAATATGGGAGACTGAAATCGATGAAAACCACCGTGGAAATCCCCGACCCATTGTTCCGGGCGGCGAAGCAGCATTGCGCCGAGCACGGGATCACCCTCCGGCAGTTGATTGAAGCGGGACTGAGAATGGCGATCGAGAAGCCCAGACGGAAAACGCGGTTCCGCATTCAGCGATTCGGCTTTGCGGGGGAGGGGCAGATTGAACACAATTGGGAGCGCATCCGCGAGATGATTTATTCGGGCAGGGGAGGATCCGGCGCGAAGGGCGAAGAATCGAAGTGACCGCGGTCGACACGAACATCCTCGTGTATGCCCATCGGGCGGATTCGCCTTGGCATGCGCGATCGGCGGCATGTCTGATCGTGCTTGCGGAGAACCCCGCGCCGTGGGCGATTCCCTGGCCTTGCGTTCACGAGTTCCTGGCGATTGTCACGCATGCCAGGGTGTTCAGACCGCCGACGCCGCTCGATCGGGCAGTGGCCGATCTGGAGGTTTGGTTTGAATCGCCGAGCTTGCGCCTGATCGGCGAGGGGGCAGGCTATTGGCCGAGGTTGCAGGCGGCGATGAAGCGAGGAGGCGTCGCCGGAGCGCTGGTACATGACGCGCGGATCGCGGCGATCTGCCAGTCTCACGGCGTGGACACGTTGCTGACGGCCGATCGGGATTTCTCCCGTTTCCCAGGGCTGAAGGTGAGGAATCCCCTGGTTGAGGATGTCGAAGATTGACGGAAGCCGCCGTTCGGATTCAGCCAGCCGGATCAAAGGGCGGCTGACATGAACAGCATTGAGTGGTATCGTACCTCTCAATGTTTCTCGATCGCAGGACATTTCTGGAGGCAGGATCTATGTGGAGCATGGCCGGTGCAGCGGGGCAGGCGAGTGCGGAGAAACGGCCCGGAGCCTACGTCTTCGAGCACTTCTTCCTGGAGAACGGCACGCAACCGCCGCGGTTTCACGAGTTCTGCTCCTAGGGGTTGATCCCCGCGCTGGAGCGAACCGCGAAGATGCCGGTGCTGGCTCTCG
>CAYWST010000227.1:0-9283 GCA_964461075.1 uncultured Solibacteraceae bacterium | reverse complement strand
CTGGTGCTGGCCAACGTCGGCGACCTGTCGGGCGAGCAGGCGCGCGCGCTGCTGGAATGGACCTGGCTGGGAGGCGGTCTGCTGGTGGCGCCGGGCGACCAGGTTGACGCGGCAGAACTCACCCGCACCCTGGGCGCCGACGGCCTGGGCCTGCTGCCGGCGCGGCTTGCCGAGCCCACGGTCGGTGATGGATCAGCCATCACGCGCATCGTCGCCCTGGACACCACGCACCCCGCCCTGGCGCGGGCGGCCGCGTTGGCGGCGGTCTGCAGTTCCATGCGCACCATGTAAAGCCGGGCCAGGTCCACGGCGAAGCCCATGAAGGCGAACAGCACCGGCACCAGGATCACGAGGATCTGGAGCGTCGTTGCGCCTCGCTGGTTCCGGTTTCTCCGCAAGCGCGGTGTTCCTTTCCTTTATTTCTTCTTCTGCGTCGAACCCGGCTCGGCATAGCCTGTCGGGCCGACATACGTGGGCTGGGGTTGGTCGCCCTTCTTCTTTTTCTTCTTCGCGTCGCGCTCGGCCAATTCCTGGTCGGCGGTTTGCAGGAACGGTTCAATGCTGGTGGGCAGTTTTGCTCTCTCCTCCGCGGAGAGTGGCTTCACAAAGGTCGGCGTGATCACAACGAGCAATTCGTCCTGGCTCTTCTTGGTCGCCCGGCTCTTGAACAGGTAGCCGAGAATGGGCACGTCGCCGAGCCAAGGGATCTTGTTCATGCTCTGCACGACGCGGCTGTCGAGCAGGCCCGCGATGGCAAAGCTCTCTCCGTCCTTGAGCTCCACTTCGGTGGAAGCGGTGCGGGTGGAGATCGCCGGAATCAGGAATCCCTGAAGTTGAACCGCGTTCGAATAGTCGAGCGCGCTGACCGATGGGCTGACCTTGAGGTGGATCTTGCCCTCGGGCGTAATGGTCGGCGTGAAGCCCAATTCCACTCCGAAGTTCTTGAACTGCACGGTAACAACTGGCGCGACCGCGCCGCCGGTGGATGTTGCTGCAAGGGTGGGGAAGGGGAATTGTCCGCCGGCGAGGAAGCTCGCTTCCTTGCCTTCCACGGCGATCAGGTTCGGCTCGGCAAGAATCTGCAGGAGGTTTCTGGTTTGCAGCGCGCGAACGGTAGCGCCGATATTGAGGTCCGGGCGGTAGAGGAAGATATTGAGAAGGTCGCTGAAATTAATGGTGGAGTTGGAGAACTCCTGGTCCTGGAACTGGAACTGGCTGAACCGGGGCTGGGCGAACTGCTGGGTGGAGGTGGCGCCGAGCATTTGCGGGTTGCGGCTGAAGAGGTTGATGCCGAACTCGGAGAGGGCGACGCGATCGACCATCGCGAACTTGACCTGAAGCATGACCTGCTTGGGGGGTTTGGGCTCGGGGGTCTTCAGCAGGTTTACGACGACTTTGCCGAGCGGCGTGGCCATGTCGCCGATTCGCTTGGCTTCCTCGTCCGTGGGGACTTCGCCTTTGAGGACGACAGTCTCGCCGGTGACTTCGAGATCGACGCCCCGCTGCTTAAGCGCCTCGACGACTTTGTTCACAGAGTCCTTCGAGGCGGCAAGGTCATCAACGACATGGACGTTGTACCGGGCGTTCCTGCCTGAGGTCTCCCAGACAATGACGGTGGTATGGCCGAGGCCCTTGGCGTTGACCATGACTTCGCGCGGGCTGACGACGACAGCGTCGGCGACCTTGGGCTCCGCCACGGCGACCCGTGAGATGTCGCTGGAGAATTGCAGCAACTCTCCGCGGCCGAGGAGAATCTCCATTTCGGAGGATTTGCTCTGGGCTCGCGAGAGAACCGGCAAGGCGAGAGCGGCCGCGGCGAGGATGGATGCGGGGATGATACGGCGGCGCATTTACTGAAACGTCTCCTGCAGGTGCTTGTCGCCGCGAAAGACGTCGACGACAATTCTGGGTTTGGCTGGCTCCTTCTTCGCTTTTGGATCGGCCTGCCCCGTGAGCGCGGCCCAGGCTTTGGGGTCGCGGACATCGATGGGCGGCTTGGCGCCCGCACCGGCGCCGACAGCCTGGGGGCGGCGGATGCGGGTAAACAATTCGGGATCGATAGCCTCGGCGGTGACGGCCTGGCGGTTTTCCAGGCGCGAGCGGTCGAGCGGGTTCCGGAGGGCGAGACTCAGGCGGCCCTGATTCTTGGCGAGTTCCAGCTTACCGGCTTCTTCGGGAGTCACCAGCAGGGTCACCGCGCGCTGTTGTGTCACGTTGGGGGTGGCGGTGGCTTGCGTCGCGGATTGACTTGGTTGAGCCTGCGGGATTTCGGTGTTCTTCCCGATTGAGAGAACAACCACGTCTTCCAGCACGACGGTGGTCAACGCTTCCGCCATTGAACCGACTCGAGTGAACAGGACGTCCACATGCATGCGGGGCTGCAGCAATCCGGCGACGCCGGTGATATCGGTGATGGGGACCGAGATGGCGCGCTTGCCCGGCTCGATGACGGCGGCCACGCCCTCGGCGCCGGCCAGCGAACTGAGCTTCACGGTGGTAATGGGCTCATTGGCCATCACGGGGTAGAGCAGGGCCTTGCCTTCAGCGAGCCGGGGGTCGAGCAGCGCCGACTTCGGCAGGTCCTTGGCGGGCACGGAGACTAGCTTAAGATCCGGCTTGCCCAGTCTGGCTCCGGCGCCGAGATCGCGCGCGGCGGCGACGACGCGGCTCATTTTCTCGTTTTGCGGTGCGCTTGTCCGGCTCCATAGAAACCACGTCAGCAGGGCCGCCGAGAGCCATGCCGCGCCGAAGATAATGAGGACTTTCTGGCGGTCCATGATCAACCAATTCCTTCTTTTTCGAATAGGAGGGCCGTGCGGTCACGATGGATGAGCCGCCAGCCTGAATTGCCGAGCACGCCGGCGAGAGTGGACCCGGCGGGCACGAGCGCGTGCGAGCAACGATGAGCGGCGAGCGCCTCGTTCCAGCCGGGCCGCGCTTCCGCGATTCTGATGTATTGCTTGAGGAAGGCGATTCCGTAGAAGTCGCTTCTGCCGTCGAAGAAAACCTTGCGCGCGCCGTCGAAACGGTAGATGAGATAGCCTCCGAATTTGTCCGGGGCATAGATGCGGGCTTCGGCGGGAAGAGCCGCGACCGCGGCGGCGGCCTCGACAGGGAACTCAGCGGGGTCGAAACCGGTTCGGACGCGCACGGCGGGGGCGGCGAGCAGGATGGCGGCGAAAAGGACGGCAAGCGGGGCGAAGGCCCATCCGCCGCCCGTCCGGTCGATGTTTCTGAGATTGGAGGAGTAGCCCAGCAGGCGAGCCAATGCGGTTTGCAGCCACGGCCGCCATGCCTGCGTGCGGCGGATGGAGAGCGTCAGAGAGCCGGCGGCGAGCGGAAGCGCGGCCATCGCGGCGAGCGGCAGCCCGCGGGCGGACAGCAGCGCAAACCAGCACAAAGCCAGCAGGGTCAGAGACCGGCCGAACTGCCTGAGCTGCCAGGCGCAGATCGCGCCTGTGGCGGCGAGCAGCGGAACCATCGCGACCCTGCCCGCGCCTTCAACCCGGTAATTGAAGCTTTGAAACTCAGCAACCCGGCTCAACAGCTCAGAGTCCGCCAGATAACGAAGGACATGGGCGTGAAGATCCCAACCATATGGGTTCAGCATTGTGCCGGCAAGGCCATAGAGAAAGGCCTGCGTGTACCAGCCGGCCCTCGCGCCGCTGCGGCCGAGCAGGAAGCGCTCGCCGAATTCACCTGCCAGGTACAGAAGCAGGATGAGGAGCCCGAGAGCGAAGCTCCCATGAGTGTTCGCCCAGACCGCGCCGAGGGCGAACGCCGCCAGACGGTGCGGGATTCCGAAGCGGCCGCCCGCGCGCTCGATGGCCCAAAGGGTCAGCAGAAGCCACACCCATCCGAGGAGATGAGGTCGCGCCAACCAGTGAAGGCTTGCGGTGGTTATCATGATCGGCATCAGGGCGCAAATCAACAGGAAGTCAGCTCCGGCGCTCCAACCCAGCCGAACCCAAATCCACACACCGGCTCCAATCCAAAGAGCGGAGAGCCATGCGACTCCGCCGAGTCCCGCGACACGATGCGCCGCTCCCAGCAGGATGTCCGAGGCCCATTCCCAATCCATCCAGGGCTTGCCGCTCATCGTGAAAGAGTATGGGTCCCGCCGGGGGAACCCGCGTCCCTCCAACATCGACTCGCCGGCCCGGATGTGCCATCCGGCGTCGGAATCCCTGAAGAGCTGAACCGGGCCATCGAGCAGCGCCAGACACGCGAAGATGGCCGCCATGGCGGCGACCAGCGCAAGTTCCGGCAGAAACCAACGCCTCAGCAGCCGGTGGGGGTTCGACTCGCCGGGCGAACTAGGAGCCTGTTGCGCCAATGCTGGTCAGACCCTGCGTGATACTCGAATACAGGCTGACGACCGCAGTTGAGAGCTGGTTTACGGTGGTGATGAGGGCCAGGCCGACGGCGGCGACGATCAAGGCGTACTCCACAAGGTCCTGTCCGCCGGTTT
Source organism: uncultured Solibacteraceae bacterium (assembly GCA_964461075.1). GTDB lineage: Bacteria > Acidobacteriota > Terriglobia > Bryobacterales > Bryobacteraceae > JACADU01. The sequence goes on along the minus strand of CAYWST010000227.1, from coordinate 4,812 downwards.
CGCGGACCAGCCTGAGCCAAAGGACTTTCAAGAAACTGTCCATAGTGAGATGTCTCCTACTCTCGATTGTAAATCCCAATTATTTCGAGGCCCGTTGGGCCGGGCCTTCCTTCAGCTCGCCGGGCTGCGTGGCACGGAAAGCTTTTTTCCAAAAAGCAGTGAACCGGCGCCAGAGCCCCGGATTGACATTGGCCGGAGCTGAGACGGGTTTGCCGTCCAGTTCCGCGACCAATCGAAGATTGTTCCATGCCGCAAGGTGGTTGCGCTCGATGGCCAGAGCGGCTTCGAGTTCCTTACGGGCGTGGGCGTAATCGCCCCGCTCGATGAGAGAGGCGGCGAGATTATTGTGGGCCGAGGCGGGGTCGAGCGCGACCGACCAATGCGCGACGGCGCCGGAAGAATCGGACTCAGCGGCGCGGGCCGACATCGCGCGGGCAAGATTGGAGCGAGCCAGTGAATTCTCACGGTTCACGCGAAGAGCGGCTTCGAGGACCCGGATCGCTTCTTCGGGCCTGTTCTGCCGCAATAGGTTAAACCCTAAATTGTTCAACACGGCGTCATCTTCCGGCGCCAGCGCAAGCGCGGCACGGTGCGCCTGCTCTCCCGCCGCCAAATCGCCGGATTCGTCGAGCGCGATGCCCAGCCACGCCGGAACCGTGGGAGGTATCCCGGGGTTCCCCATCAGAGGCTCCAGGGTTTTCGCCGCTTCTTCGGGCAATTCCTGCTTCAGAAGAAGCCGGGCTTCCTCTGCCGCAAGCTCGTAGCGGGACGGAGCCAGGCGTCTTGCCAGGCGGACATGCTCGAGGGCGAGGTCGGGGACGCCGGACTTCTCGTAATGGCCGGCGAGTTCCAGGCGTAGGTCGAGTGAGTCAGGGTTGGCTGCAAGACGCTGGCGGAGAATCCGCACCGCCGGGTCTCCCTCTCCGGCCAATTTCGCCTCGCGCACCTGGCGAGCTATCGTCTGCTGACTACCCGGCGGCGTAGCGACCGGAACCGCCGCCGAGCGGCGGGCGCAGCCCCAGGAAAGCATGAAAAGAAGCGGCAATACACCAGCGAGTTTCCGTCTCATGCAGGCAACTTCTCAAACTCCAATTGATCACCGGTTTGGGTGCCCGTGGAAGCGATCTGGCCTTCGGGCAACTCCAGAACAGAATGCGCTTTGAAGCACGCAGCAATCCGCCAGGGCCGCACCGCCGGTTTAACCTTGAGCACCTTCTTAGTCTTACTCAGAAACAGTACATCGATTGTGAACTTCATGAAAAAACAATGGATCGCCTCGCATGGGACAATCCACAGGCCTTGGCCCGGCGCCAGGCCGGACCGCTTCAACAACCCCGCGCGACGGGTTTCGCTCGAATCCGCAACATCGGCTTCCGTGGCGAGCACGGTTTCGCGGGTCCGGTTCAGCACACGAATTCTCATGGTCTCCGAGGGCGCTCTCGTCCCCCACAAAAGGGGCTAAGATTAGTCTAAACCCTGGCCTCATGGCGGTGTTGCGCCGAGCGATTGCAACTATCACCGCCGGGAATGGGTTTAGACTATCGGATTAGTCATGCTTGCTCAAATCTTGCGTCCGGGCGGCTTCAGGTCCGTCGCCGCCTCACTTATTCTGGTCCTGACCGCTCTAACGTCCTCCCATGGGCAGACCACCTCGGCCACCTTTGGGGAAGTGATCCGGCTGGGCATGACGCCTTCCGACATCGTCCTGGACGAATCGCGCGGACGGCTCTATCTGGTCAACCAGAATGCGAACCGGGTGGAGATCTGGGACTACCTGACCAAGCAGCGTGCGGGCAACATTCCGACGGGGCGCGGACCGCTGGCGGCGGCCATGTCGATGGACAACGGCTATCTCTACGTCACCAATGCGGGGACAAGCGCGACGCCTGACGCCACGCTGACCGTCATCGGTCTGGCGAACAACTCCGTTTTGGCCACGGTCCCCCTACCGGCGCGGCCGCAAGGAGTTGAGGTTGGCGCGGACGGCAGGGTTCTGATCAGTACGCTGGGGACCGGGACGAACAACGCTTCGAACACGCTGCTGATCTATGACCGCTCGCAGTCTTCGCAGCAGGTCTTCGCCGTGCCAGTGCCGCCCGCGCCGACTTCGCCTTCGCAAATCGGCACGACCTTCATTGCCCGGCCGCAGACGGCCTTCGCCGGCAAACTCATCCGGACTCCGGATGGGCAGTTCATTGTCGGCATCAACCCGATCAACAACGGCGCTTCGACGCTCGCTTTCGTGTATGAAGTCGCCAGCGGAACCATTCTCAAGAGCAGGATCACCAGCGGGCAGTCCACCGTCTTTTCGATGTCGCCGGACGGGGCGCGTTTCATGGCCGGCTCGACGCTGTTCAACACTTCGACGCTGGCGGTGGAAGCGCAGCAGAACACGGCGAATACGCCGTTCCCAATGCCGGCCGGCTTCAACAACAACGTGAATCTGGGCGGCAGTACGTTTTCGCCGGACGGGGCCACGATTTACAGCGCATTCAACGTCTCGCCAACCACCCTTCCGCCGAGCCGGCCGTCGGCGTCGATCCTATGGGTCATGGACTCCAGAAACCTCACCCCCCGGCTTGGAATCCGGCTGCCGGAATCGCTGGTGGCGCGCGTGGTGATGACATCGGACGGCGCCGAGGCCTGGGGCGCGTCCGAATCGGGTGTCCTTTACCTGCCGTTGGGCAAACTGTACGAGTATCCGATCCTGCAACCCGAGACCACCCAGGTCTTCCTCGCCGTGGACGACTGCAACCGCGGCATTGCCACCGCCCGGCTGAAGATCAATAACCTGGGCGCCGGGAAGCTCACGTTCGCCGTGCCGCAGACCTCGAATTCGATCATCGTGACCGCGGATTCCGGCCTGGCCCCGTCGTATTTGAACTTTACGATGGAGCCTGGACGTACCGGCATTGCGCGGCAGCCTGGCACCAACCTCAGTTTCAACTTTGGCCTGGGCGGCCAGCCGATCTCGCTGGATCTGATTTCGCCTGAGGCGATCAACATCCCGCCGCGGATCCGGATCTACATGAACTACCGCACCAACGACATGAGGGGTGTGATCAAACCGATCCCGACGGTTCCCGACAGCGGCCAGGGATTGCGGGACCTTCTGCTGGATGAATTCCGCGGCAAAGTCTACATCGCCAATGCAGGTTTCAACCGGCTTGAGGTCCTTGACACGAAGACGCAGCAGTTAGAGGAGCCTATTCCGGTCTGCCAGCTTCCGCAGCAGATGGCGATGGGAACGGACGGGACCACACTCTATGTGGCGTGTTCCGGGTCCGAAGGCGTAGGGATTGTCGATCTTGACGCCCGAAGATATGTCAGCGAGGTCGAGTTTCCGCCCATCCCGAGACAGGGCAACTCCAACCTGATCGCGCCGCAGACCCTGGCGATGGGGCTGAGCGGGCTCCAGTTTGTGATGAGCAACGGAACGATATGGAGGGTGGTGGGGAACGTGGCGATCCCTCGCGATCCAAGCCCCGTAACGGGAATTACGGCTGCTGGAGCGCAGCAGGCGATCGCCAGCCAGCGGCGGATGATCAACAGCCCCGACTTCAGCCAGATTCTGCTGCTCGGCGGAACGGGCACGGCGTATCTGTATGATGCGCTGGTCGACAGCTTCACTACATCGCGCCAATTATTTAGGAACCCGATCAACGGGATGTACTACGGGCCGCTGGCGATCGCGCCGGAGAACGGCTTCATGCTGGCCAACGGGCTCGTCCTGAACAACTCGCTGACTCCCATTGGGGGAGCCGAGCGCCCAGGGCAGCAGGTGACCACGCCGCCGCCCGGCCCGGGGCAGCCGCCGGTGGTGACCATCGTCAGCGCCGGCCAGCGGCATGTGGCATCGGTCTCGGCGATTGACAAGGACTACTTCATCCGAATGACGCTCCCGGTTCGCCAGAACCTCAATCCGGCCACGACTCGCGACGAAGCCCGCACGACGCTCGAAATGGTGGATACCAGGACTGGCGCAGAACAATTGATTGGAGTGATCCCTGAGAATCCTCCCTTCACCCTGACCGGAACCGCACTGCAGCAGACGCCGCCGCGCTGGATGGTGACCAATCAGGCGAAGACTACGGCCTATGCGATCACGCTCTCCGGACTGAGCATCATCAATCTCGCGCAAGCGACCAGCGCCACCAAGCCGAACATCCCTCAGGGAGTGCGCGCCGTCGTGAACTCAAACGACGGAACGCAGAACATCCCTCCGGGGAGCTTCATCACCGTGAGCGGCACGAATCTTGCAGACCAGGGAGCGGCGACGCAGGTCCCGCTGCCCACGGTCCTTGGGGGTTCCTGCCTTGTCTTGAATGACATTCCGCTACCTCTGATCCGCACCTCTTCGACACAGATTTCGGCACAGGTCCCTGAGGATTTGCGGCCTGGACTTTACGTGTTTCAAGTGCGAAGCCTGGCGATGGCGCAATCTTCGGATCCGCTGGTGGTCACGATTCAGCGTCCGCAGTAACCGGTTCGAATCCCCGGCACTCTGTCACCGGCAGGCGCGGATACTTGGGAAACTCCGCCTCATGGAGTCCGCGGCCGCACCTGACGAAGACGCTACCGCGTTGATTGCCAAGCGCTTCGGCATGTCTACACGCTGCGCACAGGCCTGCCGATGAGGGCACGCCGCCTTGTTCTTGCACAGCCTTCAGATGAGGCGCGGACGCCGTTTGATAGACTGAAATCGTCTGACCTCATTCGGGGAACAACTCACTTTGAAAATCGGTTTTGTCAGCTTGGGATGTCCCAAGAACCTCGTGTATTCCGAGGTCATGATGGGCGAACTCACCGCGC
>CAYWST010000226.1:0-9337 GCA_964461075.1 uncultured Solibacteraceae bacterium | reverse complement strand
CCTTCAACAATGAACTTGTTCAGGGCCAGATTACCATGGGCAAACGGATCAACAGAACATTTGGTGCGTTCGGCTCGCTCGATTATCTGAATGACACGCTCCCCATCGGCCGGGAACGGACGATGGCGACACGCGACATTGAATCGGAATCCGAACGCCAGGAGCAGCGCTCTCCGAACTTCTTTGGAGACTTTGGAGTGTATACCGCCCGGTTTGGCGAACTCCACCTGAAACCAGTCATCATGCATTTCGACACCGAAGCGGGCAAACTCAAGGAGACGCGCTCCGCAAGCGGTTTGCTGACGAAGCGCGAAGAGGAAGCGGAGCGCAAGACGCAACAGACGCTGGGCGCGACTGTGAACCACCGCTTCGCCACCACCCGCGGGCTGATCGTGGACTCGCAGGGCGGGTGGTTCCAGAGCGCCGAGGACAAAGACAAATGGAAGCTCGGCTACAAGGTCGCCGGCGACGGCTCGTCCGCCCCCGACAAAAGGACTCTCGAGCCGGAGGCGAAATCGGACCGGATTTGGACGGCCTCTTCGTCCGCGGCGTTGCCAATCCGGGCCCTCCTCTGGCAGGAGCTTAAGTTCGGCGCGAGCCTGCGGGCAAGAAATCGCGTACGCGACAAGGACCGCTTTGAAGTCGCGCCCAACGGAACGATCAGGTTTACGGGCGAACCCAAGGACCGGTATCGCCTCAGCGAGGATTACTACGCCGGCTTCATCCAGGACCGTTTTCGTCTCACCGAGAAGCTCTCCATCACGCCGGGCGTCCGGTTCGAGCGAGTAAAGCTGATTTCAGCTTCGACCCGTGAGGGCGCACGGCCCAGATATTTCAACGATCTCAATCCGTCGGCGCACCTGCTGTACCGGGTTACGCGAAACTTTTCGATCCGTGCCGGAGCTTCGCGCGGCCTCGCCCGTCCGAAGTTCGACGAGCTTGCTCCCTACGAGAACATCTCCTCAACCAAAATCGTCGTCGGCAATCCCGATCTCGAGCCCACGCGCGCGTGGAGCTACGACGCCGGTTTCGACTACGCCACGCGTCTCGCTACATTCTCCGTCAATGGTTTCAGGAAAACGATCCGCGGGGTCATCGAGGAAGTGGACACCGGATTCGACCGCGATGGCCGTGACGTTTACCAGGTGCAGAACGTCGGCAACGGATGGATCCGCGGCCTTGAGTTTGAGCAGCGTCTTCGGCTACCCTCCAGCGTTCCCCGATGGGCGAGGCCGTTTTCTTTCTGGGCGAACCAGACGCTGTTGTCATCCAATCTTCGTGCCTACAACGGGCAGGAGCGCCCGTTCAAGGAGCAGCCGAGGTGGATCGCCAACTTCGGGGCCGACGTGAGCGGCGAGTCCTCAGGGACCACGCTCTCTTTGATGTGCAACCTTCTCTCTCGCCGTTACGACTACAAGCCCAGCGGCGATGTGTCCAGCTTCGGGGGGGCGTCGAGCATCGACGTGGCCGTCTATCAACGCATTCGCGGCAACTGGCGTCTGTTCATCGAGGGGAACAACCTTGCCAACCGCAGCCGGGTGCAGGATGAGGTCTTCCTCAACGGAACGGCGAACCGCCGCGTGGAACTGTTCGGAAGGGCACTGCTTGCAGGCGTGCAAGTGGGCTTCTGATGAAGTGCGCCTTCAGGGCTGCGCGCTATCCTAAGGGGTTGCGGGCATCATTTGGAGGTATGGAGTGAGCGCGGACGGTTTCTATACCGGCGAATACCAGTTGTTTGGGAAGACCTTGACAGGCCGACTGGTGATTCCTTCTGGAATCCGGTGCATCCGTGGAAGCACGATTCAACGGTGTCTGGATGAAGTCCCGCAGATCGGGGTCGTCACGACGAAGAGCATCAGTCTTAAGCCGAGGGTCGGCTACCGCGAGCCGATCTACGCCCGCTACTCTTCCGGCTCATTCATCAACGCCGTCGGCCTGGCCAATCCCGGGGCTGAAGCGTTCCGCGATGAACTCCGCTTCGTTCGCCGCCCGGCCCACAAAGCGATCCTCACGTCTATCTTCGGCGCCGGCACGGACGACTTCGCCAAGACCGCGGAGATTCTCGCTCCGGTTTCCGACGCCTTCGAACTCAACATGTCCTGCCCGCACGCCTCGGGCTATGGGATTGAAATCGGACAGGACTGCGAGCTCGTCTGCCGCATAGTGAAAGCGGTGATCGAAGCGGCCGGGCTTCCAGTGGTGGTTAAGCTCTCATCGACGCTGCCGCGCATTGCGGAAACCGCGAAAGCTTGCCTTGATGCTGGGGCCATTGGATTCACGCTCATTAACACGGTCGGCCCGTCAATGGTCATGGTGGGCGGCGATCCGATCTTGAGCAATCGCGTTGGCGGGCTTTCAGGAAACGCGATCCGGCCGATGGGTCTGCGGGCGGTCGAGGCAGTGCGCCGAGCCATCGGACCGGAACCGCTCATCATCGGCATGGGCGGCATCGGTACGGCCGAACATATTGAGCAGTTCCGGTCGATGGGGGCCGACCTGTTCGGAGTCGGCAGCGCGCTGACAGGGCTCGACAGCGAAGGGATGCGCGCTTACTGCCGTCAGCTTGAATCCGATCTCGTTACGCAGAAGAGGCCAGACAGCCCTGGCGAAGACGGCCCCGACGCGCGCGTGGACATGACCTATCATGCGGCCACGGTGGAGAGCGTCCGTCCCCTCACCGAGGATCTGTTCGAGATCACGCTTAGCAAACTTCCGGGGGTTTCCAGGAGCGGTGAACTCGCAGGCAAGTACTACTTCTTGTGCTGCCCGGGCGCCGGCGAAAAGCCCTTCGCGGTGCTTTCCTTCGAACGCAGGGCGATTCTCATCAAGACGGTCGGGGTCTTCACGAAACACCTGCAAGGGCTAAAGGCAGGCGCGCCTATTCTGCTGCGCGGCCCGTACGGTAAACAAGTTCAGCCTCTGCCCGGCGTGAGCCGCTACATTCTGGTGGGAGGCGGAACCGGAATCGCATCGCTGCCCGAGGTTGCCGCAAATCTTGCGGCTCCAGGTGTGACAATCGACGCGCTTCTCGGCGCGCGCCGCGCGGCCGAATTGTACGGACTGGACGACTTCGCGAAGTACGGGCAGGTGTCGGTTTCTACTGACGACGGCTCCGCCGGCTTCCATGGCCGCGTCTCCGGACTCCTGGAAGCGGTGTTGACGGCGACTCCTCAAGCGGAGCTTGGCGGCGTGGCCATCATTCTCTGCGGCCCCGAGCCGATGATCTACGCCTGCGGCGCAGTTGCGCGCAGGTGGATCCCGTCCGATCGAATCCGCGGCGCCATCGAGTACCCGACGAGTTGCGGCGTCGGCATCTGCGGCAAATGCGCCGCGCCCGACGGCCATCTCACATGCATCGACGGCCCGTTTCTTCAAGTCGATTGCTTCGAACCGGCGGCGGCGGTCAAATAAACCTGTACTCCCCTGGCGCCGGAACTGGAGCTACGGGCAGCGCCGCATTCGGGCTCAGGTCCTTGGGATAGAGATCCTGATTCGATTTCATGACCTGATCCCAAGTCACCAACTGGCCGGAGTAGGCCGCTTCGCGGCCCATGATGCAGGCCAGGGTGCTCTCGCAGACATCCATCGCGTTGTTGAAGTAGGGACCGTCCCCACGAATGGAGCCGATGAGCAGAGTCTGCTCCGCAAGGCCGCCGGAGAGGCCGTCCGCCGACCTGGCGCGGTCCCGGCAATTGCTTTTGCCTTTCGAGCCGATGACCTCGGTGCTGACCTCCGAATAGATGTGCTCCGCCCGAGGGTAGTGCCGTATGACCGCGGTGAGCTTGATCCCATTGGCGTATGTGAACTCGACGTTCATGTTGTCCCAGATGTTGCCGTGCAGTGGATTGTCGGCGCGGCGCCATGCCCGGCCTCCGATCCCGACAGCCTTGACGGGCGGCGCCTTCATGACCCAATTGAGCAGGTCGATCTGATGCACGACCTGCTCGACGAGCTGGTCGCCGCAGATCCAGATGAACGAGTACCAGTTGCGGTGCTGCCAATCGACTTCACTCCAGTGAGGTTCGCGTCGCTTGGCGTGAAACACCGGCGCGCTGAGGTAGTAGGCGCGCATGGAGAGCACGTCGCCAATGGCGCCGGAGTGGATCTGCTCAACGGTCTCCTGAATCTGATAGGAGTAACGGCTCTCGGTTCCGGCAAGGACGGTGAGCTTCGCGTCGCGGGCGCGGCGCGCAGCCTCCATCACACGCCGCGTTCCCACTGGGTCCGTCGCAATCGGCTTCTCGATGAAGATATGCTTCTTCGCGTCGACAGCGGCTTCGAAGTGCAGCGGACGATGGCCGGGCGGAGTGATAAGCAGCACCACATCGATGTCGGTCTTCAGGAGCTTCCTGAATGCGTCCTGGCCGACAAATCGATGATCCGGCGCCACCTTGATGCCGGCGCGCAGCCGTTCGACGATCTCCTCCCTGGTCAGCTTGTGCGGTTTCCCGTCTTTCAGGATCGTTCCGCCGACGTAGCGGTTTACCCCTGACATCGTGTCGCGCAGAGCGCGCAGCGAGCCCTCGAGCTTATCCTCGAAGACGTCTGCCATGGCCACGAGCTCGACGTTCTCGTTCGCTGCCATCATCTCGACGATGGCGGCGGTGCCGCGGCCGCCGCAGCCCACAAGGCCGGCTCGGACCTTCTCCTTCCCCGCGCCGCGTACCAGTTGCGGCCTGATGATCAACGGTGCGGCGGCGGCGCGAAGGATCGCTCGCCGTGAAGCGTTTTCAGACATGACAACTCCTCTCACGCAAATGTCAGGCCGTGTTTCCTGAAGAAGTTCCGGTCCCACGGCGCGCCGAGCCCAGGGCCCTTGGGCGCATGAACGAAGCCTTGCTTGTCGACCGGGTAGGGCGCTTCGAATCCAACTTGAAAACCTTCCGGGTTCCAGAAGCCGGGGTCGATCATGTACTCGAGATAGCCGCTGTTCGGGGCGGCGCACTGCATGTGGAGACTTGCCAGCATGCCGACCCCGCTTTTTCCATGGTGAGGGCCGAAGGGTATTCCGAAGGCTTCCGCCATGCCGGCGATCTTCCTCACCACGGTCAACGAACCGGATTGCACCGGATCGGGCTGAAGATAGCTGTAGCAGCGCTCCCGGCAGTATCGCGCGAAATCACCGAGCCCGACGTTGCCCTCTCCCCCCGCCAGGTGCATTCTGCTGAGGACGCCCCGGGTGGCGGCCAAACCCGCGTAGTCGTGCCGGTTCAATGGTTCTTCCAGCCAGTAGAGCCCCATCTGTTCGAGTTCGAGCGCCGTCCGCTTCGCGCGCTCGAGATCCCACACCGGAGGAGGGTCGCCTGCTCGCTTGCCCGCCTGATTGGCGTCCACCATCACGTCGATCCGGCCTTTCACGGCGCTGATGACTTTTCGGGGGAGCTCAAGATCCTCCTCGAGCGTCAGCTTGTGCAGACGCAGCTTGATCGCCCGAAAACCCTGCTCGTAAAAGCGCAGCGCGTCTTCCACGCGCTCTTCGGCGCTCTTGCCGAAGTGGACCGTCGCGGCATAGGGTTTCACTTTGCTCGAGTGTGCGCCCCACAGTCTGTAAAGCGGCAGTCCCGCCGCCTTTCCGAGAATGTCCCAGAGCGCGATGTCGAGGAAGAAGAGGCGCACCGGCGCTTTCACCTTCTGAAAGAACTCCGTGTCGTGGAGTTGGATATCGCAGACGTCTTTGCCGATGAAGTACGCCTCGGCGCGAGTTCGCACCGTCTCGGCGATGCCGGCGGGCAGTTTATAGTCGCCGTCCATCGCCGTCCCAACCAGACCCTGATCGGTGAAGATCTGGGCGATCACGTAATCGCGCGTGTCCTGGGGAATCTTCTTTGGGTCCCATGGCAGGACAAGCCCCTTGCCAGCAGGCACATTCCTCACTTCGACCGTCTTGATCGCGGTGATCCTGATGGGTCCCGGTTTGCGAACCAGCTCAGGTGAGCCGAACGCCGCGGCCGGCGAGGCAACCGTCAGTCCGAACTCTCTGCGATTCACGGCCCTTGAGTCTATCGCAGCCGTGCGCGCGTGGCCAGGCGATGGTTACTTCCTCGCGGGCACACGAGGCTTGGGCTCGACGGACTCCGGGCTGAACTGAGTCAGGTCGGGCGCGGGCGTCTTCACCCCTTCGCGCGGCACGTTCATCTTCGCCGTCCACACGATACCGTTCAGGATGAAACGGCGGAGGTCCTCGTTCGCCCAGCTCTTGTAGAAGTGCGGCATGACGATGCCGAAGCCGCGCCCGCCATCCTTGCGCTCAATGCCCCACGCGACGGCTTCGCGCTTTGGAGCCTCCGGCGGGAGCATCGAAGTCGCAAAGGTGAATAGCTTGCCCTGAGGCTTCTTCTCCTCGCCTCCGAAATAGTTGTTGTAATACGGCTCCTCCGGCAACGTGAACTCGCGCCACCCGCGCGACACCGGGTGGCCGGGCGCCGCCGGCGTGATAGTGGCCGATTCGAAGACCTTCGCCACCGACTGATGATGCGGCGTGCGAGTCGCGAAGTAGCCGCCGAGCCAACCGAGCAACGGGTGCGCGCCGTCCGGCGCCACGTCTTCCGCGCGCAAGCCCGTCGCGTAGTGGACGCAGACGATTCCAACCCCGCGCTCCATCAACGCGCCCACCTCCTTGAGGACCGCGTCTTTGCCGGCCATCTTCTGCGGCGGAAAGATGTCGCCGATGAAGACGATGGTGCGAGCGGATTCGAGTGTGCCCTTGTCCGCCGGCCACCCTTCATGGACCTCCGCAGTGACGCCGGAGAGATTGCTCATATGCTCAATCGCCCACTTCATCACGCGAGCCCCCGCGGCCACTTCGTGCGTGCCCGGCGGGTGATTGCTGGGCCCGACGACAATGACGACTTTGGAGCTCGCCGCCGCCGCGGATAAACCCGCCGCGAGCGCGAGTGAGGTCAACGCAGTCTTCAGGAGTCTCATCTTGAACCCTTCACTTTAACACCGCCTACTTGAACAGCCGCGGCGCGAAATCGTTGAGGCACCGCCTCCATGTCAACCATTCGTGCGCGGTACCCGGCGACTCGAAGTAGACGTTCTTGATGCCGGCCTTGGTCAGATTCTCGCTGAAAGTCTTCGTGCCGGGGCCCTCCATGGAGCCGATCCCAAGGAAGAGCACCTTCACCTTCTTATTGAACGCGGCGGCGTCCGCGAACACGCCGTTGTTCGATGTCTTGGGATCGAACGCGGCCCCGCGCCCTCCGGTGCTGCCGCTGAAGCCGCCGATGTAGGCGAACTTGTCGAGGTTCGCGAGCGTTGTCAGGAAGGTCTGCATCCCGCCCATCGAAAGCCCTGCCATCGCGCGATTCTCCCGCCCCGGAAGGGTCCGGTAGGTCTTCTCGATCATCGGGATCAGATCGGTGAGCATCATCTCGGTGAAGGTTGCGCCGGTGAAGCCCGAGAGGCCCATCGGCCTGGATCCGGGCGGCGTTGGATTGAGCCAGCGCGCGGAGAAGATCGCCGCGCTCTCGCCCGGTTTCGCCGCGTTCAGGTTGTCCATGACAATGATCATCGGCTTAGCCTTCTTTGCGGCAATCAGGTTGTCCAGGATGAGATCGGCGTGACCCTGCGTGTGCCAGCCCTGCTCGTTTTCACCCCATCCATGAAGCAGGTAAAGAACCGGATAGCGCGATTTCCCCGCGTCATAATCGGGCGGCGTGTAGACATAGCATCGCCGCCACTTGCCGGTGACTTTGGAGAAATACCAGCGCTGGCTTACCTGGCCGTGGGGCACGTCCTTCGCGGCGTAGAATTCGCCTTCGGCTCCCTCGGGAATCTCGATGGCGCTGTTGTCCCATCCCGAGCCGAAAAACGTCCGCGTCGACGGATCGGCCACCATGGCGCCGTCCACGATCAGCCAGTAGTAGTGAAATCCAATGACCAGGGGCGTCGTGGTCACGGTCCAGGCGCCGTCGGCGCCCTTGGCCATGTCGAACGTCTGCCCGACTCTCAATTGCACCTTCTGGGCGTCTGGCGCCACCACGCGGAATGTCGCGCGCCGGTCCGGATAGACACAGGGATAGCGGGCGCCGGGAATATTCAGCGAGTTCGGTTTGCACTCGTCCGTCCCCTGAGCGAAGAGGGGAATGGAAAACGTCACCACAAACGCGGCTGAAATGAGAGCCCGCTTTGTTCTCTCGCGCATCGCGCACCTCCTTCAATCCTGCCCGACTATTGAGCATACTCCGTAGTGAAGCGTTTGCCGGCTTGCCGCACGGCCAGGAGCGATATGCTTGACGTGACACGTTTGCCGGGAGGACGGTCGTGAACAGGCGAGTATTCTCGAAAGCCAGCCTCGCGCTCGGTGCAGGTCCGGTCGCGATTCAGGCGTCGGTCCAGGAACCGGACTACTACCTGGAGGCCGCCAGGCGCCTGCCAGTGAAGAGGTTCGACGTCGTGGTGGCGGGGGGCGGCACCGCGGGCGTGGTCGCCGCGCTGGCTGCCGCAAGACAGGGCGCGAAGACGGTCCTGATCGAGAGCAAAGGCTACACCGGCGGCGTCGCCGTGGAAGGCGGAACGGCTCTGCACAGCTTCTTCAATCTGTGGAAAGCCTTCCCGGGAGTGGCGAAGCGGCAGGTTGTAAAGGGCATCCCGCAGGAGATCGTCGACCGGTTGATGCGGATCGGCGGCTGCACGGGTCACGCCGAGATGCTTGCGCACTACGACTACGATTCCGTCTGCACGGCCATCGACACCGAACTCTACAAGCTTGTCACCATGGAGATGCTCCACGAAGCCGGCGTCACGGTGTGGGTGAATACGTTTCTGGCCGGAGCGATTCGCACAGGCGCGCGGCTCACGGGGGTCGTCGCAGAGAGCCGGTCGGGCCGCGAAGCGATCTTCGCCAAGGCGTTCGTCGACTGCACGGGCTATGGCGATCTCGCCGCCCACTCCGGCGCGAAGTTCACCGAGCCCAACGACTATGCGGTCGCCAACAGCATCGGTCTCGGCAATGTCGATATCGAGAAGATGTGCGAGTTCCTCTCGGCCAGGAAGACCCTCACTCAGTTCGCCCGCGGCCGCCGCAGCGGCAAGGACGATCAGATCGTGCGATTTGGAGGAGAGTCGGTTTCGTTCTCCAGCGAGTTCAATGCGGAAGCCAGGAAGCTGGGCCTTTCGATGATCACGACGACGGTGCACGATCACTATTGCATGTTCATCAAGGTGAACTTCAAGATGGGCGTCAGCCCGACGAATCGAGACGAGTCGGCCCTTGCGGAGGTGGAACTGAGGCGCCGGCAATTGAAGGCGGTGGAACTGCTGCGAAAGTACGTGCCGGGCTGCGAGCGGGCCTTCATCGCGAGGACGAGTCCCTCCTTCAGCATCCGGCGGGGAC
>CAYWST010000225.1:0-9342 GCA_964461075.1 uncultured Solibacteraceae bacterium | reverse complement strand
GTGTACGGGCACACCGGCGCCGGATTCAACGTGAATTCGACGCCGACTTTCACGCTTGACTCGAACGCAACTCTGTGGGCGCAGCTAAACAACCCATATCCAAACGGTATGCTTCTGCCGCCGGGGACTTCAGAAGGTGACCGGACGTTTATTGGCCTGGAAGCGGGAACGATTCTGGGGTCCAACAGCCGGAACCCGGAATACCACTCGTGGAACTTCTCGATCCAGCGGGAACTGCCGATGCAGTCGGTCCTGGAGGTGAACTACACCGGCAGCAGGGGGACGCATTTGTTTCTGCCGTTCACTTCATTGTCGCCGCTGCATTCCAGCTACTGGTCGCTTGGGCGGACCGCTTTGAACGCCGCAGTCCCGAATCCGTTCTATGGACAGATTACCGACCCGAAGGCGGTCAACCTCCGAGGCACGACCATCCAACAGTTCCGCCTGCTCCGTCCAATGCCACACTTCGACGGCACGAGCGTGGCAACGGCCGAACCTCCGCGGGCCGATTCGGTGTACCACGCGCTTCAGATGAAGTGGGAAAAGAGGCTCTCGCGGGGACTCACCATGCTAGCCCACTATACATTCGCGAAGATGATTGACAACGCCTCTTACGGCTCGGGCAACTATGGCTGGCTGGGCGGCAACTCGTCGTTGCAATATATAGAGAACTTGCGGCTGGAGCGCTCGCTCTCGTCGCACGACATCAATCACCGAGCGGTTGTTTCCGGCGCCTACGAACTGCCCTTCGGCAAGGGACGAAAGTTCGGCTCCAACTGGAACCGGGTGACGGACTGGCTTGCGGGCGGCTGGGAGGTCAGCGGTCTCGCCACCTTCTCGGCTGGAATGCCGCTGCAGGTGACACAGTCAGGTGGCAACATCTGGAACGGTACCCAGCGGCCGTATCTGGTCGGCGATCCTTCGACCAGCGGCCGGATTCAGGACAGATTGAACAACTGGTTCAACCCGAGCGCGTTCGTCAAGCCGGCGATCGACGTGCCGGGAACCGCTCCGCGGACCTTGAGGTATCGCGGACCTGGAATGACGATGTTGGATGCGGCGTTGTTAAAGAGCTTCCGCACCAAGGAGGGCCAGCGCTTCGAATTCCGTCTCGAGGCGCAGAATGCGATGAATCATCCGGTGTTCGGCGACCCGGCCAACAGCTTCGGTTCGACCAACTTCGGCCAGATCACCGGCACGAAGGTGGGCAACCGGAACGTTCAGCTCGGGTTCAAGTATTATTTCTAAGCCCGGGCTTTCGCAACTGATCGAACCGCCGCCGGAGTCAGCCGATTCCGGCGGCGGTTTTTTCGAGCGTCTCCAGAAGGAACTGAAAATCCTCGGGCCGGGAGCGCTGGTTGACGTGGGCGAGGCGGAGGGCGAACCTGCCGTTGACGGCGGTTGAGGAGATCATGGCGGCGCCGGACTCCTGCAGGCGGAGGAGGAGTTCCTGGTTGAAGGCGTCCAAGTCGAGCCCGGGGCGGCTGTAGCGGAAGCAGACGATATTCAACGAAACCGGGGCGAGGATCTCAAAGTTTGGGTGTTCGTCGATCATGGCGGCGAATCGCCGCGCGTCCTCGACGTTCTGCCGGATCAGATTGGCGAATTGCTCGACTCCAAAAGCGCGCAGCGCAATCCAGACTTTAAGCGAGTCGAAGCCGCGCGTGAGATCGATGCCGCGGTCGGCGAAGGGGACCCCGCCGGCGAGAGGTCCGCGGGTGGAGGGGGCCATGTAGGCGGGCGTGGAAGCGAAGGCGGCATGGTGGGCGGAAGAGTCTCTGACCAGCAGCGCCGCGCAGGAGAAAGGCATCGAACCCCACTTGTGGAGGTCGAAGGCCAGGGAATCGGCCTGATCGAGACCATCGAGGAGCGGGGCCAGATCCGGGTGCAGCCGGGCCAGCGCGCCGAATGCGCCGTCGACATGGAACCAGAGGCCCTCCCCGGCGGCGATCGAGGCGAGCTCGCGCAAGGGGTCGATCGCTCCCGTGTTCACCGTCCCAGCCGTGCCGATGATGCAGAAGGGGGAGAAGCCGCAGCCTCGGTCATTGGATATCCCGGCCCGGAGGCGCGCTGTATCGAGGGTGAAGTCGCTGGTTGCCGGGATCAGGCGCAGCGAATCCGGAGGAAGCCCGAGGACAGTCAACGCCTTGTGGATCCAGCCATGGACTTCAGTGGAAGCGTAGAGAACCGGCCGCTCCGGCTGATGACGATGGCGGGCGACGGCGAGGCTGAGGAGATTCGCCATCGACCCGGACGAGCAGAACACGCCGCTGGCGCCGGGCGGGAAACCCATGAGCTGGATGAGCCAATCGAGGGTTTTCTGCTCGACAAGAGCTGGCGCATGGTCGAAGCCTGCCAGGTGAGCGTTGAGGCATGAGGCGATCAGGTCGCCGAGAGCGGCCAGCGGGAATCCGCCGCCCTGGACCCATCCCCAGAAGCGCGGGTGGCCGCTGTGCATCGTGTACGGGGCGATTCTGCTGAAAACTTCGCTGAGCGCGGCTTCGATCCCGATCCCATGGACGGGCAGAGGGTCGTTGGAAAGGGCGGCGCGCTGTTCGGGCGGCATGGGACGCCAGACCGGCATTTCGGCGAGGTGTTGGATATGGTCGAGGGCGTTGTCGAGCACCGCGTGTGCAGCCTGACGGAAGGGCGGCCAGTCGCGCGGATCGAGGGAGAGGCCATTGGAGTTCACCTCGCCAGTCTACAAAGTTCCGGCCGATGGGAAGACTACAGGCGGCTCGGCAGAAGCAGGTAGAGCCCGGCGGAGAGCGGAGCGAGGAGCAGGAAGATCTCCAACTGTTGGAGCGTCAGGCTCGCGGCCAGCGCGAGACCCCAGAGAATTGCCAGAGAGGTGGTTCGGATCCTTTCATTTGGGCGCTTGCAGTTCATGACAGACCCACTGTGGATGAATCCCGATCCGGACACAAGCGAAGTTATGCGAAAAGCCTGGAATTCTGGGTAAGTAACCTCCCCCTCATCCTGCGTGAAGTGACTTTCGATCAGGGTGATATGTGGGGTTTTTCATCATTTTCGCGAGGTAACCGGCGGGTAGGCGCCAGTAGGGAGGGCAACCCTGGGGCGCGGGGACGCTATACGGCAAAAGCGAGTTGGCGAGGATCTCTTCCGTTAGGAGCCGCAGGTCCAGGGGGACGCCATGATGAGAAGCAGCATGGCGCCGATGAAGCTCGCACTGAGTTTTCCGGTATCTCTCGGCGAAAGCGGCTTGATTGGCCGAGGGCGGTAGAAGAATGCTCACGGGGCAACGCGCATCAAGGCGCTCTTCCAGAGCGAGGATGGCGGGCATGTAGTCAGTGTCCGCGGACAAGAGAAACACGCGGGAAGGGCGGGGACGGGAAGCGAGCGTATCCAGCAGCATCTCGACGGCCAGGTTGATGTCGGTCTGCTTCTCCTCACGGCCGTGCCGCAGGTCGGGGCGCTGGTGGAAACCGAAGACGATCTCGAGCCCGCGCACAGACTTGAGCGCATCCAGCCAGAGATGCTGGTTATAGCACTCGGCATCGTTCACGGCTGTTTCGCCCGTGACCTCGGCGGTGAAATAGCGGATGTGGGAGAGGTTCTCGCCGGGGCGAAGGAAGTGCCGCTCGATGAGAGCCCGGAAATCGCACCAGCAAAGGCCGGACAACGAATAGCCCCGGAGATCGCGCTCTTCGCGGAAGTGGTTAGTGACTCCGTAATAAAAGTTGTATCCGTCGACGTAGAGATGGGCGGACATGGATTCGCGCTCCCGTTCTATCACGAATGGGAGCGTTGAAATTACCGGGCGGCGAGGAGCGCTCGCAGATGGCGGGCTCTCTCCGGGCTACGGAGCTGGCGGAGGGCCTTGGCTTCGATCTGGCGAATCCGCTCGCGGGTGACATCGAATTGCTGGCCGATCTCCTCGAGGGTATGCTCGCGGTCGCAGCCGATGCCGAAGCGGAGGCGGATGACCTTCTCCTCTTTGGGGGAGAGAGTCTTGAGAATGGCGGCGGTTTCCTCGCGGACGTTAGAGTCAATGACGGTATCGATGGGGGAACTGACCCAGCGATCTTCAATCAGGTCCCCGAGGGCCGATTCGCCATCGCGGCCGACGGGGGTTTCAAGAGAAACCGGGTCGCGGGAGATGGTCTTGAGCTTCTGAACTTTCTCCACCGGGATATCCATCCGGCGGCTGATCTCTTCGTTGGTGGGCACGCGGCCAAGTTCCTTTTCGAGTTCGCGCGTCGCGCGGAGGAACTTGTTCATGGACTCGTTCATGTGAACGGGGATTCGGATGGTGCGCGACTGATCGGCGATGGCGCGGGTGATGGCCTGGCGGATCCACCATGTGGCGTAAGTGGAAAATTTGTAGCCGCGGCGGTATTCGAATTTGTCAGCCGCCCGCATCAGGCCGATGTTGCCTTCCTGGATGAGGTCGAGCAGGTGAAGGCCGCGGTTAACGTACTTCTTGGCGACCGAGACAACGAGGCGCAGATTGGCCTCGACGAGATCCTTCTTGGCTCGCTCGGCCTCGAGTTCCCCCTGACGGATCACGGAGAGGGAGTGGCGAAGTTCGGTCAAGGACGCGCCGGCCTCTTCTTCCTTCCGCGCGATCTCCAACTTCAGGGCTCGGATGCGGCCTCGATTGTCAGCCTTGTTCAACTCCAGGCGGCGCAGCTCGGATTCGAGCTGAGACATCTCGTGAACGGCGGTTTCAATCGACTCCGCGAAGCGGCGCCACCAGACGGGCAGCCATGGCAGTTTACGAATCGCGACATTCAGCTCGACAGCAGCTCGCAGGTACTTCCAGTCCGCCTTCCGTTTGGCCTTTTTGTTGGATGCAGAGACGGCGTCGCGTTTGGCCCGAAGCTGCTCCTGCTTCTTCTGGATGGCAATCAGGTTCGCGAACTGCTCGCGCAGATCGCGGACCCGCTTATCGAACGCGGAGGTCCCTTCCTCCACCTCGCCAAGCTCTACGTAATCGTCGATGTCGCTGGCGGTCGTACGGATTAGCTCTGCAATTTCTATCACGCGATTCTGGACTTTGGCCGAGCGGGTGATCGCCTTCTGCATTTTGATCTTGCCGCGCTCCATCTTGCGGGCGAGATCGACTTCCCCCTCGCGAGTCAACAGCGGGACGGCGCCCATCTCGCGCAGGTACACGCGGACGGGGTCGTCGGTATAAATGGACTCCTCGACAGGTTGAGCAGCCGCAAACTCCTCTTCCTGAACATCTTCAGGATGGAAGTAATTAGGCTCATCGTCGAATGGGAGGCCAAGGGACTCCGGGGATTCAGCGAGGAACTGATCTTCCTCAGTAAAATTGTCCACTCGATCAAACCTCCAAGGCGAACCCGATGGCTATTGGTCCAGGCCCGCCCGCTCTTGCATAAGATCAATAAATGGCTCGCGCCAGAAGAGGGCGCTCATAAAGGACGCACTCCCCCGGCGGCACAGAAAACCTGCCGATCATGTTAACGGACCAAACACTTGCCGGTGGTCGATGGGAACGGCTGGACGCTCCGACTCAGGATAACACGGTTTCTAATAGTCTGTTAAGGCTCTATTTGTAGAGATGCCCGCCGGCGGCAAACGTTACAGTGAGTTCAAGGAATCGGCTCGCCCCCTATCCGGACGAACAGCGGATCAGCTTCGCCGCGAGCGCATTAAGTCCTTGATTTCTGAAAGGAAAGCCTCCACATCCTTGAAGTCGCGATAGACGCTGGCAAAGCGCACGTAGGCGATCTTGTCGATCCCCATCAGACGCTCCATGAGAAATTCACCTATTTCTGTAGTAGATATCTCGCGCTCTGGCTTCTCCGAGAGGCGGCTTTCAACCTCGTCGACCAGATGGGCGAGAGTCGGCATCGAAATGGGGCGTTTCTCGCAAGCCTTGAGGAGGCCGGAAAGAACCTTCTGGCGTTCGAACTTCTCCCGCCGGCCGTCTTTCTTGACAACGACAGCAGGAACCTCATCAATTCTTTCATATGTAGTAAATCGTCGGAGGCACTGCAGGCACTCCCGGCGTCTGCGGATGACGTCGCCTTCCTTGGATTCACGGCTGTCGATGACGCGGTCTTCACGGAAGCCGCAGAAAGGACAATTCATGTCAAAACCTCCCGACCTGCGGACCTCAGTTGAGCCCACGTAAGGCCCTGGTGGAGGGCTAGCGCTAATCCGAGCGGCATAATTCCTACAAACGTAACGAACCAGATGACTAAAGCGATACCCGCAGCACCTGCAAGAGGAATCCCGTAAAACTCGCTGAGAACAAGGATGGATGCCAACTGGACACCACCGCCCAGCCCGGGAATCTGGACGATGGACCCAAAGGACACAAAGCCCATGAAGGCAATCACATCTACAATTGTCATCGAGTTGGTCTGCGGGAAGGATCGAAAGATTGCACTGTAAGTCAAGATCAGGATGAGCCACTCGACGATGGACCATCCAAACAGGCGGAGCACCGCGGACCAGGAGTTGGCCGCCCGCAATGTGGATAGCAGCGAGGCGACCAGCCGGGTGGCAGGCTCGCGCCGGGCGATGGGCAGAACGGCGACGATGGATTGGAGCCGCTGCTCGATGGTACTTGGGACGCCGTGGAGGGCGACCAAGGCGACGAGGCAGAGGAAAGCGAAAGCGCCAAGCGTGACGCCTCCCGTATCCAGGACCCACAGAATGGCGGGGTGATGGACGCGGCTTGGGTCGGTGGCGAAGAAGAGGGCAAAACCGAAGACTCCCAGGACGATGAGAGTGTCGTAGATGCGTTCCAGCACCCAGGCGGAAATCTGCGAAGTGACGGGGACGGCGTTGGAGCGCGCGATCAGCCAAGGGCGCACAAGTTCGCCAGCCCGGCCGAACAAGATGAGGGCGGAATAGCCGATGGCGGTATCGCGAAAGACTGGCCAGCGCCGGGCCTGAGGGGCGAGCGGCCGGAGCATGACGAGCCAGCGCTCGGTGCGTCCCCAATAACTGAGCACAGAGAGCGCCCACCCGCAGCAGATCCATGGCCAGGCGGCGTCTTTCATTGTTTGGCCGAACAAGGTCCAATCGAAGCCCGATTGGAAGCCGCGCCGCACCAACAAGGCTGCGGCCGCGAGAACGGCCGCGGCAGCGAGCCAGAGGCCCAGGCGGGGCTTTCGCGGCAGGGCCGCTTTGCACTGTGACATCTAAACACACTCCGCGCGGGCGTTTGCCGCGGGCGGGTCATTTGGCCTTAGAATAGAACCCGGGCGGAGCCACGTTCCCCGCGATCCGGAGAAAAGGCTAATTTCCACGAACTTCCCATGATAGATCCTCGTAGTTCAAGTCGGAAGTCAACGACGCGGCTGGAACGCGCCGCGGAGCGGCCGGCTGAAAGGAGAACGAGGCGGATATGGGAGCGGCTTCACCAGCCCGAATGGGTGGACCCGGGGCGGCCTACGCCGTTCCCGGAGGGAGCCTGGGCGCTCCCTGGAGCCGGCCAAACGTGACTCAGCCTCCTGGATTGGACGTCGATCGCGACGCGCAGCTCGTCTCAAGGTGCCTGGAAGGGGACGAGTCCGCCTGGGAAGAACTCGTCAAGGCGCACACGCGGCGCGTCTATGGGATCTGTCTGCGATTCACGGGAAAGGACAGCGAAGCGCAGGATCTGACGCAGGACGTCTTCCTCAGGGTGTTCCGCACGGTTCGCAGTTTCCGCTCGGGAGAGGGCTCGTTCACCGTTTGGCTGACCAGGTTGACGCGAAACCTGCTCATCGACCACTACCGCAAGACAAAGAAGGACCGGGTCACGGATTCGATCGAGAATCAGCTTCCCATGATCGAAGAGAGTGCGCGGGCGGAAACGAGGGCCGACTCGGCGCTCGCCGGGCGCGAAGCGAGTGAAGCCCTTCAGGCCGCGCTCGAGCGTTTGTCGCCGGAGTTGAGAGAAACGATCATCCTCCGCGACCTGCAGGAGATGGAGTACCGGGAGATCGCGCTTGTGCTGGGCGTACCCGAGGGGACTGTGAAAAGCCGCCTGAACCGCGGGCGGTCCGAACTGGCGCGAGTGCTGCGCCGGCTGAGGGTAGGGATATGAAGTGCGCGGATTTGGAAAGTCTGCTGTGCGATTACGTCGACGGGACGCTCACGGCCAGTGAGCGGGCGACGGTCGATCTGCACCTGGAGTCTTGCGCATCCTGCCGGGCCTTGGTGGAGGAATCGGCGGCGGCCGTTGAGTTTATTTCCAGAGCGGCTGAAGTGGAACCGCCGGCGGCGCTTGTCAACTCGATTCTGCATGAGGCGCGGGCCGGCAAATCGAGTCCGGTGCGCCGCAGCGGCGCACGCCACAGGCTGGGGCGGATCTTCGAACCCGTATTCCAGCCAAAGTTCGCTATGGGAATGGCGATGACCATTCTCTCGTTCTCGATGCTGGGGAAGCTGGCAGGCATTGAAGTGCGAAGGCTGACTCCGCAGGATCTGGAGCCCGCCAGGGTCTGGTCGACGCTGGAAGACAAAGCCTACCGCACCTGGGAACGGGCCAAGAAGTACTACGAGAGCCTTCGCGTGGTGTACGAGATTCAGCAGACGCTGAACGACTGGAGTGAAACCGAAGCCGGCGCGCGGACCCCGCCGCAAGAGGGAGCCGCACAGCGCGGCGCGGGAACTCCAAGCCAGAAGAACCAGGACGAACTGGAAGGCCCGATTGAGACGAGACCGCAAAAAAGGAAGTAAAGCGTTACTTGATTGAGGGAGAAGACAAGGCCATGACAACCGCAAACGAGAGCTCAAAGCCGGTGACGGCCTACTGCCGGGTGTGCGGCGCCGCTCTCACAGAGGAGACGGTGCGGATGGCGCGCGGCACGGTCTACTGCGCGGAGCATCTGCCCGCAGCGTCTGCCGCAGCCGAGGCGCCGGCGGCGAACCCGTATGGCGCCGCGGCGCTGCCGAATCCGGGCGTTTCGCCTGGACTGGCGTTCATTCTGGGGCTGATCCCGGGCGTTGGCGCGATTTACAACGGGCAATACGCAAAAGGATTGGTCCATGTGCTCATCTTCGGACTGCTGATCAGCATCCTCAGTTCGGACGCCGCGAGCGGACTCGAGCCGTTGATCGGAATGCTCGTCACGGTGTTCTACTTTTACCTGGCGTTCGAGGCCTACCATACCGCCCGGAAGCGGCAGGCGGGCGAGCCGGTGGACGAGTTCTCCTCGCTGATTCAGATCGGGGGCCAGGCAAGGGGCACGCCATGGCTTCCGCTGACGTTGATTGGTCTTGGCGTTTTGTTCCTGCTGAACAACCTGGATCTGCTGCGGATTCGCGCGGTCCTGAAGTTCTGGCCGGTGCTGATGATCGCGGCCGGTGCGTGGATGCTGTACGAGCGGTTGCGGGGCGAAGGCTCGAAAG
>CAYWST010000224.1:0-9416 GCA_964461075.1 uncultured Solibacteraceae bacterium | reverse complement strand
GCAGAAAGCCGTCGACGCGGTCCGTCCGGATGCGGCCTCCGACGGCGTCGGAGGCGTCGACGATTGAGAAGCCGACGCCGGCTTTCTGCAGATGGCGGGCGCAGCAGATTCCAGCGAGTCCCGCGCCAATGATGAGAACGTCAGGTTGTGCCATTGTGATGAAGTGATTCCGAGCCGGCGGCCCGGTCGCGCGCCCGGCGGATCTCCTTTAGGACGAGAAACTCGGAGAGGTTCTCCGAGGTCAGCATGCCAACAAGCCGGTCTGATGAGTCGAACACGAGGGCGCAGCCGGATGAGGGATCAAGGGAGCGCGCAGCCTCGGCGAGCTCGGTCGCCGGGGAGAGTCTGGTAAAGTTTCGATCCATTGCGCCGGCCACAAACGAGTCCGGCCCGTCAGCGGCCATCGCCTGAACGAGCGCCTTCCGGGTAAGCAGGCCGGCGACTTCGCTGCCGGCGATGACGGGAAAATCCTGCTGCGTGGTGGCCAGCAGCAGGTCGGCCGCCTCGCGGATGGTGGCGCCGTGGGAGAGAGTCCGGAAATCGGTGACCATGGCTTCCGACACGCGCGCGCCGCTGAGCAGGACGGTGGCCGAGGCGGCGGTGGCTTCCTGCGCCGCGCCCACATAGATGAAGAAGGCGAAGAAGACCAGCAGGAAGTTGGCGCTCAGGAGTCCGTAGAGGCCGACGCAGGCGGCGATGGCGGTTCCAATCCGGGCTGCGATGCGCGTCGCGTCCTCGATGGGCCGAGATGCGGCGAGCAGGCTCCGGACCACGCGTCCGCCATCCATTGGGAATGCCGGCAGGAGGTTAAAGAGCGCCAGAACCAGATTTGCAACCGCGAGACGCGAAAGCAGGTTCGCGTCAGTGGCCTTCGTCCAGTCTTCAAGCCGGACCGCATCGCCGCGAAGCATCGCGGTGGCGATCATGGCGGCGCCGAGGACGAAGTTGACGAGAGGACCGGCCAGGGAAACCCAAAACTCTTCGGCCGGCTTAGGCTGCCGCTCGAGCCGGGCGAGGCCGCCAAGAGGAAGCATGACGATCTCAACGGTCCCGATGCCGAATCGACGAGCGACCAGCGCATGTCCGGCTTCATGGAGTAAAACTGAGGTGAAGAGAGCGGCGACGTAGATGGCGTTGCCGGCGAGCGATTGCTGGCCGCCGACGCCAATGAAGATCAGCCAGACGAAACCGAGCCAGAACGTGAAATGGAAGCGGACGGGGACTCCGCCGAGGCTAAACTGCCCGAGCGTTCCCGGCAATCGATTCGGTTCCTGTTTGGGGGGCTGCATAGGCGCTTATTGAGAATTACGATAGCAGGCGGCCGGGCGCGGGTGTTTTGCGGGCCTGGCGCGCGTGGGTGGATTCCCGATAAACGACGGCTTCGAGAAAAAGCCCCGAGGCGGGCGCGGTCCAGGAGGCGATATCGAGTTGCTGAGCGTCGCCGGCCAGCAGCCCTTTCCATTGGTCGAGCCGGATGTCGCCCATGCCCGTGCGCACCAGCGCTCCTGTGAGCCGCCGGACCATACGCCACAGAAAGTGCGAGGCCTCGATGCGGTACTCGATGGTATCGGCCGTTTCGGTGAGCGATGAGGAGTTGACGACGACGACAGCGGAGTCCTTGGGCTTGGTGGGATCGGGCGCGCGAAAGCAGGTGAAGTCGTGACGGCCGGCGATCCGGGAAGCGGCTGCGCTCATCGCCCCAAGGTCCAAGGGCTGCTTGACCCACCAGACGTATTTTTTGGCGAACGCGGTTTTACGTCTGGCAATTCGGTAAACGTAACGTCTGGCCAGGGCGTCGTGGCGGGCGTGAAACGAAGGCGGCGCAACATCGCAGGCGAGAACGGCAATGTCGGCGGGGAGCCGGTCGTTCAATTCCCGAAGCAGCCGGCCGGGCTGAGGCGGTGCGCCGATGGAAGCGCGAAGGTGAGCCACCTGGGCGAGAGCGTGAACTCCGGCGTCTGTCCTCCCCGAGCCCTGAATCTCGGCCGGGCGGCCAAGGAAATCCTCCGCCGCCTTGCGGAGTTCTCCGGTAATTGTGCGGGCGTTCAATTGCTCCTGCCAGCCGGCGTAGCGCGATCCGTCGTATTCGATGATCAGCTTCCAGGTGTGCCTGAGCATTCGTGTCCAGTTTTCTCTATCGGCGGGACGTTCACCGGGCAACGTAGCCGGCGCGCGATCTGAGTTTCAACCCGGGTTTCCTCAGCCGGACTTCGACTTTCCGCCATTCGCCGCGGAACTCCTGATTGGAAGGGCGATAGGCGACCGTGTAGAGGCTGCGGAGTTCCTCGCCGACCTGGGCGATGACCGGCTCCATCGCCTCCAGGCTTTTTGAGGGAAAGGTCCGGCCTCCGCTGATTTCCGCCAGTTCCTCCATCCGGCGGGACGCGGTGGCGTTCCGCGACGGGGCCGGACCGAGAGTAAACGGGTCGAGCACGACGGGGTAGATCAGGAGATCGGCGAGAGCAAGCGCGTCGCGGAGTTTCTTGTAGCTCACCGCCGAGCCGGCGCCGCTTCGGTCGATCTGATTGTCGAGCCCGTCGGAGACGACGATGAGCGCGTTCCGCTCGCCGGGACGGGCCTTGAGTTCCTCGGCGTAGGCCAGCCAGATGGAATCGTAAATCGGGGAGCCTCCGCTCACCCTGCCCAGACGATCAAGGACGCCCTGAATGGCCTGCCTGTCGCTGCTCAGTCTTGACAGGACGTAGAACAGGTCGTTGGCGATGGCATAGAGCGCGGCCTTGTCGTTGGGGCGAAGAATGCCGAGGAATCTGGTGACCGCATCCTTGAGGACATCCCGCTGTGTCTGCGTGCTGCCGCTCAGGTCGATGAGGAAAGCAACATTCGCGCTCACCTCCTCGGCGCCGGCGAAGTCGACTTTCTGCGGGACGTTATCTTCAAGAACCTCGAAATCGGACGCCGCGAGGCCGGTCACCGGTTTTCCGCTCTCATCCTTGATGGAGATCGACAGGTTAACCAGCCGGACATCGCTACGGAAGATGACGTCGCCTGCAACCGGCTCGCCGCCGGCGGCCGCAGGCGCGGATTCCCGGGGAGAAGTCCTCGTCCTGGACGTCTTGAGAAAGGCCTCGACTTCGCTCTCAGCCACCCACGGGGGCTTGACGGGGCTTTCATTCGGGAAAGGCTCGTCGATCAGCTCAAGCGTCGATTTCGAGGCCATCCGGACGAAAATAGTGCCATACGCGATGTCGAGAGCGGATTTGTTATCGGAGAGCATCCAGTGCCGTGGCTCCTCGAGGGTCCAGCCTTTGCTGAGCTTCAGGCCGCGCGGTGAGACCACCTTGGGCTCAACGGAACAGAGCGCGCGGAGCCGCATGGCTCGCCACGCGGACCGTATTTTGACGTTTCCCGACGCAGTGGAGAGGCTGACGGCGGGACCGACGCCTTCGTATTCGATGTCGCCGGCCTTCGTCTCGACCTGAAGGCGCAAGTCATAGGGGACTTCGATGGAGAGGTTCTTGTCCATCCCTTCGGCGGGTTGATAGACCGCCTCGACCCCATCGGCGCCGCGCTTGATCATCATGAACTCCGGCTTGACTCCACGAGCCTGTGGCGCGCGCACCTTGGCGACCTGAACCTTGATGGCGCCATGGGGGTTGACGACGCGCAGAACCTGCCCGCTCAAGCCGCAAGCCGCAAGCAGACCGGCAATGATGAAACGCCAATGCACCTGTTTACAGTTTGGCCTTTTCGCGAAGCCTCCGGGTGTGGGCGCCGAGAGGAATCGCGGGATCGACGAGAATTTCCAAGGCGGCGGGTTCCTGCCGGTCGAGGGCGCGCTCAAGGTGGGCGGCGGCGCGATCGAGGTCGCCGACGCCGGCCCAGACGAGAGCGTGGTTGACCTCGGAAGGTTGTGGGCCAAGCTTTGAGAGACATTCCAAGGCGCCTTTCCTGTCGTTGAGCCTGCCGCGTACATAACCGAGCTGAGCCCACAAGTCCAGGGAATCCGGCGAGGCTTTGAGCTTGTCCTCCAGGAATCGCTTCGCTTCAAGGAAACGGCCGCTGCCGGCGAGGACACGGGCATACGTTCTGTTGGCTCCGACAAAAAGCGGGTCGACCCGCATCAACTCCTCGACTTGGCGGAGGGCTTCATCACGGCGTCCTGAAAGATAGAGCATCCAGGCGAGGCCGTCCATCCCCCCGAACCACAACGGATCGAGACGAATGGCGGCGCGCAGCTCGCTCTCCGCCTGATCGAACCGGCCGAGAAGCGAGTAAGCGGCGCCGCAGTTGGCGCGGATGCTGGCGGCGTTGGGGAACAACCGGGTGACGTCGCGGCAGGTGGTTTCTACCGTCCGCCAATCGGCGTCGATGTCGCGCGCGAGCCTGACGCGGGCGGAGAAAGCGTCGCTCAACCCGGGATCGATCGCGAGCGCGCGCTCGATGGAAGAAACGATCTCGCCACGGAGCTACGCGGCCGGCTTTAATCCGTCGGAGACGATGGTGATGTCGATGTGCGCCAGGCCCGAATGAGCGAGGGGGTAAGCCGGGTCCGTCTTTACCGCCTGAAGGTGGATCTCCCGCGCCTGCATGAGCAGGGCCGGGTCGCCCCGGCGGTGGAGTTGGCGCGCTTTGAGGAAAAGGTCGCGAGCAGCGAGGCGGTTCGGCGAAGTCAACGCCTCCTGCGGCTCCCGGCGGCTCCCCATCTGGAGCCTGAGCGTGGACGCGATGGCTCGCGCCATCTCATCCTGAACCGCGAAGATCCCGACGCTGCTGCGGTCGAAGGTTCCCGACCAGAGTTGGAATCCGGTGGTCACGTCAATCAGCCGGGCGCGAACCCGCACGTCGCGGCCGGAAGATTGAATACTGCCCTCGAGCACGGCCCCGACATTCAGCCTGCGCCCGAGAACCTGCAGATCAGCCGTCTGCTCGCGAAGGCGGAGGGTGGATGTCCTGCCGGCCACCAATAACCCCTCAACGCGAGAGAGCTCCTCGGAAAGGGCCTCCGCCAGGGTATCCGCCACTTCAGAATCGCCCGAGGTCGAAGAGAAATCCCGAAACGGCAGAACGGCGACGGAACGGGGCATGAGGGCAGCCGGCCGGGCCCGCCGGAATCGGGTCCAATAGAGGAAAAGCAGAGCCCCGACCAGCAGCGCAACAAGGCCGAGGCCAATCCAGACTCGGCGGTCCGCCAAGGAGTGATCTTCGGCTGCACCGGCTTGCGGCGGCGGTGGGGCGGCGGCCGGACGGGAAACTTCCGGTTGTGGTTCGGACCACTCGAACGAGGCGACATAGGTTCCCTTTGGCAGGAGGATCCGCACAGCGTCGCCGCGTCCTTGCGAATCATAGTACTCAAGAAGTTTGGCGCGGAGGCGGGAGGCCTCGACGCGGACGATCGGGTCAGTCCGGGTATCATAGGACGGACCCCTCTCGTAGACCTTCAATCCGATTTGATACTCCTTGAGCGCGTCAGGATCACCGGCGAGCGTCTGCTCAACAACGTATCTGAGGAACGCACTCTGTCTTTGCGCTCTTTGGAAGATCGCGGAGGCCAGGATTCGGGCGAGGCACTCCAGGATGATGGCGGATTGCGGATTCGGCAGAGCCACGGGATCCTCTTCAGAGTATCATCCTCTTCGATCCTAACAAATTGATTGTAAAGGAACGGATTAGTTACTTACCAACGTTACTTGCCGGTACTTGCCATTAAATTACTTTACCTTCATCTTTGCTTGGGGGACGATTGAAAATACTGTTGCGGACTCAGCCGGAGGGACTGCCTTGTTAGCGGCTTTTATTCAGTCACTGATTCACGGAGGCCAGACTGCGTTGGAGATGACCGCTTCATCTGGGGTTCTAGAGCTGGTGGGGGCGGCCATGTTGCTCGTGGGAGCGAGCCTATTGAGCCGCCACACCAGTGAGGGTTCGCAATCCAGCGGAAGGCGCTGAGAGAGAATCGGAGGCTCTCTCACGCCGATCTGAAGCCGGTGGCCGAAACTGGGATGATCGGCCACCGGTCCGGCGGGCCGGGGTGATAGGATACCGGCAGCATGGCATCTTCAGGTGATTCTTACGCCACCCGCATCTCGTTAATCGCCGCGATTTCGGGACTTCTGTTCGGGTTTGACATCGCCGTCATCAATGGCGCGCTGCTCCTTCTGCGGCAGCAATTTGGACTGACGGAGATGCAGACAGAGCAGGCGGCGTCGAGCCTGCTGATCGGTTGCGTGTTCGGCGCCGCGCTGGGAGGCGTTCTCAGCGATAGGATGGGGCGTCGAAGGGTGCTGGTGATCTCCTCGCTGCTTTTCGCGCTTTCGGCCATCGGGGCGGCGTTGCCGAGGAGTCTCAACGAATTCATGGCGGCCCGGTTCGCAGGCGGCCTTGCCATTGGCATCGCATCGCTGCTGGCCCCGCTTTATATCGCTGAAGTTTCGCCGGCCAGGATCAGGGGCCGGCTGGTGGCGCTCAATCAGATGGCCATCGTGAGCGGCATCCTGCTCGCGTATTTGAGCAACTGGCTGCTGTCGTTCCTCGGCGCCGGGAGCTGGCGCTGGATGTTTCTGACGGCGGCGATACCGTCGCTCGGCTTTTTCATCGGGTTATTCTACGTGCCGGAGAGCCCTCGGTGGCTTGTGGAGAGCGGCAAGACCGATGAGGCGATTGGCGTACTCGACCGGGTTGATCCGGAAACGGCCGCCAGCGCGCTGAAAGAGATCGAGGAGACCGTCGCGGAAGAAAGCGGCCGTCTCTCGGATCTGCTCGCGCCGGGGTTGAGGAGAGCGACCGTCATCGCTTTGGCCCTCGCGGTGCTGCAACAGATTACGGGGATCAACACGATTCTGTTTTACGGTTCCATCATCTTCCGGGAGCAGGTGGGCGGCCAGACGGAGAGCGCGGCCATCGGCGCAAACGTGATCGTCGGGCTGGTGAATTTCGCGGCGACCTGGGTGGCTCTGGGGCTGATCGACAAGGTGGGGCGGGTCCGGCTTCTCATCCTTTCGTCGGCGGTGATGGCGCTGGCGCATGCGGCGATGGGGGTTTGTTTTATGGCGGCAAAACCGAGCGTGCTGGCCGTGCTTGCGTCGATGCTGGTTTGCGTGGCAAGTTTCGCGATCGGGTTGGGCCCGGGGGTGTGGGTTGTGATGTCGGAGATCTTCCCCACCAAGATTCGCGGCCGCGCGATGAGCCTGGCGACGGTGGCGCTATGGGCGGCCTGCGTGGCGCTGACGATGACATTTCTGACCCTGGCGCGCTGGCTGACTCCTTCGGGGGCTTTCTGGTTGTATTCGGCGATCTGTGTGGGCACGGCGATCTTCGTCCGGGCGATGGTTCCCGAGACGAAAGGAAGAACGCTCGAGGAGATCGAGAAATTCTGGAAGCCAAAGAGCGCGGAGCGGGAGCCGGCAATCAGATGACGAGGATGAACCGGCGGGTGTTTCTTGCCGGCGTGTTCAGCGCTCCGTCCCAACAGGAGTGGGTCGACGTGACCGGTGGAGAGTTTCCCTCCTTCTGCTGGGAACGGGGAGGGGGCGGCCTGCATGCACTGGCGCCGCGGGCGGCGTTCCACGACCTGCGCAGCGGGGGCGAATTTGGAGATTTCGAATTCCGGTGCGAATTTAAGCTTGCGCCGGGCGCGAACTCTGGGGTGAAGTACCTGCTGTACAAGATCGACGAATGGACGAGGCCGGGCGCCCCGTCAACGCAGGCGCGCGCGCGGGGTTTTGAGTTCCAGTTGATCGACGACGAGGCGGAGGACGCGCTTCGGGACCCGGCACACGCGACGGGCGCGCTGTATGGAATTCTCGCGCCTTCCAGACGGCCGCCCCGCGTAGCCGACGGCCGGTTCCACAGCGCGGCCATCCGGCGCCAAGGCGCACTCGTGGAGCACTTCATCGACGGCGACCTCGTTTTGAGAGCTCTACTTGACTCTCCGGAGATCGCCGCCCTCTGCGCGCGGCGCAAGATGCCCGCCTATTCCGAACTGGCTGGCAGAAAGACGCCCATTGCAATCCAGCATCACAATTCGGAAGCCTGGTTCCGGAGTCTCAGCATCCGCAGCCTGTGAGGCGGCGCCCGGTTCTGATATACCTCTTACCATGCTGAATCGGCGTGAGTGGATGTCAGGCATGGTTCTCATGGCGCAGCCGGGCCCGGCGCCGCGGATCGCGGGGGACTGGGTGCAGATCGCGGGAGAACCCGACCTCGGCCGCCTGGCGGCGCCGAAGCAGGAGGTAGTGGATTTCGCCATCTGGGAGGCGCTCGACGGAAGCTGGCAGGCATGGTCCTGCATTCGCCACACGGCGGAGGCTGGCGCGACGAGGCTGTTTCACCGCTGGCAGGGCAGGAGTCCGGTGGAGCCGGGTTGGGAGGCGATGGGCGTGGCAATGCGCGCAGACCCTTCGTTCGGCGAGCGGCTCGGTTCGATGCAGGCCCCGTTTGTCCTGCGGATCGAAGGCAGGTTCTGGTTGTTCTATACGAGCGGCGGACGCGCCTTCGCGGCGCTGAGCGAGGACGGAAAGACGTTCGCGCGGCACCGCATTGACGGCAGCAGGTTCGGCGTCTTCGACCGGTTCGCGACAGGCGAGGAGAAAGTGATCGGCGGCGGCGGCAGAGACATCATGCTTCTTCGGGACGGAAAGCGCTGGATCGCCTACTACACCGCGAATCCGGATGACATCGGCCGCGTCTATGCGCGCACCTCGATGGACCTGAAGGTCTGGGACGAGGCGAGGGTTGTCGCTTGGGGAGGCGAAGCCGGGACGAATTTCTACTCGGCGGAATGCCCGTTCGTTTACCGGCTTCCGGGAACGCCATGGTACTTTCTGTTTCGAACGCAGCTTTACAAGCCCACGCCAACGACACGGGTCTACCGCAGCCAGGACCCGTTCGATTTCGGATTGAACGACGACAAGTACCTGGTCGCGCGGCTGCCCGTGGCCGCTCCGGAGCTTTTTGAGTACAAGGGCCGGCTGTACATGGCCTGCCTGATGCCGGATCTGAAAGGACTCAGGACGGCGCCACTGGAGTTTGCATGATTTTCGCGCTCGCGCTCGCGGCGGCGATTCCCATCAGCGATTGGCAACCGCTGTTCGAGCAGTTGCCGGAAGGCGTTCGCGGCTGGAGAAAAGAGAACGGAGCGCTGCGCACGATTCCCGGTTTCCGCACCGAGGATCTGTTCACACGGCTGCGGTATCGGAACTTCGAGTTCGAGGTCGAGTATCGCGTTTCGCCGGGCGGTAACTCCGGCATCCGCTATCTGCCGCTGCCCGGCAGGACGGCGGGGGCGCCGCGCGCGGCGGCGGTGTGCGGCGGCTTGGCTATCCTGATGGCCGTTGCGCTGCGGCGGAGGTGGCTGGCGGCCCTTGCCGCCATCCTTGTGTGCGGGGGCGTGTTCCTATCGGTCTGGCATGCGCTCGCGCGGCACCCGCTGGCGCTCGAGTTTCAGGTGCTGGACAACG
>CAYWST010000223.1:0-9450 GCA_964461075.1 uncultured Solibacteraceae bacterium | reverse complement strand
GGATCGCCCGCAACTGGCCGTTGGAGAAGTTTATCTGGCCGACCTCGTCGGCTGCATGGCCGTTCATCGCGTCTCCGGCGAAGTGATCGGGACGGTGACCGGCTGGCAGGATTTTGGCGGGCCTTTGTTGCTGGAGTTGACGGCCGCGAATGGAAGGGAAGGCGAGCCTCTCCTCATCCCATTCGCACGCCGCATCTGCGTGGAGATCGATCCCGCGGGGCGGCGGATCGTCGTCGACCCTCCCGAGGGCCTGCTCGAGTTGAATGAAGCGGAGTCCGGAGCATGATCTTCCATGTGCTCACGATCTTCCCTGAGTTCTTCAGGGGGCCGTTTGAGCATGGAGTGGTCGCACGGGCGGCGCAGTCGGGACTGCTCCAGATTCGCATCCATAATCTGCGAAACTGGACTTACGACTTCCATCAGACTGTCGACGACCGCCCCTTCGGCGGCGGCGAGGGAATGGTGCTGAAGCCCCAGCCGGTCTTTGAGGCCGTTGAAGCGCTTCTGCCCGGCAGGGATCCTGCCAGGCATCGCGTCGTTCTGATGTCGGCGCAGGGACCGCTCTGGACGCAGGCCTCGGCTAGGCGGCTCGGCGGCTTCGATGAGGTTTTGCTGATCTGCGGGCGCTATGAAGGCGTCGACGAAAGGGTCAGCCGGTTTTTGGCCGACGAGGAGATCTCGATCGGCGATTATGTTTTGAGCGGCGGAGAGTTGGCTGCCGCGGTGGTTGTGGATTCCGTGGCGCGCCTGTTGCCGGGCGTGCTCGGTAACGAGGATTCCGCAAGGCTCGAATCGTTTTCGCCGCTCAGCGATCTCGGCGAAGGCGGAGAACCTGGAATCCTCGATTGTCCGCACTATACGCGGCCCGCCGATTTTCGCGGGTTCTGTGTACCTGAGGTGCTGCTGAGCGGCAACCACAAGGCGATCGCCGGGTGGAGGCGCGAGGCGGCTCTCGAAAAGACACGCCGGTTGAGACCGGACCTCTTCGAAAAGGTCTCGGGCTTGATCGGCCAGTCCGGCGCTAAGCCGAAGAAACGGGTTTTGAAAAGGAAGAAGTCTGATGATCACCCCCTACCTGCAGAAGGTTTACAACAAGAACAAACGGGCTGACCTGCCCGAGTTCCAGATTGGCGATACGATCCGGGTTCACGTGAAGATCAAAGAAGGCGACAAGGAGCGGCTCCAGGCGTTTGAAGGCGCCGTCATCGCCCGGAAGAACAGCGGCATGGGAGAGACCGTGACCGTGCGCAAAATCAGCTTCGGCCAGGGGGTTGAGCGCATTTTCCCCATCAACGCGCCCGTGATCGATCACGTGGAGATCGTCAAGACGGGCAAGGTCCGCCGCGCGAAACTCTACTACCTCCGTGGTCTCCGCGGGAAAGCGGCCAGGCTGAAGGAGCGCAACTAGCCGCGACACGCCATCGGCGGCCGCCCGGGGGAACGTCCTGTTGCGCTGCACGAACCAGATCGAGACGGCGGTCCGGCGAGAAGGCTATCTGTTCCCGGCGGGTGTCGACGAGGCCGGCCGGGGCAGCCTTTTTGGTCCGGTCTACGCCTCGGCGGTGATCCTGAACCCGGAGCGCCCCATTCGCGGATTGAACGATTCGAAACAGCTCGACCCCGGCGTGCGGGAGGAGTTGGCCGAGGAAGTTCGCGGGAAGGCTCTCTGCTGGGCGGTGGCGACGGCCAGCGCCGCCGAGATCGACCGCTTCAATATCCGTCAGGCTTCCAGACTCGCCATGCGAAGAGCCGTCTCCGCTCTGCACCCGCCGTGCGATTATCTTCTCGTGGACGCGCTCGCTATCGACTGGCCGGTGCCGCAGCGCAATCTGATCAGGGGCGACGCCCGGTCGACCGCCATTGCGGCGGCATCGATCCTCGCCAAGGTGGAGCGTGATCGCGCGATGACTGAACTCGACCGCCGCTTTCCCGGATATGGCCTGGCCCGCCACAAGGGATATCCGACCGCGGAGCACTCCGCCGCGCTGCGCCGCTTCGGTCCCACTCCTCTTCACCGGTTCACGTACGCGCCGGTGCGAGACGCCCTCCAGATGAGGGTCCTATGAGCGGGCCGGACGTCAAGCCTTCCTTTCACTGGACGGCCAAAGCCGCCGCCCTGCTCTTCTCCGTGTTCTGCCTGGAACTCGGCGCCTTCCTGATCGTCTTTCCCTGGCTTGAGCTTTATCCCTCCAATTGGTTTGTTCAGGCGCGGCCCGAATTCGCTCCGCTGCTGACAAGCAATTCTTTCCGCGGGGCTATGACCGGGCTTGGCTGCCTGAACGTGCTGGTGGGCGTCGCCGAAGCGCTCCGCCTGCGGCGTTTCTCCGAGCGCTCCGGCGGCGGAGAGTCCTCAGGCGGCCAAGGGCCGCCCTCCGCGGGATAGGGCCCTGAGCCTGTCGCCCTCGGGGCTCAGATCGAACTTCACCACTCCGCCCGGCTCCACGAGATCGCGCAGGACCACCTGAGCCAGCGGCTGGATGACGTGCAGATGAATCACCCGCTTCAGTTCCCGGGCGCCGTACTCCGGGCTCGTCCCCGTGTCAATCAGGAAGCGGCGTGCGGCGGGCGTCAACCGCACCGTAAAGGCGTCCTCGGCGAAGCGCCTGGAGATCATGGATTCGAGCGCCTCCATCTGCAGGTCGAGGATCCTCTCGAACGCCTCCCGCTCCAGCGGATGGTACGTAATTGAACGGTCGATCCGGTTGACAAACTCCGGTGAAAACCGGCGGCGTACCGCCCCCATGCCGATCCGGCTGAGTTGTTCCGCAGGAGTTGCCGATCCGGTCGTCGCCGAAAACCCGAAGCGGCCGTTCACCGCTTTGGCCATCTCTCGCGCGCCCAGATTCGAGGTCATGAAGATCATGCTCGACTGGAAGTTCACCGTTGTGTTGTCGCCCAGCCTGAGTGTGGCTTTATCCAGCATGCCCAGCATGAGCCGCACCATCGAGGGCGCCGCCTTCTCGATTTCGTCGAACAGGACCAGAGACAGGTCCGATTGCTGGCTTGAAACGGCGTTGAGCTTCTGCTGAGTCAGCATCGGCTGAGTCTCCCGATGGCCCAGATAGCCCGGGGGCGCTCCGATCAGTTTCGCCACCTCGTGGTCGAGCTGAAATTCGCCGCAGTCGACCCGGAGGACGTTCTTTTCCGCTCCGTGCAGGACTTCCGCCAAAGCCTCAACTGTCCGCGTCTTGCCGGTCCCGGTGGGACCGAGCAGAAG
Organism: uncultured Solibacteraceae bacterium; assembly: GCA_964461075.1. Taxonomy (GTDB): domain Bacteria; phylum Acidobacteriota; class Terriglobia; order Bryobacterales; family Bryobacteraceae; genus JACADU01. The sequence goes on along the minus strand of CAYWST010000223.1, from coordinate 6,233 downwards.
GAAGACGCCGGCAGGCCGGCCGTCCGGCGCCAGCCCGGCCTCGTAAAGATCGATGTAGGGCAGGATCGCGTCCAAAGCCTCATCCTGCCCGACGATCATGCGTTTCATCCTGGCGCTCAGACAGGGCGGCTGGCTAGATCCCTGTTCCCCGCCGCGAACCCGGAAGGGGATCATGTTCTGCTTCATCGGCTCGAATGCCTCCGCCGCACATTCTAGATGGGGGTGGCGAATTTCTATGGAGCGGCATGGCCCGGGCACGCCGTCCGGCCCGGCCGGCAAGGACTCTAGAATGCTGTAGATCCCGTTAGGAATCTGTGGATTGCGTCGACGATCCGAGGAGCGGCCCGGCCGTCGCCAAAAGGATTTTCAACCGTTGTGACCTGGCCTGCGGGATCCTGCGGAGAGAGGGCCTCGGAAACCGCGGCTTCGATCGCCGCCGGATCTGTCCCAACCAGGCGCGCCACGCCGGCCTCGACCGCCTCCTGCCGCTCGGTCTTCTCCCGCATCACCAGGACCGGGTGGCCAAGAGAGGGACCTTCCTCCTGAATGCCTCCGGAGTCGGTCAGCAGCACGTCGGCGCGTCGCATGAGGTCGACGAACGGGACATAGTCAAGCGGCTCAATAAGATGAATGAACCGATGGCCCCGTAAGCACCGGTGGACGACATCCCGGACGTTTGGGTTGGGATGGACCGGGTAGACAATCTCGGCCCGGCCCGAATCGGCGACACGGCGCAACCCTTCGCAAATCCGCTCGAACCCTTCGCCAAAGCTCTCCCGGCGATGTGCCGTGACCACCACCAATCGCCTTGCGCCGGAAGCCAGCGGGCCCTCATAACCCTTCCATTCACCCGACTCCAGTTTCGACCTGGTGTAGAGAAGCGCGTCGATCGCCGTGTTGCCGGTCACTATAATTCGAGACGGCTCGACGCCTTCGGCAAGCAACTGCGACCGGGCGCGCGCCGTCGGGGCGAAGTGAAGCGCGGCCAGCCTTGTTGTGAGAACGCGGTTGATCTCTTCCGGGAAAGGCTGCGCCAGGTCGCCCGTCCGGAGTCCGGCCTCCACGTGGCCCACCGGAATGCGGCGATAAAACGCAGCCAGGGCGGCGGCCATGGTGGTTGTCGTGTCGCCCTGGACCAGAACGAAATCGACCGGATTCCCGCTCAGCCAGGCGTCCAATCCTTCGAGCACTCGCGCGGTCAGGCCATTCAACGTCTGGTCGTGACGCATGACCTCCAGATCGTGTTCCACCTCAATGCCGAAACGGGCCAGCATCACGTCCAGAATCGAACGGTGCTGGCCCGTCACGCAGACTCTCGGGGTCAGCGGGGACTCCTCCGCCCTTAGGGAAAGATAGATGGGGGCCATTTTGATGGCCTCGGGGCGGGTGCCAAACACAAAAAGAACGCTGGGCTTGCGCAAGGGATTCGATCTCGGAGCGCGGGCGGGGTGGCGAAACTACTTGTGGCGGTAAGTAATGCGTCCCTTTGTAAGATCGTAGGGCGACATTTCCAGGGTCACACGGTCCCCTGCCAGGACTCGAATGCGGTTTCGGCGAAGCTTGCCTGCCAGGTGCGCCAGGACAAGCTTCTCCTGATCCAACTGAACGCTGAAGAGCCCGCTCGGGAATTTCTCCACGACGGTACCGGTCACTTCAATGCAATCTTCCTTGCTCATCGTCCTCCTTCGAACTGATTCGGGCTCAAGGCGGCAGGATGGAATTCTGCCGACTACAGTATAACCCACGCGGCGAAAAAGACTTTTTCGGAACACGGGTTCATGCGCCGCGGTTGCCGGCCGATATGCAGTCGCAGGGATGACGAACGACAATGCCTGCCGAGATGGTCTCGTTGAAAGCCAGCATGGATAGCCTCGACGAAAAGGACAAGCTCTTCCGGACGAGCCTGGAATGCTATGTGGATGCCTTGAACGGAGTCGAGGAACACATCCTTCGCGCTTTCGCCGAGAAGTTGGCCGAGCGGGCGCCGACGCTCGAGCCGCATCGACGCGAGCTGATCAGGAATCCGCGCAAGGACACCTTCGAAGCGGCCCGGATTCACCTGGCTTCCAGGCTTGCGGAAGCTTCCGCCGCCATGAAGCATCGGTTCGCAGGCACTGTCGAGCTCGGCGAAATGCTGCAATTGCTGGCGCAGACAACCGCAAGCCTCAGGAACCAGGGGCAACGCACCGAGGACCGCATGACGGGATTGGGACGCGGCCTCGAACAGGCCTCTCAACTGGACGATCTCGACGAATTCCGCTCCCGGGTCAAGGGCGAGCTTGGACGGCTCAACCAGATGATCACCCAGATGCGCGAGGAAAACCGTCAATTGATCACCGGACTGGAATCGGAAATGGCGGCGTACCGCAAACAACTGGACGACGCCGAACGCCGGGCCAATATCGACGTCCTCACGGGACTGCCCAACCGAAGGTACTTTGAATCGAATCTGGGCGATTACATCGGCTCCGGCACGCCATTCTGCCTGCTTCTGCTCGACCTGACACGCTTCAAATCGATCAACGATTCCTACGGCCACCTCGTGGGCGACGAGGTGCTCCGTGTTTTCGCCGAGAAACTGCGCTCGATTGTCAGGAAGGAGGACCTTGTAGCGCGTTGGGGCGGCGACGAGTTCGTGGTCGTGCTTCCATGCGGCCTGAAGGAATCCGTCTTGAGGTCAAGGCAGTTTGAAGAGAAATTGAGCGGTTTCTACACCGTTCGGGTTCAGGAGACGGCCCATCGGCTGCGCGTCGGCGTGGCTATGGGGATCGCCGAACACCGCACATCCGACACCGCGGCGCAGTTGCTCGCTCGCGCGGATGCTCTCCTCTATGCGGCAAAAAGCGAACGCTGAGCAGCTCCTGGCCCTGGAACGCCGCCTTGCGATGCGGGGCTGTGGCGAGGAAAGCGATAGACTTGGAAGGGAGGAAGCACTTCGCTTGCGCCCTTTCAATCCTCAGGAGATGGACCCGCGCAACGTCCTGATTACCGGCGCAGGCCGCGGCATCGGAAAACGCCTGGCGCTGGGATTCGCCCGCGCCGGACTTCGGGTCGGTCTATTGGCGCGCAGTAAGGCTGAACTCGATTTAGCCGATCTGGAAATCGAGCACGGTGGCGGAAAGAGTCTGCGGCTGCGCGCCGACTTGCGCGATTTCAAGGAGGTGGTGGCCGCGGTTGAGCGGATGCGCCAGGAGTATGGAAGCCTCGATTCGGTGATTTGCGCCAGCGGGACTTTCGGCGCCATTGGCCCGCTTGCCGAGTCCGACCCCAAGCAGTGGGTCGAAGCGATTCAGACCGGACTGCTCGGCGCATACCACCTCTGCCGGGCCGCCATCCCGCATATGATCGAGAGGCGCGCCGGCAAGATCATCCTCCTGGTCGGCCCCGGCGCCGATGCAAGCCGCCCGAGATTCTCTGCCTATGCGGCGGCCAACGCCGCTCTGGTGCGCTTCGCCGAAACCCTCGCCGAGGAAGTTCGTGAGGCCAATATCCAGGTGAATTGCATGAATCCGGGCCCCACTTACACGAGCATGACCGACGAGATCCTGGCCGCCGGCGAGCGCGCCGGAGCTCGGGAGATCTCGATGGCGCACGAGATCCGGTCCAACGGCGGCACCGCGCCGGAAAGGCAGATCGCGCTGGCCCAGTTTCTGATCTCGTCCAGGTCCAACCACCTCAGCGGAAAGTTGATTGGCGTCCATGACGACTGGCGGCGGCTGGAGCAATCCAACGACACGCCCGAGTTGTTCACGCTGCGCCGCGTTTCGCGCGGATAGCCCCGTGGATGCGCCGAGATTGGTCACCGTGCCCGGCAGAGTCAATCTGATCGGCGAGCACATCGACTATCACAACCTGAACGTGCTGCCCATCGCCATTCCTCGCTCGGTGCGCGTCGTGTGGCGGCCGTGCGGTTCAGCGATTCTTCGCGTGATCAGCGAAGCCCCGTACGGCGCGCGGATTGTTCCGCTCGATCGCGATCCCGAGCCGGGCGCCCCTGGCGATTGGGGCAATTATGCAAAAGCCGCAGTGCGCGCCTGCCGAACCCGCTGGACACTCAACACCGGAATCGACGCCGCCGTTTCCTCGGACCTGCCGCCCGCGGCTGGACTTTCGTCCTCTTCGGCGCTGCTGACCGCATTGACCCTTGCGCTCCTCCAGGCCAACGGAATCGAGCCCGAGTTCTCGAGCCTCATGGAAATCCTGCCCGAAGGTGAGCACTACGTGGGCACGCGCGGAGGAGGAATGGACCACGCCGCCGTGCTCGCCTGCCGTGCGGGCGCGGCGATTCTGGCCGGATTCTCTCCGCTATCCGTCCGCCAGATCCCGCTCCCTTCCGAATGGGAGTGGCTGGCGGCGCACAGCCTGGTCAACGCCGAGAAGTCCGGCGCGCTCAGAGCGGAATATAACGCTCGGAGAGCGGCAGGTTCCGCTGGACTGCGAAGGCTTGGCTTTGAGAGCTTTCGATCTGCGCTGGCCTCCACGCCAGTCGAGGAACTCTGCCATCGAGCTTCACGTGAACTGGATGGAGCGGAGCGGCGCTGCTTTCTTCACGTCGCCACCGAGGCCGATCGGGTGACAAGCGCCGTCGAGGCGATCGAGTCCGCGGACCTGAACCGAATGGGCCGGTTGCTGGACGCCTCGCACGCCAGCCTGAGGGATCAACTCCAGGTGAGCTGCCGGGATCTCGATCATCTCGCCGAATCGGCGCGCTCGGCCGGCGCCGCCGGCGCCAGGCTGACCGGGGCAGGCTTCGGCGGCTACGCTCTCATCCTCTGCCCTGCCGGCACGCGCGCAAAGGTGCGTCAGCGTCTGCTCGAACATCACTACTCAAGGCGGGCGGCCTTCAACCCCGAGATCCACCTCATCGACGCCACCCCAAGCGACGGCGCCCTCGCGCTCATCGCCACAGCCGGCGGATGATCGAAATGAGTCCGATTCCGGAAACGGCAAAAACGCCCAGCAACAGCAGCGCCGTCTCTGTCCGTCCGTAGAGCCAGTTACCGACGGTGAACAGCGCCGACCAGATGACCGCCGTCCCGCAGAGCCAACCGAGCAGCGCCAGTGGGATGTTGTCCGCCTTCGCGGCCGCAGCCGCCTCGGCTTCACTGATCCCTGCCGCGATGCGGATTGATCTCCAGCCTGGACCGGATGGCTGCACCTTGCGATAGAACTCGATCAGGACGCTGCGGTCGGTCTGCGGCCCCACATAGGCCGTGGCGACCCAGCAGAAGGTCGTCCCGATCACCGTCAGAAACAGCTCCTGGTGCGTTCCGATCGAAGCGCCCGACTTCCTCAGCAGCAGGAACAAAATGGAGATGCTGAACGAGCTGGCCATGGCGACAATCTCGCACCACGCCGTGATGCGCCACCAGAACCAGCGCATCAGATAGAGCAGGCCCGTACCCGCTCCTACCTGCAGCATGATATTGAAGCTGTCCTGCGCGGTTTCGAGCACGAACACGAGCGCCGATGAGGCGGCGAACAGCAGCACGGTGGCTACGCGACCGGCGGCGACGTAATGTTTCTCGCTGGCGTCGCGGCGGAGAAAGCGGCGGTAGTAGTCGTGAACCAGGTAGGAAGCTCCCCAGTTCAGGTGGGTGAGGATGGTGGATGAATTCGCCGCGATCAGACCGCCCACCATGAGGCCGATCCAGCCGGCCGGCAGGAATCTGAGCATCGCCGGATACGCGATATCGTGCCCGACCAACGACGGGTCGAGGTGTGGGAACGCCCTTTGAATATCGGAAAGCTCGGGATAGACCAGGATCGAGGCGAGCCCGACCAGAATCCACGGCCAGGGACGCAGGACATAGTGCGCCACATTGAAGAACAGCGTGCCGCCGAGCGCGTCGCGTTCCGAGCGGGACGCGAGCATTCGCTGCGCGATATAGCTCCCTCCGCCCGGTTCCGAGCCTGGATACCACACCGCCCACCACTGCACCGCCAGAGGCATGATGAGGACCGCGACGGCGAGATCCCAGTTGTTGGTGAAGTCCGGCAGCATGCTGAGGTAGTTCAACCCGCCGGGCCCCTTCATCGTGGAAAGCTTGTCCACAAGCCCGCTCATGCCGCCCACTTGGGGCAATTGGAGAGCAAAATAGGCCGCTGCGATGACCGCCGCCATCTTGATGAAGAACTGGATCATGTCGATCACCAGCACCCCCCAGAGCCCGGAGTGCGCGGCGAAAGCGACATTCAGCAGCCCCACGGCGGCCAACGTCTGCCAGCGCTCC
>CAYWST010000222.1:0-9502 GCA_964461075.1 uncultured Solibacteraceae bacterium | reverse complement strand
ACCTCGAGGTTTCCCTCTTCGCCCCCGTCTACCGCGACTACGGCCACATGACCGTCCACCCAGTCCTCGCCGTCGAAGCCACCGTCGACCCTTTCGATAACCGTCTCGGCTTCAGCCTCAACGGCGTCCGCGTCCTGCGTCTCGCCTCAAACCCGGTAACAACCAAACACCCGCAGCAAATCGGCAAGTTCCTCGAGATGCCCTAATGCCTTTTGCACCCTCGCCTCTTCCAGGTTCCCCAGGAAGTCCACGTAGAACAGATACTCCCAGGGCCTCCCGCGTAGAGGCCGCGACTCGATCTTCGCAAGACTCAAGTCCCGCAGCGCGAATGCGCTCAACGCCCGGAACAGCGTCCCCGGCTGGTTCCGCAGCGCGAAAACCAACGACGTCTTCCAGCCCTTCTTCCCCCGCTCGTCCAGTTTCAACGGCTGATCCCCAGCCCGCCTCAGCAGGAAGAACCGCGTGTAGTTCTCCCGGTCGTCTTCGATCGACCGCTTCAGAATTCGCGCCCCGTAGATCTCAGCCGAGACCGCGCTCGCGATCGCGGCCGCGTCTCTCAGCTTCTCCTCCATCAGCATCTTCACGCTGCCCGCAGTGTCGTAAAACGGCGTGCGCTCGTATTCCGGATGCGCCTCGAAAAACTTCAGACACTGGTTCAGCGCCACCGGATGCGAATACACCCGCTTCACCGCGCTTGCCTTAACCCCCGGCGCCGCGATCAGGTTGTGCACAATCCGGACGTTCGTCTCCGCGACAATCCGATGGTCAAAACGCATTAAATGATCGTAATTTTCATGCACCGATCCGTGCAGCGTGTTCTCGATGGGGAGCACGGCTGCATCCACGGCGCCGTCGCGCAAAGCGCAAAACACCTCCTCGAACCGTGCGCATGCAACCGGCCGCGCCCGTTCTGCAAGGAGTTGGCGCACCGCCTGATGGCTGAACGCGCCTAATTCGCCCTGAAACGCCACTTTCAGCTTCGATCCTGCCGCCATACTCGCTATTCTCCTGTTCAACTATTCAGCGCCGGCACGCGTTCCGGTTTACGTTCAGCCAACTTGCTTCCGTTCTGAATTCAGAACAGAATCAGTTAAGAGCCCTAGGTCCAGGGCTCGGAGGATCGCCTTAACCGTCCGGAAGGCAATCCCTTGGCGGTCCCGCCGTGGAAAGCCGTTACAGTCGCGCATTCCCGCGGGGGAACGCGAATCATATCATGGAAGAGCCAGGGCTCCGTCTGAAAAGAATGCGTGAACGGCTCGGTCTCCGCTACCGGGACGTCGAAGAATTCAGCCAGCAGATCGCCGACCGCCGCCGCAATAACGAATTTGTCATTGCCATCAGCCGGCTCGCCGACATCGAAAACCGCGGCGTCGTCCCCTCCATCTTCAAGCTCTATTCGCTCTGCGCCATTTACCGGCTCGACCTCGCCGAGGTGCTCCGCTGGTATGGCGTGGACGCCGGCCTGCTGGCCAGCGACGGACTCCGCGCCGAACCGGACAAGACCCACCTCATCGGCTTCGGACGCGAGCCCCTGGGGCCCGCGCCCATCGGCGAGGTGCAGATCCCGCTCTCCCTCGACCCCGGCGTCGACCTGAGAAAGACGACCTTCCTCAGCCGCTTCATCCAGAACTGGGGCAACCTGCCCCTCATGCTCGTCGCCGGACTCGACCTCAAACAACACCGCTACGCCTTCGTCGGCATGGAAGACTGGTTCATGTATCCGCTCATCCAGCCCGGCAGCCTCCTGCTGATCGACGAGACCCGCAAGAAGATCCTCGAGTCCGGATGGGTCGCCGAATACGACCGCCCGGTCTACCTGCTCGAACACCGCCAGGGTTGGCTTTGCGCCTGGTGCTCGGTCAACGGCGATAGCTTGATCGCCACGCCGCATCCTGTTTCGGGAGCGGTTCCCGAACTCTTCCGCGCGGGTGTCGATGTCGAGGTCGTCGGCCAGGTCGTCGGCGTGGCCAACCGCTGGGAGCCCGCCGGCCGGCCTAGAGGCGCGTCTCGTTAAGCAGGATTCGTAATAAGGTCTCGAACTCGCCGAGAAACAGATCCCGGTCGGCCGGGCTCGCCGCAGCCGGCAGCGAAGCCCGGTACGGCGCCAGCCGCAGCCAGGACTCCAGCAATGTGCGGCGGCTCCCGGGTTGATCGGCGAGGTAGAGTTCGAGATCGGCCCGCTGCTGCTCGAGATCGAATTCGAGCCACTCCCGGAACGACCATAAATGGCTCTCCCGCATCGCCTCGTCGGCCATGTCTTCGTCGAACATCGCCGCCAATCCATGGTGCTCGTACCGCCCCGTATCGTTGTTGCGCAACCGGCTCAGATAGACCAGCCGGCCGTATACGCTCGGGATCTGCACCAGCGTCCGGCGCCAGAGATCCTCACTGGCGCCGCGCGCGCGATTTCTTGCCTCTCCAGTCGACAAGCTGCACTCGCCTCTCTGGAATCATACTCGAAATCCTGACGCCGCCGCTCGTCAAAAAAGGACCCTTTGAAACCAGGATTCACCTCCTGTTCCAAACTCAGAAAAAATCTCGAATCCGGATGCCTCGAAAGGCCGGTTCCAGTATCGTCTGTTACAAATCCCGATTTCGCTGACGAAAGGACCCAAACACAATGCTAAAGAAACTCCTCCTCGCTATTCTCCTCGCGCTGCCCCTGGTGAGCATTGATCCACCCAAGCCTGTCGCGCAGGATCCCATGCCGATCTGCTGGCCGTGCCCGGGTGATCCGCAGCGTCCGGGCGGCGGCCTCGTCTAGTTTTTCATCTGCTCATGCCGGCCGCCCTGCCCGTGCCGTTCGCGCAGGGCGGCAATGGCCCGTCTGCTATGATCGGGTTTCCAGGGCATGGGAATTCTCTCAAGAGTAGAACTTGGTGCTTGGTATGCAGGCATCGGTTTGTGCCTGGCATTGATTGCGCGCATCTACTTTCAACTGGAGGTTGCAGGACGGTACCGCGCGCTGATGGCGTTTTTGCTCGTCTCCGTTCTCCGTTCCGTCCTGCTCGCTTCCCTGCCCATTGACCGGAGCATCTACGCCGAGGGCTATTTCCTGACCGCGCCAATGCTTTATGGATGCCACGCGTGGCTGGTGTTCGAGCTTTACGGGCATCTATTCGATTCCTATCGCGGGATCGCCGCACTCAGCCGGTGGGTGATCGCGGGCGCGCTTGCGATCGGCGTGGCGCTGGCGATTGTCACGTCTATTTGGGACCATGACCTCGCGCGCGAGCCCTTCCCGGTACTGGGCGTGGCTTTTCAACTGGAGTCGGTCGTCCAGAAAACGCTGCTCGCATTCCTGCTGCTGATGAGCGCCGTGCTGCTGTGGTTTCCGATCCCGCAGCGATGGAACGTGGTCTTGATCGGGCTGGGCGTCACCGCGCTAACGCTGGCCAACACGGCTGCATGGGTGGTCCGCGGTCTGAACCCGTCGGCGTGGACCAGGGCGGCCAGCACGTCCTCTCTTTATGTCTTCGCAGGCTGTATGGGGCTTTGGCTGTGCCTCATGAAGCGGCGGGAGGAGGATATTCCTCAAATCGAAGCGATTCCGGCGAAAGAAGGGATGGAAGCGCTGCTGCTCGGCCGGCTGAGGTCGATGAATCATATGCTGGAATCGATCAAAAAGGCCTCGTGAAGTTCTTGCGCGCAGGCGCTGAAAAGGGATAGTCTGAATCGTTGAGGAATTCCCGATGACTTTGCTATTCGTTCTCGCCTCCGCGGTTGTCATTCTTGCGGGGGTGGTGTTGGGGTATGGCCGCCTGGTTTCGGCGTCGCGCCCCGACGGGTTGGATGACGGGTGGTATCTGGAGTTCGACCCGCGGCGGTACGCGGTCCTGACACGGCTGGTGTCAGAGACGGACCTGGAGCTGGCACGGACGTGGCGGGGGATGGATGCCAGGCTGGAAAAGCGCATCAGGCGGCACCGGGCCTCGGCCATCGAGGCCTACCTGCAAGAGATGCGGGCGGACTTTCTGCGGCTGGAAACGGTGGGCCGGTTAATGGTGCTGTCGGGGACGACGACGTTGGAATTCAAGCAGCATCTTGTGGAAGCGAAGTTGGACTTCACGCTGGCGTGGTGGCGGGTGCGGCTCGAATACATGCTTTGGCGGCTGGGCATCTCCCGTGTCAGGCCCGAACGGCTGGTCGCGGCCTTTGAGCGTTTCGTGACGGTGACGGGACCGATGACAGGAGCGCCGGCGCAGGTCTGAGGGCCACTCAGAGAGACTTGAGCCAGGCCTTGGCGGCCGCGTATCCGGCGAAATCGCGTTCCTCTCTCTTGAACTCCGGCGTGTGAACGCAGCGGCGTGAGCCTCTGTGTTCGGCGGGATGCTTGAGGTGCAGCATCTCATGGAAGAGGACGTACTCGACGGCCAGAAGGGGAACTTCCGGACGGTCCAGTATTCTGCTGATGATGATGGCATTGTGAGACGGGTCGAAGTGCCCGAGCAGAGTACGGGAGGGGCGGCGGCTCCAGCCCAGCGCAGGGCGGGCCATCAGGCCGTTGAAGTGGGCGAGATTGAGGCGTTCGAAGATCTCTTCCAGGTTGAAGTGTTCGCCTTGAGGACCGGAGATGAACTTTCTGCCGCGGCTCTGGCGGACGAGGTGGAGTGTGCGGCGGACCTCACGGCGGTTGAGCCATTGCCGGTAACAGGCGACAAAGGCGGGAGGCGCGGGGCGCCGGTGGAGCTTGCCGAGAAGGATCCTGGCCAGTGCCTCGCGGACTGTGGAGGGCGCTCCGGCGGCCACATCGGAAAGGCGAACCTCGAGCAGGTTCTCGCGCAGGGAGATCTTGCCCATGGTGTTCACGTAGGGGCGGACAAGAATCCGGATGACGGGCGGCGGGCGATGGGGGGCAAGTTCACGCCAGACGGCGGCGAAGAGGTCTTCGCTGGATTGCGGCGAGGCGAGGACGATTTGGACTTGCATCCCTCTCCCGTTTAGCGTAACACTGTGTGTTTACGCCTGATTCACACATTCGTGTCCTGAAACAGGCCCGCCCGGCAATGTGGCGGAGTGGAGGCATTTTGAGGAACGTCAACATCACCGCGGTGGGAGCCTATGTGCCCCCGCGGGTCATGACCAACAAGGACTTCGAGAAGATCGTCGATACGTCGGACGAGTGGATCCTCGAGCGCACCGGGATTCGCGAGCGGCACATCGCCGAACCTGAGGTGGCGACAAGCGACCTGGCGTATGAGGCGGCGAAGAACTGCCTCGAGGCGCGAGGCGCCTCCGCCGAGGACGTGGACGCCATCATCGTGTGCACGGTGACGCCGGATCACTACTTCCCCTCGACGGCCTGTCTGGTCCAGGACAAGCTGGGAGCCAAGCGCGCATGGGGATTCGACCTGATCGCGGCGTGTTCCAGCTTCGTCTATGGACTCACGACGGCTGCGCACCTGGTCGGCTCTGGAAGCCACAACAAGGTGCTCGTGATCGGGGCGGACACGATGTCGCGGATCATCGACTACACGGATCGCACGACGTGCGTGCTGTTCGGCGACGGTGCGGGTGCGTTCTTGATCGAGCCGGGGGAGGAAGGCGCCCGTTCGGGGTTCATCGGGTTCCGCAACGTGGTGGACGGTTCCGGGGGAGAGGCGCTGAAGATGCCGGCTGGAGGAAGCCGGATGCCTCCATCGCATGAGACGGTCGATCAGCGGCTGCACTATGTCAAACAGGACGGGCAGGCGGTGTTCAAATTCGCGGTGCGGCGGATGGGCGAGATCAGCATCGATCTGATCAAGAGCAACGGCATGACGGCGGACGACATCACGCTGATGATTCCGCATCAGGCGAACAAGCGAATCATTCAGGCTTGCGCGGACCGGATCGGGATTCCGCCCGAGAGGGTTCTGGTGAATATCGACCGGTACGGCAACACGACGGCGGCGACGATTCCGATCGCGACATGGGAAGCGATGCGCGAGGGAAGGATTGCGAAAGGCGACGTGGTGCTGTTCGCGGCGGTCGGCGCGGGCTTCACGGTGGGCGCGAATCTCTGGCGCTGGTCGATTTAAGCGGCTCATCCGCTCAGGGCCGATGCGGATCATTTACAGATCCCTCTATGGACAAGTGCTGATCGCGATCACGATCGGCGTCATCACGGGAGCGGTGTTCCCGGAGGCGGGGGCCGCGATGAAACCGCTGGGGGACGGCTTCATCAAGCTGATCAAGATGTTGATCGCGCCGATCATCTTCTGCACGGTGGTGACGGGGATCGCCGGAACCGGGGATCTGAAGAAGGTGGGGCGGGCCGGCGGACTGGCGCTGATCTACTTCGAGGTGGTGAGCACGCTGGCGCTAATCATCGGGCTGGTGATCGTGAACGTGGTGAAGCCCGGCGCGGGGATGAACGTGGATCCGGCGACGCTGAACACGGGCGCTGTGGCGGCGTACACGACGTCGAAGAAGATGCACAGCATGACGGAGTTCGTGCTGGACATCATCCCCTCGGCTTTTTTCGACGCGTTTGCCAAGGGCGAGATTCTGCAGGTGCTGCTGCTGGCGATCATGACGGGCGTGGCGCTACAGCGGCTGGGCGGGCATGGACACCTGATCATGAGCCTGATCGAGAAGGCGTCGGACGTCCTGTTCGAGATCGTGCGGCTGATCATGTACCTCGCGCCGTTGGGGGCGTTCGGAGCGATGGCGTTCACGATCGGGTCCTATGGCATTGAGTCGCTGCTTTCGCTGATGAAGCTGATGGCGACGTTTTACGCGACGTGCGTGGCGTTCATCTTCGGCTTGCTTGGGCTGATCGCGAGGCTGCACGGGTTCGGAATCCTGCGTTTTCTGCGGCACATCGGCGAGGAGATCCTGATTGTGCTGGGCACGTCGTCGTCGGAAGCGGCTCTTCCGCGGATGATCACGAAGGTGCAGGAGCTTGGGGTCGGAAAGGCGACGGCGGGACTGGTGATCCCAACGGGTTACTCGTTCAATCTGGACGGGACGTCGATTTACTTGACGATGGCGGCGGTGTTCATTGCGCAGGCGACGAACACGAGGATGACTCTGGCGGAGCAGATCACGCTGCTCACTGTGCTGCTGATCACGTCGAAGGGGGCGGCGGGAGTGACGGGAAGCGGTTTTGTGGTGCTGGCTGCGACGCTTTCTGCTGTGGGCCATGTGCCGGCCGGCGGGCTGGCTCTGATCCTGGGGATTGACCGTTTCATGTCGGAGGCGCGGGCGATCACCAACGTGATCGGCAACGGCGTGGCTGCTGTGGTGGTGGCGAAGTGGACGGGCGACCTGGACGTGGAGGCGCTGAAGCGGCGCGCAGGCTGAGCGCCCGGCGGCGGAGACCTGGCGGCATCATCATTGGTCCGGTCGTGCTGCAATAGAACAATGGAGACGTTGACCGCCACGACGGTCCCGGCCGCGCAAGCCGTGATGGACCTCGAAAAGCAGTATCTGTTGCAGAACTACGGCCGCTATCCTCTGGTGTTGAACCGGGGGAGAGGCTGCTGGCTCTGGGATATCGACGGTAAACGCTACCTCGACCTGATCTCTGGAATCGGAGTCAACTCGCTGGGCCACGCCCACCCGCGCATCATGCGTGTCATGCGCGAGCAGTCGGCCAGACTCATCCATACCTCGAACCTGTACTATCACGAATACCAAGGGCGGCTGGCGCAGATCCTGGCCCGGACCAGCGGGCTTCAACGGACATTCTTCTGCAACTCGGGGACAGAGGCCGTTGAGGGCGCCATCAAGATCGCACACAGCTTCGGACGCAGGATCGATCCCGCCAAGTATGAGATCGTCTCGCTCGAGAACAGCTTCCATGGCCGGACCGTTGGCGCGCTCTCTCTCACCGGACAGCCGAAGTACCGCCAGGATTTCGAGCCGCTCATGCCGGGGGTGAAGTTCGTCCACCTGTGCGACGAAGCGGGGTTTGAACAGGCGGTGACCGATCGCACAGCGGCGATCTTCGTGGAGACCATTCAAGGGGAGGGCGGGATCTACCCGATCTCCGCGGAGTGGCTGAGAAAGGCGCGCGCGCTTGCAGACCGGCACAATGCGCTCCTGGTTTTCGACGAGATTCAGTGCGGCATCGGCCGGCCGGGGCGGCACTTCGCCTACCAGCTCCACGAGCCGGAGATCGTACCCGACGTCGTGACGCTTGCCAAACCGATCGCCTGCGGGCTGCCTTTGGGAGCGATCCTGATGAACGAGCGGGCCGCGGCGGCGATCGCGCCCGGCATGCACGGCACCACGTTCGGAGGCGGGGCGTTGGCCTGCCGCGTGGCGATCGAGTTCTACGACATCCTGGAAGAGCTTCTTCCCCGGATGCAGAGCGTGAGCGCTTATTTCTTCGAGGGCCTCCGGGCTCTACAGGCCAGGCACTCGATCGTGAAGGAGGTGCGCGGCTTCGGCCTGATGATTGGGGTGGAGATCGAGTTCCCGTGTAAGCATTTCGTCCAGCAGGGGATGGATCTGGGACTTCTGTTCAATGTGACCCACGAGAACGTGGTGAGGATGTTGCCGCCTTACATCATCACGGAAAAGGAAGTGGACAAGGCTCTCAGGGGGCTGGCGCGCATCCTTCGGAAAGCGAAACCCGCCGCATCGTTGAAACGAAGCCAATCCGAAGCTTAAACGAAGTTCCTTTCTCACCCGAATTGCGCGATAGTCCGGGTGGAGGGACACGAAATGCGCACCACCAGACGAAGTCTGGCCCTGATGGCTCTTCCGGCCCTTGCCAAGGGCAATGCAGCGCCTCTGAGGATTGGCACGTATGACTCCCGGGCCATCGCCGCGGCCTATGCGGCTTCAAAGTTCAATCCCGTGCGGGAGAAGATGAAGGAGATGCAGGCGGCGAAGGCCGCAGGGGACCAGGCGAAGATCAAAGAGCTTGAGGAGTGGGGCCAGTCGCGCCAACGCCAGCTTCACCGGCAGGGGTTCGGCCGCGTGCCCGTGGACGATCTCCTGGCGCACGTCAAGGACAAGCTGCCCGAAGCCGCCCGCCAGGCTGGCGTCGCGGCGGTCGCCATGAGCTGCGACTGGACCGGCCCGGACGTTGAAGCCGTCGATATCACGGACGCGCTCGTCGCTCTCTACGAGCCCTCGAACAGGACGCTCGAGATGGTCAAGAAGCTGAAGGGTGTTGCGCCCATGCCGCTCGACGAGATCGAGCGGCATAAGCACTGACCGGCTGATCCATGGCCGGACTCAGAAGTTGACCCGGCCGCCGAGCACGACGATCCGGTTTCCGAACCCGCCCGTGATGCGGCCGAAGTTCAAGTCGTTGATATCGGTGACCGGGTTGTTCCACTGCGGCGTGTTCGACGCATTTTCGAGGATAGCGTCGAACTGGAAGCTGATCCGCTCGGTGATTTGAATCCGCTTGATAATGTTGGCGTCTAAACGTAAATAGCCGGGCCCAAAGAAGGAGCGCTGACTCAAAGAGCCCAGCGAGCCCACGCCGGGATTGGAAAGCAGCAATGGTCCATTGGCGTCGCCAACCCGGATTGCACGCAGGGTGGAGCGGTTGCGCACC
>CAYWST010000221.1:0-9521 GCA_964461075.1 uncultured Solibacteraceae bacterium | reverse complement strand
CTCCGATATAGGCCGCGCGGGCCGCGCTCACTCCAGCCGCCGGAGAGTGCGCCCGCCGCGTCCCGAACTCCACCACCGCGCGGCCTCCGGACGCCTCCATCAGCCGCGCCGCTTTGGTCGCCACCAGCGTCTGGAAACCGACGTGCGCCAGCAGAAAAGTCTCCGGTATCTGCGCCTCCACCAGCGGCGCCCGCACAATCAGAATCGGCTCGCCCGCAAACAGCGGCGTTCCTTCGCGCGCCGCAAACACGTCGCCGGTGAACCGAAACCGCCGCAGGTACTCGAAGAAGCCCTCTTCCACCCGCGAAAACTGCGGCAGCGAGCGCAGGTAGGCGATCTCCTCCTCTTCGAACCGGAGATTGATCAGGTACTCGACCGCCTGCTCCAGTCCAGCCGCCACCAGGAAGTTCCTGTTGGCCGGCAGCCGCCGCACGAAGAGCTCGAACGTCGCCGTCTCGGCGCACTTGCCCGCCTGCCAGTACCCCGCCGCCATCGTCAACTGGTACAGGTCGGTCAGCAGAGCGTTCATGCGCTTCAGCTTACTTCTTTGCCGGAGCCGCCGTTTTCGGCGGAGCCTGTTCCTTCACCGCCTGCGCCGCCGATCTCAGCTCATCCACCGCCTTGGCCTCAAGTTCATAGAGCCCCGGCTCTCCTTCGCGCTGCGCGCGCCACTTCTCTCCCGCCTTGCTGAGCGAGACTTTCTCGGTCCGCTGTCCGTCGTTCGAAACCACCGCCAACGAGAGAACCGGCGCGCCCAGCGTCCCTTCCGGCCACGAGACCGCCGCCAGCTCCCGCAGCTTGTCCACCAGCGACTGCACGCTCACGTTGTCCAGCGTCTTGCCGTCCTTCAGCCACTTCTCCTGCGATCGCGCAGCCGAAAAGCTCAGCTTCTCGTCCTTGTATTCAATCCGCGTCGGCTCGCTGAACCCGAAATCGAACAGCTTCTTGTTCCGGAAATCGTCCAATTGCTTCTCGAAACTCTTGCCCAGATCCTCGGAAAGCAGATGCGCGCCTTCCACCACGCTGGACCGGGCGTAGAATTTGCCATCCTTGCTCTTCCGCACCTCCACGCTCTGCGTGCCTTCCCCGCCGCTCACCGTCACTTTCCCCGCCGGCGCCGAGCTGCCGAACATCTTCTCCAGGTCCTTGGCCTGCTCCGGCGTCAGCGCCGGGTCGAGCTTCATCTCTCCCAGCTTGCGGACGAGATCCTCCACCTCCCAGTTGTTCGCCCTCAGTTTCTTGGGCGCTGTGATCTCCCACTCGTTTCCGCTCTTGCGGAAGAACTCCACCGGCGCGCCCTTGCCCGAATAAGTCAGCCGCGCCAGGCTGTCTGAAGCGAATCGCAGCAGCCGCTTGTCGCGAAGATCCGCCGCCTTCTTGTCGATGTTTCCTTTCGTCCACGAGGCGAGCAGATAGACGCGCGCGTCTCCCTCCGCCGCCGCGAACACCCCGCCGCCCACCGGCGCTTCGTCTCCCAGTTTGAGCGTCCGCGTTTTGCCGTCCCGCGTCGTCACCTTGATGATCGTCCCCGGCTTCTGGAGCCCGAACTCTTCGAGGTTGGAAGCCTTCTCCTCCACCACCTTGTCCGAACTCACCTCAGCCACTGCGCCGGCAAAACTTTGCGCCGCTTCCTTATCCACCGGATAGACCGCCGGAGCCATCAGCCGGAACTCGTTCTCCTTCGGCATCTCGAGAACGGTCGTCTCGCCGCCTTCGCGCGCCACCTCGATCCGCTGGATCTCGGCCCGCTTCACCTCGAGGATCTTCGGCGGCGCCTTCGGGTCCGGCTTGCCCGCCTTCTCTTTCTCCTCCCGGTTCGACCACCAGATCCCGCCCCCAAGCACCGCAACGAGCGCCAGGGCGATCAGAAGACGCTTCGGTTGCATAGCAGCTTCCCTACCTCCTCCGCCACCACATGAACACGCCGGCGATGATGACCGCCAGCGGAATCAGAAACTGGCTCGTGATCCGCAGCATCGTCATCTGCGCCCGCGACAGTTGAATCCGCCGGTCTTCCGGATCCTTCGGGCGGATCGAGATCAGGTCTTCGTCGTTGGCCAGCCAGTTCACCATGTTCATCAGCAGGTCCCGGTTCCCCACGTACCTGAGGCCCGCGTTCGCCGCGAATCCGCTGCTGCCGGCGACCACCACGCGGCCCGTCTTGCCGCCTTCGCCGCCCCGCACTTCCACCGCGGCGGCCACGGCGTGCGAGTCCACCTTTCCGGCCGCAATGTCCTTTTCACTCAACTCCGCGCTCAGGTTCGTCACCGCCAGCGACCGCGATGACGTCGACGCCAGCTTCTCCGCGCTGTTGCTGCCCACGGGCTTCACTTCCAGCGATTGCGCCAGCGGAAACGCCACCGCCATGTTCTTCATCTCCCGCGTGATCGGGTGCGTGGTGAACTGCCGCGCCAGCGCCACTTCGCTGCCAAGCCCTTGCAGCGCCTCCATCCCCGTTGTCAGAATCAGGTTCTTCTGCGGCGTCACGCCGTACCCAGCCAGCAGCTTGCCCAGCGCCTCGTTCGGCGAGATGCTCGATCGCCTCGTTTGCAGCGGCGGGTCCAGCATCACCAGCGCCCTGCCCCCCTTCCCAATGTACTTGCCGAGCGCATCCACCCCCGCCTGCGGGATCTCGCCCCGCGGTCCCACGACAGCCACCACCAGGCAATCGCCCGGAATCTCCGTCTTCTCCACGAACTCGATGCTCTTCGTCGTGTAGTTTTCCTTCTCGAGCTGCTCCTTGGCCGACGATAGACCCGTCGGCCCGCTCTCGTCGATCGAGGATTCCCCCGAACCCGTCGTGAAGCAGATCGCGCGCTCTCCGGTCTTGAGCGCCCGCACCAGCGCGCTGGTGATGTCCTCCTCGCTGAGCGAACGCGCCTCCTGCCTCCGCTGGCCCGCCTGAATGACGATCGTCGGCGACACCGTGATCCCCGCCTCCCTGGCCAGCCGCGGCCGCTTCTGCGGGTCCACATAGGTCACATTGAATTTCGGCGAAAGGTTCCCGTAACGGCCCAGCAGATCCCGCGCCCGCGGGAACTCCATCGTCTCCCCGAAGTATGTGACCGTCACATCGTCCTTCAGGCCGGAGACCACTTTCTGGGTCTGCTCGGAGAGCGAAAACCGCTTGTTCGACGTCGTGTCGAACGACTTCACGTGCCGGCTCGCCAGCCAGTTCAGCAGCACCAGCGCCGCCAGCACCAGCGCCACGTACAGTCCCGCCGACGCGCCGTACTTCGTCTGCCTCGATTTCATCCACCCGGTCTTCATCCGCTTATGACCTCCACCGCAGCGACTCGAGACTTCGTGCCGTCATGAATAATCCAAAAAAGATCACCGACAGAAAGTAGACGATGTCCTTGGAATCGATCACGCCTTTGCTGAACCCTTCATAGTGCGAAACGATCGAGAGGTAACTTACCGCCTTCGCCCACGCGTCGGCCTCGAAGCTTCCCACCCACTCGAACACCCACAGCAGCAGGCACACGCCGAAGGTCACTCCGCCCGCGATGATCTGGTTCTTTGTCGTCGTCGAGATGAACGCGCCGATCGCCAGCAGCGCGCCCGCCTGCAGCAGCAGCCCCGCGTATCCGGTCGCCACCGGCTTCCAGTCCGGGTTGCCGTAGGCGAATAGCCAGGCGAAGTTGAGCAGGCTCAGGCCCAGCAGGCAGGCGTAGAGAATGAGCGCAGCCAGCCACTTTCCGATGATGATTTCCAGATCGCGCACCGGCGAGGTCAGCAGCAGCTCGATCGTCCCGCTCCGCTTCTCCTCGGCGAACAGCCGCATCGAGATCATCGGAATCAGAAACAGGCCGATCACCGAAACGTTGGCCAGCAGCGGACGGATCGCCACCTCGTTGATGTCCATCGGAAACGAACGGCCGCTCAACATCGCCTGCAAACTCATCCGCTGGATGTAATCCACAGCCACCCAGAAGAAGAACCCGAAGATGATGGCGAACATCGCCATCAGCAGGTATGCGATCGGGCTCGCGAAATAGCTCTTCAGCTCCTTGACGCAGATCGCCCAAAGGCTCCTCATTGAACACCTCCCGCGGGCTCGCTTTCGCCCTTCGTCAATTCCAGGAAGACATCCTCCAGGGACACCGCCAGGCTCTTGAGCTCCAGCAGATCCCAGCCCGACTCGACCACCGCGCGCGCCACGGAAGCCCGCACGTTCTTGCCGGGGGCGCTCTCGACCTCCAGCACCAGCGCGCCGTTCTTCGCCTCCTTGGCCGTGACCTTCGTCACTCCATCCACCCCCTCGAGTTTCGCGCTCGCTTCGCCCGGCGCCGCGCCGTTCAGCTCGACGCTGATCGCTTCCTGCCCGCGCAGCCGCGACGTCAGGTTCGTCACCGAATCCTTGGCTACGATCTCGCCCTTCTTGATGATGATCACCTGGTCGCAGGTCTGCTCCACCTCCGGCAGGATGTGCGTCGACAGAATAATGGTGTGGTCCCCTGCCAGCCCCCGGATCAGATCGCGCGTCTCGTGGATCTGCTTCGGATCGAGCCCCGCCGTGGGCTCGTCGAGGATCAGCACCTCAGGGTTGTGCAATAGCGCCGCGGCCAGCCCGACCCGCTGCCGGTAGCCCTTGGAGAGCTTCGAAATCAGCTTCGTTCGCACGTCGCCGATCGCGCACCTGTCTGCCGCCTCCGACACCCGCTTCGGCCACTCGCTCTTGGGCACCTGCTTGAGCTGCGCGACGAAGCGCAAATACTCGTGCACCTCCATTTCCGGATAGAGCGGGGGTGTTTCCGGCAGATACCCGATCTTCTTCTTCACCTCCATCGGGTGCGTCAGCACATCGTACCCGCCGATCGAGGCCCGCCCCGCCGAAGGCGGCATGAAGCAAGTCAGTATCCTCATCGTCGTCGTCTTTCCCGCGCCGTTCGGGCCGAGGAATCCGACGATCGTGCCTCTTTCCACGCCGAAGGTGATCTCCTTCACGGCAAGGAACGGCCCGTATTTTTTGGTCAGACCTTCCACCTGGATCATAGTGCAGCCTTATCGGAGTGTTGTAACGCTCGCCCGTCCGTGGAACCCCTCCGGCCGAGGAAGACGGTCCGGCGGAGCGTTGATTGACCTATTCGTGCATCAGGATAGTAAGGCGTTTTCGCCCTTGTCAATTGCCCGGCCCTGCGGCTGGCCCGGTCCCGCCCGGCGTTTACTGGATGACGATTCCCCGCGATTGCAGCAGCGTCCCCAGCCTCTGCTGCAGCGTGAGCGCGTTCCGCCGGTATTGGACCGTCTGGTTCACCAGGTTCGATTGAGCCGTGGTCAGATCGTTCTGCGCCGAGAGCAGAAAGAAGATGTTGATCACCCCCAGATCGTACCGCTTCTGGTCCGCGTCGGCCCGCTTCTGCGCGTAATCCAGCGCCACCTGCGCCAACCGCACGCTCGCCTTCGAGTTCTCCAGGTTGTTGATCGCTGTGAGCACCTCGTTCCGCACCTGCTGCTCCAGCGAACGTTCCCTGAGCGCGTTCAGCCGCTTGTTGACCGTCGCGTCCGCCAGGTTCGCCGCGCCCGCGCGGTCCCTCAGCGGAAGCTGCAGGTTGAGCGAAAAAGAGAACGTGTTGAAGTCGAATCCGAACATCTGGCTCCACGCGTCGCCCGGTCCGCCCGGGACAAACAGCGGCGGATTCACCTGCCGGATATACCCCGGCCCGCCGCGTCCGAACGTCTGGTACGAACCTTGCAGGTTCAACAGCGGCTTCACCGTGTTCAGCGCGTTCTGAATCTGCAGGTCGTTGATGTCCAACACCGCCCTCGCCGCTTTCAGGTCCGGCCGGTTGCTCAGCGCCGTCTGAATCGCCGTGTCGCTGTCCGGCGTTACATCCTCCACCTCGGGCTTCGGATCCTCGGTCAGCACGATCGGCAGCTTGCGAACCTCCGGGTCGAGATCCGCGGCGATCTGCCGCCGAAGCGCGTCTTCGGCGATCGAGAGCTGATACTTCACTTGCGTCAAGGAAATCTCCGCCGTCGCGTAGTTCTGTTGCGGCTGGAAGATCTCCAGCGGACTGGTCGCCCCGAGTTCCAACTCCCTCTGCGCCCGCTTCAGAGCCGCATCGGCCAGCGCCAAAGCCTGTTCCTGAACCTTCAGCCGCTCCCGCGCGCTGATCACGTCCCAATAAATGTTCTCCGCCGTCTGGATCAGCCGTTGGATTTGATCGATGATGTTGAACGTCTGCTGATTGTACTGCGCTCTCGCAATCGTGATCGGCAGTTTCGTGATGTACCGCCCCCGGTTCCGGAGAAGCGGCTGAATGAAACCCATTTGCCAGGTGTTCTGGTATGCCGGATTGAACAGCGCGAACGTATCGTTGGTCGAGTTCTTGCTCCAGTTGAGCTGGGAAAAAACCGTTGTCGACGTAGGAAGCAACTGCTGATAACGCGCGTTGAACGGCTGGTTCAACGTGGATAGCACCAGCGCGCCCTGCAACTGGTTGGTCGTCGGCGTCGTCGCCCTCGTCGCGCTGAAGTTCGAAGTCAGCGTCGGGTCGAACACCCCAAACGCCCGCTGGATCGCGTTCTTGGGCACCTCAAGCGTCAGCTTCTGGATCGCCAGATCGGTATTGTTCGCCACGACAAGGTCCAGATACGCCCTCAAGCTCAACGTCAGCTTGCCGTCGATGACGTGATCCCTCAGCCGCACCGGGCTTTCCAGCACGACTCTCGTGTCGTTGGAGGCGAAATAGGTCCGGAACCACGCGCCCGACAGCGCCCAGGGCGATTTGCCTTCGCCAAGCGGACCGTCCATCCGCGAACCGGCGCCCTCCCCAAATTTCGCCGGCGCCCCTTCGCTTTTGGCTGCCGCCGTACCCGGCTGAATCTGTTGTGCGGGCGCAATAAGGGTTGCCGCAAGAAAGATCGCAAGAAAACGCATGATGATTGTGCCTACTTCCGGAGGAATGCGAGTTTACTCATATCGAATCGCTTCGATCGGGTCGAGACGCGCCGCTTGAACTGCCGGATAAATCCCGAAAAGCAGCCCGATCCCCACCGACACGCCGAACGCGACCGCGATCGACGTTAAGGTGACGACGGTCGACCATCCGGCCGCGGCGGCGATGACCTGCGAGAGCGTCATCCCGAAGGCGATCCCAACCAGTCCCCCGAGGATCGAGATCATCACCGCCTCGGTCAGGAACTGTCTCACAATATCTCTCTGCCTCGCCCCGATCGCCCGGCGGATACCGATCTCCCGCGTCCGCTCCAGCACCGTGGCCAGCATGATGTTCATGATCCCGATGCCGCCGACCAGCAGGCTGATCCCTGCGATGCAGATCATGACGATCTTGAAAATGTCGCTCGTCCGCTTCTTCTGCTCCAGCAGGCCGGCAGGCACAGTCACGTTGTAATCGCCGGCGTCCTTGTGCGTCGCCGCCAGAATCGCGTTGATCACCGCCGCCGTCTCGATGGAATCCGTGCCCGGTTGCACGCGGATGTAGACGCCGTCAATCTCGTCCTTCAAATAACTGTTGCCGTCCTCGAACCGGCGCATCACCGTGTTCAGCGGCGCCACCACCAGGTTGTTTCTCGAGATGATCTCCACGCCCTCGACGTCCGTGTCCGCGCCCGCCTGCTGCGCCATCACCCCGATCACCTGCAGCCAGGTATCGTTGATCTTCACGTACTTCCCCACCGCCGGCTCGTAGCCCAGCAGATTGACCTTCGCGCTCTCGCCAAGCACGCATACCGGCGCCGACTGCGAATCTTCATCCGCCGTGAAAAAACGTCCTTCCACGATGCGCAGGCTCTGGATCTCTTTATACGAGGGTTCGACGCCAATCAGAACCGGCGGCTCCGCCGTCGTCTTCGGCAGCACCTTCATCGGCTTGAACCTCTTGCGCGGCGTCGCCAGTTCGATCCCCTGCACGTTCTCCCGAATCGCCCGGTAGTCCCGGAACGTCAGCCCGGGGCTCACCGCGCGCCGCGCCTGCAACTCGTTCCGGTCCACCGCCTCCTTCGCCTCGATGATGATGTTGTTGACCCCAAGCAGGTCGATGTAACTCAGCATCTCCTTCTCGACGCCCGCCGTGATGGCCAGCATCGCCACCACCGCCCCCACTCCGAAGATCATGCCCAGCATCGTCAGCAGCGTTCTGAGCTTGTGCACCAGGAGGCTCGAAAGCCCCATGTAAATCTCTGGAATATACGCCTGTAAAAGACCGCTCATGGCTGCCTACTGTCCTCCCTTGGAACTCGGCATGGCGCCCATCGGTCCCGCGGAGCCCTTCTTCTCTTCGCTCTGCTTCTTCTCGCCGGGCTTCTCGAACGGGTCCGCCAGCGCGATCGTGTCGCCGGGGTTGATGCCGCCCGAAAGAATCGTCAGCGCTTCGCTCCTCTTGGCGACCTGCACCGCCTGCGGCTCGAATTTCTCGCCGCGCTTCACATAAACCACCGGCTTGCCGTCCTTTTCAAACAGGCTTTGATTCGGAATGTAGATGGCGTTGGTGACCTTTTCGACGATAATCTCCACATCCGCAAGCAGCCCCGGCCGCAGCAGCACGTCCATCGAGTTCGACTCTTCCGGCGGCGGCGGAAGCTTGGCGTTCTCCAAATCCTTCGCCGAAAACTGGCCCGAACCTCCACTGAAGCCGCCTCCGCCGCCAGGCCCGCCTTCTCCACGGTTCCCCCGGCCTTGCCGTCCTTCGCCGCCCGGGGCGCCTGCTCCGCCCGGCCCCTGGGGCCCAAGAACGGGCATCGCCGCCCGGGCCTGCTGGCCGCCCGGACCGCTCTGTCCTTGAGATTGCCCGCCCTGCCCTTCGCCGCCTTCACGCCGGCGCTGCGGCATCTGAATGCCGGCCTTCTGCGCTTCTTCGCGCATCTTGGCGAACGCCGCCTGCCGCTCCTCCTGCGACATCTCCATCGGGTTTTTCCCGCCGAGCGCCTTCTGCATGATGGCCTGCATCTGCTTCTGCTGTTCGGGCGTCAGGTTTGACTGCGCGCCTTGTCCGCCGCCCATCATGAACGCCGTCCGGCGTTGGCCGCCTTCGCCGCCTCCCGCGCCCTGCATGCCGCCCGGGCCGCCCTGCATCATCATCACCTGCCCGCCCATCGGGCCTCCGCCGCCCATGCCCTCGCCCATGCCGGGCAACATTCCGCCAACACCCGGCATTCCGCCGGCGAACAGGGAGGCCACTGACGTCGTGATCGGCTTCTTCCTGTTTTCTTCCGCCGTCGCCATGATGCGCGCGATCTGCTCCTTCGACGCCCCCAGCGCCGTCAGCAGCTGCGGCATGTCGATCGAAAACAAAACGTCGAACTTCTTCCCGGGGTCTGAAGAAAACACATTCGCGCTCGCTGTGCCTGACATCGACTTGATCGCGCCGCGGAACGTCTTGCCGGCGATTGCGTCCAGCCGGATCATCACCTCCTGGCCGTCCTTCAGATTCGCCCGGTCCAGTTCGCCCACCCTCGCCACCACTTCCAGCTCGGAGAGGTCCAGCACGTCCGCCACCGGAATGCCCGGCGACACCTGGTCGCCCTCCCGGATGTCGGGCACCGATGTTCCGAAC
>CAYWST010000220.1:9221-9575 GCA_964461075.1 uncultured Solibacteraceae bacterium | reverse complement strand
GCGCGAGCCGCCCAGCAAGCAGTTCTTTAGCCTTATTTGCGCTACACTACACTAGTGAGATGACGAGCAAGCGAAACAAAGCGACTCTGGCGGCGGGCCTGGCCCTCTGCCTGACCACCGCCAGTTTCGGCGGCGTCGAACCGCTCCAGGCGCTGTCGAAAACGGCGCAAAAGGTCTACTGCTACTACACGGCCCTGGAGAAGAACGCCCAGCCCATGTCCTGGTGGGACCGGATGACCTACAGCCTCATCCTGGCCGGTTCCGAGGGCCGGCGGGCGAGCGGCATGTCCCACCGAATCTAGCCTCTCCCCATCCGCTCGCATCGAAGACCCTGAATGAGAACGGCCTGCCCGG
>CAYWST010000220.1:0-9211 GCA_964461075.1 uncultured Solibacteraceae bacterium | reverse complement strand
CTCTTCGGCGACGCTCGACTTCGCGGTTGTCTTCTTCTTGGGGGTGGTCTTCTTGGGGGGAGCCTTGCGTGGGGGCGGGGCGGGCGCGGGCCAGCCGACCAGATCCTTGGCTTCCATTTCGAAGACGAGATTGAACGGCTCGGGGGTAAACTCGACGGGGGCGCCGGAGAACTCAAGTTCCGTTCCCGGTTCCACCTTGCCGCGAAGCGGCGTATCAAAGCGCAGCGTGACCTCGCTCATCTCGGCCGATGAGATGCCGAGGACGATCTCCTTCGGGTTGGTGGCGGGCTTCAGCGACACAACCTTGCCTTTCAGCTTCTCGATCTTCGTCCCGCCCACTTCAACGCCGCCCGGGATCGCGGCGTTCTTCAGGCTGCTGTCGAAATACGCCGCCGAGTTCGCGCCGGTCAACTCGCGCTTGATCGAGATCCAGAGGGCAAGCGTGGGGTTGGTCTTCTTCAGCTCCTCTTCCTGCTTGATGAGGATTTCGTCTTTGGATTCGATATTGAAGTCGTCGGGCGGGATGGGGCTTGCCTTGACAAGTTCGATGACCTTCTCGATGCCGGCTTTGTCCCCGTGGAAGTTGACGTAGTTCTTCTCGAAGTTGGACCGGAGTTGATCCCGCACCTGCTGCGGGAAGGCCCCGGCGCCGTCGTAGTATGCCGCGCGCGCGATGTGGTAAAGCGCGACATCCTGCTTCTCCACCTTCTTCTGCCGGATCACCGACGTTCCCGTCCAGGCGCTGACCTGCGCGTCGCCGGGCGTCCGTTTCAGGACGTCGAGAAAGTTCTTTTCGGCGTCCTCATACTGCTGCTTCTGGAGCGCCACCCAGCCCAACGTCTTGTAGGCGATCGCCTCAAAGTTGGACCGCTCCTTCTTCCATTGATCGTCGGACGTCTGCGCCGGCTTCTTGGCGGGTGAGAAAGTGTCGTCCAGCAGCGACAGCAGCGTCTTGCCCGCGTTCTCTCCGGCGCTCAGCGCCTCCGGCGCCGTGTTGTTCATCGAGATCGTAAGCAAATTCAGATAGTACAGCCCGGTGACGCTCTTCGGAAAGTCGGCGAGCAGACGCTTGGTGGTGGCCAGCATCTCCTGCGCGTTCGCCGCCTGCTGGTAGGCCAGGATCATCGTCGCATAGCGATCCTCTTTGTAATCCGACGTGGGGTACTTCTCTTCCCACTGCTTGAGGAGTGCGATCTTGGTCTGTGGATTCGCCTCCTTGGTGATCTGCTGCACGAGATCGTACTCGGCGCGATCCTTCCAATTCTTTGTCTGAGCCTGAGCCGCCGTTGAGATCAGCCCCAAGGCGCAAATGGCGAGGATCGCCGTCGGGCGCTTGAATGTAAGCAGCACCACTAACCTCCTATCCGGATAGGTCCTTTCGAATCTTGCGCGGGCGTCCCGTACGGGGTAGCCCCGCGAAGCGCCGGTAAGTATAACAACGTCCGATTGTAGTTGAAGCCGAAACCGAGTCGCAACCGGGTCTTCCGCCTGTCCGAAGTCCCCATCATATTACCCTCGGAGCCTTGGATGCCGGACCCCGGCGCTTTGTTCCCGGAGCGGCCGCCCGCTTGTGCTACAGTCTCATTCATTCATGCGTTGGCTCGATCTCGGCGTTATCGCCCTCTATCTCGTGGGAATTACCTGGTTCGGCGCCCAATTCAGGAAGTCCCAGAAGAGCCTGAAAGATTACTTCCTTGGCGGACGCAGCACGCCCTGGTGGGCCATCGGGTTCTCGATCGTCTCGGCGGAAACTTCGACGCTGACGGTGATCGGCACGCCCGCGCTGAGCTTCGGCGGCAACTTCGGCTTCCTCCAGGTGGTGCTCGGCTACCTCTTCGCCAGACTCGTCATCTCGCTTCTTTTCCTCCCACACTATTTCAAAGGCGAGCTGTACACGGCCTATGAGCTGATGGAAAGGCGGTTCGGGCTCAAGCTCAGAAAGCTCACTGCCGGGCTGTTCCTCCTTCTAAGGGCGCTGGCCGAAGGGGTCCGGGTGTTCGCGATCTCGATCGTCGTCGCCATCGTTCTCGGTACCGGGGAGATTCCATCGATTCTCCTCATCGTCTGCCTCACGTTGTTCTACACGTTTGAGGGGGGCATGACCGCGGTCATCTGGACCGATGTGATCCAGATGTTCCTCTACATCGCCGGGGCGATCGTCAGCCTGTTCGTCATGTTGAACCAGGTCCAGGGAGGATGGGACCGGGTTTTCGAGTTGGGCCTGGCGGCGCAGAAGCTTCAGGTATTCGATTTCACCCCGCCGTGGGCCGAAGGCTTCCTGGCGCGGACATACTCTTTCTGGGCTGGCGTCGTGGGCGGATGCTTCCTGACCACGGCGAGCCACGGGACGGAGCAGTTGATGGTGCAGCGCCTGCTCTCGGCCAAAGATGAGCCATCGGCGCGGAAGGCGCTGCTGGCGAGCTGGTTTGTGATTGCGTTTCAATTCACCCTGTTCCTGGTGATCGGGCTGATCCTCTGGGTGATCTACCAGCAGCAAGGTCTGGCCGCGCCGGTCCACAAGGACCGCATCTACCCGGAGTTCATCTGGCGCGAGCTGCCTCCGGGAGTTGCGGGGCTGGTCATTGCCGCGATCCTCGCCGCGGCGATGTCGAACCTGAGCGCCGCCCTGAACTCGCTGGCTTCGACGACGGTCATGGACTTCTACAAACTGCGGGTCAAGGACCGCCCTGAGGGACACTACCTGCGTCTGGCCCGCTTCGCGACGCTGGCCTGGGGCGGCGTACTGTTCGCCATCGGAGTCTGGGCGCGCAAGGTGCCTTCGGTGCTTGAGGCGGGCCTCGGCATCGCCTCCATCCTCTATGGAAGCCTGCTCGGCGTGTTCCTGCTGGGCCTGATGGCGCGGCGCGTCGGCGAACCGGCCGCCATGGTTGCCATGACCGCCGGCGTGGGCGTGAACCTGTGGGTTCGCTTCGGCGCCCCGTGGATCGCCTGGACGTGGTACGTGCTCATCGGAACCAGCGTCACCGTCGCCGCCGGCCTTGCAGCGTCTCTGTTCGTCCGGAAGGAGATGGAGTGAGTTCGGACGCGGGATTGCGCAGAGATCTCGGCGTGTGGGGTGCAGCCTCGATCGTCGTCGGTACCATCATCGGCAGCGGGATCTTCCTCGTGCCCAGGACGATGATCCTTCAGGTGGGAGATACCCCAACGCTGTTCGCCGTCTGGATCGCCGGAGGACTGCTTTCTCTCGCCGGGGCGCTCACCTACGCCGAGCTTTCAGCCATGATGCCGGAAGCGGGAGGGGAGAACAACTACCTTCGCGAGGCTTATGGCCCGTTTTTCGGTTTCCTCAACGGCTGGACGCAAATGTGGGTCGCCAAAAGCGGGTCCGTCGCCACGCTCGCCACCGGGTTTTTCTACTATCTCGCCAATTTCATTCCATCTCTCGAGCGAGTCGCCGTCACGCTGCCGGTCCCCATTGGCGATCGCGGGGGGCCGCTTGAGGTCCGGTGGGGACAGTTTCTGGCCATGGCGCTGATTTTGATGCTGGGTGTCGTCAACTGGTTCGGGCTCCGCGCGGGCGCCCGGCTGCAGATCGGCGCGACCGTCCTCAAGGTGGCGCTCATCGCGGGGATCGTCTCGGCAGGGTTGATGGCGGAGCCGGGTTCGGGATCCCCGCCGGTCGCCGCGCCCGGCGGAGCCGCCGGGTTCTTCGGCGCGCTGGTGGCGGCCCTCTGGGCCTACGACGGATGGAATAACCTTACGATGGTCGCCGGCGAGGTCAGAAATCCACAGCGCAGCCTTCCTCTGGCCCTCGTGCTCGGCACGGCCTTTGTGATGGCCGTCTACCTTGTCACCAATGCCGCATATTTCCACGTTTTGTCCCCTTCGGAGGTCGCCTCCAGCGATCGCGTCGCCGCCGAAATGATGCGCCGCATCACCGGTGAAGGCGGGGCGGCGCTGGTGAGCGTGGCGGCGATGATCTCAATTTTCGCCGCCCTCAACGGCTCCTTACTCAGCGGCGCCAGAGTCCCATTTTCACTGGCTCGGGACGGTTATTTCTTCAGGAGATTCGGCCGCGTGAATGAGCGCCGCCACGTCCCGGGATTTTCAATCCTCGCCGTCAGCGGCTGGAGCGCCATGCTCGTTCTCACGGGCCGGTACGATCAACTGCTCACCATGGTGATCCTCCCTAGTTGGGTCCTCTATGGAATGGCTACCGCCAGCGTTTTCGTCCTCCGCCGGAAGCAGCCCGAGCGGCCGAGACCATATCGCACGATTGGTTACCCATTGGTCCCGATCCTGTTCGTATTCGGGGCGGCCGTGCTGATCTATTTCACCGTGAAAAACTCGCCGCGTGAGAGCATTATTGGTCTGACGCTCGTCGCCGCCGGACTTCCCTTCTATTTCCATTGGCGGTCCAAAGCGGCTCAAAAGTCGCCCCGAATCGGCTAGGATCATACTTCTTGTTCTGTTTTCAGAACAGGCCTATTGCCAATCGGCGATTTTTGCGATACAACGATCTCTAAGCGTTCACAGGATCAGGGCGCTTGTTCTGAAAACAGAAAACCATGTGGTTCGAACGCGGTTTCGGCGTCCACCACACTTGCAGGGAGCTAAACATGGATGTGACAAAAATTCTTGCCGAATTGCGGCAGGAGCGCCAGGCAATTGAAGAGGCGATCATGACGATGGAGAGGCTTGCGCGCGGTTCAGGCAAGCGCCGCGGGCGGCCCCCGGCCTGGATGGCCGCTCTCAAGGCGAAGAGCGAACCCGCCGCTCAGCCGAAGCGCAGAGGCCGTCCTCCCAAGAACGCGCCCGCCGCCGACTAGGCCCCAAAGGATCGGGCCTGCGCGGCCCATGCCGCGCCGTCCCGGCGATCATTCGTAGAGGAGGTGTCTTCCCCTTTTTTCAAGGAAGGGTTTCACGTCTTCCATCAGCCGTTCTTCCAGGGCGCGAGGGTCCATTCCGGTCCGAATTCCCTCCAGGGCCTTCGCGCTCCCGATGAGCCGCCTTGACCCGTTCCAGTCGATTTTGCCCGGATAGAGTCTCTCCAGCGCCGCTGAGAGTTCCAGCCCGAGCCGAAGCGTGGAGAAGATCTCGCGATCAGTCACCACAAATCGGACCCCCTCGATCTCCCGCCCGGCCAGGTTGGACGAGGAGGGGACGAAGCGAACCGCGTAGGCTCGCACGCCGGGAATCCATCGTCTGTTCAGGTGGGCGGCCAATTCGCCCCCGTTGATCCACTCCGCTCCCACCTGCTCGAAGGGCGCTCCCGTGCCCCGGCCCACCGAATAATTCCGGGCGTACTCGATCATCGCCACCGCGGGATAAAGCAAGGCGGCGGTGAGGCTTCGCATGTTCGGCGACGGATCCTCCCAGGTCAACCCCGTTGCATCCCACCAATCCGTCCGGCGCCAGTCCTTCATCGCAACGACCTCCAGCCGGGCGCCGATGCGCTCCTCCGTGTTGAGATAGCGCGCCAGTTCGCCCAGCGTCATGCCGTGCCGGAGCGGCAGCGCCGCGCATCCAACAAACGAGATCTCCTCGGGGTCCAGCATCGGCCCTTCCACCGCGATTCCGCCGATCGGATTGGGCCGGTCGAGAACCATGAAGCCGATGTTGGCGGCCGCGGCCGCCTCCATCGCGTTCTTCATCGTGGATAAGTAGGTGTAGAAACGAGCGCCAATGTCCTGAATATCGAAAACGAGCACGTCGAGTCCGTCGAGCATTTCCGGAGCCGGTTTGCGGTCCTTGCCTTTGTAGAGGCTCCAAACGGGCAGGCCGGTCTTCTCATCCTTTCCGTGCCCCACATTCTCGTGGTCCTCCCTGCCGGCGATGCCGTGCTCGGGCGAAAAAAGCGCTTTCAATTGGACTCCAGCCTCGATCATGGCGTCGATATTCCGGCGGCCGTCGCTTGTGCGCCCTGTATGATTCGTGATCAGCCCGACACGCTTTGCCGCGAGTCTGGAAAATCGCTCCGCATTCAGCACATCAAGCCCCGTCATCGTGCGGGCGTGGGGCGCCAGGGCGCGCCGGGGAGAGGCTTCAAGATAGCTTGTCAGCGAGACGGCTCCGGGCTGAGCGCCAAGGGCGCCGGCGACAATGGTGGCCACGCGCGACCGCAGCGGCGCCAGCGCCGGACGCAGTTTCGGGTGAACGCTGTTGGCCAGTAGAATGACATAGCTTTGCGTCGAGGGGTCGATCCACAGGCTGGTGCCGGTAAAGCCGGTGTGCCCGAAGCCGCCCAGCGGGTAAAGTTCTCCGCGATTGGCCGAATACTGCGAGTCGATATCGAACCCCAATCCCCGAAGAACCGGTTGGTGGGGCGGCGTATTCGGCTCGGTAAATTTGCGAACGGTGAGAGCCGAGAACAGCCTCACTCCATCGAGTTCCCCTCCGTT
This sequence comes from uncultured Solibacteraceae bacterium, assembly GCA_964461075.1. Classification (GTDB taxonomy): domain Bacteria; phylum Acidobacteriota; class Terriglobia; order Bryobacterales; family Bryobacteraceae; genus JACADU01. The sequence continues at coordinate 2,849 of CAYWST010000220.1, read as the reverse complement.
CAGCAGCATCCGGCACCAGCGCGATAAATCCGCCGCCGTTGTGAACAATCCTGCATGGCCCGCGACGCCCCCCATAAAGCGCGTGGTCGGATCGTGGACGACACCTCGAAGGATTTCGCCCTTCCACCGCTCCGTCGGTGCGATCCGCGCGCGCAGCGCCGCCTCGGGCCTGAATCCCGTCTGCTTCATCCCCAGCGGTTTGAAGATCTCCTCGCGCGCGAAGACGTCCACCGGTTGTCCGCTCGCTGCCCGGACGATCTCGCCGAGCAGAATGAAGTTGATGTCGCTGTAAATGAACCTCTCTCCTGGCGCCGCCACCGGCTTGTCGATCAGCGCCAGGCGGACGCCTGTGTCGTGGCCCGACCACTCGGGCTTCAGATCGACGTCGGGCCGAAGCCCGGAAAAATGAGTGAGCAACTGCCGGACGGTGATGTCGGACTTGCCCTGCTGAAAGCCCGGCAGGTAGCGCGTGACCGGATCCTGCAGCCGGATCTTGCCGGCCTCGAAAAGCTTCATCACCGAACTGGTCGTGGCGACGATCTTGGTCAGAGAGGCGGCGTCGAAAATCGTGTCGGCCGACATCGGCTCGACCGTCGGCTCAACGCTCCGCCGCCCGTAGGCTTTGCGGTGGAGGATGCGGTCTTTTTGTCCGGCCAGGAGAACCGCGCCGGGCAATTGATCGGCGGCGATCGCCGCCTGGACCGCCTCGTCGAGAGCGGCGGAGCCCGCGAATCGCTCCTGTCCGGAGGCGCGCGCCCCGCTCAGCGCCGCGATGAGAACCAGAATGGGCGCGATCATGAAAGCCGTCCAGCGATGGAGTCGAGTAATCTCGCCAGTTCGATGTCGAGCGCGGTGACGCCGCCGGCGTCGTGCGTTGTCAGATCGACGGTCACGCGGTTGTACACGTTCTGCCACTCGGGGTGGTGGTTCATGCGTTCAATCGCCGTGGCGGCGGTCGCCATGAAACCGAAAGCGAAGGTGAAATCCGCAAACTTGTACTCACGATGGAGCTTTCCCGCGGATACGGACCAGCCGGGCAGGGAAACGAGCGCCGCGGCGATTTCGGCTTCTGTCAACTGAGTGGGACCCATACTTTTCTCCGGATCATGATTTCCCATAGATGGGGATTAAAGCGCCATTGATGTGCGCCGATTCTTCGCTGGCGAGATGGACGATCGTGGCGGCGAGCGCAGCCGGGGGAACCCATTTGCCGAAATCGGCCCGCGGCATCGCTATGCGGTTGGCGGGCGTATCGATCGTCCCTGGGAGGATGGCGTTGACCGTGACTCCAGAGTCTCTGACCTCTTCCGCCGCCGCGAGGACGAGTGCATGAAGCGCCGCCTTGGATGCGGAGTAGGCTGACGCTCCCGCTCCGGGCGTCACCCCCGCCCTGGAGCCCACCGCAACCACGCGGCCCGCTCCGGCCTCCAGCATCGGCTTCAGCACCGACCGGAGGAACAAAAACGCCCCCTTGGCGTTCAAGGCCATCATGCGGTCCCATGTCTCCTCGCTTGTCGCCTGGATCGGCCCCTCGGCGGCGAATCCGCCCAGCAGGTGAACGGCGGCGTCGAGCCTGCCCCACCGCTCGCGAACCGAGTTGACGGTGGCCTCGCATCCGGCGGCGGTCGTGAGGTCGGCTTCCAGCGGCAGGAACTCCCCTTCGGCAATACGTTCCTTCTTCCACGCGCGCGCCGCGCCCGCCACCCGGTAACCCGCGTCCAGAAAGGCGCGCACCACCGGTTCCCCCAATCCGCCGGATGCGCCCGAGATGAGCGCTACTCTCCCAGTGCTTGCTGTCACAAAACCGATTCTACGACTTCGCGTGCCAGGCTCTGTATGATGGGCAGATGTCGAATCCGATTGCGCGAATCCGCCTTGGCGTCGAAGCGATGATCGCGCCCGTCGATGGAGAGCCCAAACTTGTCCTCCACGATTCCTTCCGGTATTCCCGGATGCAGGTGCTTCTTCCGCCTCAGGCCGGGCCGGTCCTGGAACTCTTTGACGGCGGCCACGACTCGCAGGAGGCGCGCCTCGCCTTGGTGCAGGCCACTGGCGACCTCCGCGCCGGCGAAATGCTGGATCACCTCGCAAAGGTTCTCGACGACGCCGGATTCCTGGAGGGTGAGAAGTTCGAAGCCATGCGCGCCGCCCGCGAACGGGAGTTCGCTGAAGCCCCCCTGCGAGAGCCTGTCCATGCCGGCGGGGGCTATCCCGATGATCCCGCTGCACTCCGGGAGATGATGCGCCAGGAGCTTCTGGACCCGCCGGCCGGAGACGCGCTGCCCGGCGTCCGGGCGATCGCCGCCCCCCACGCCAGCCCCTGGGCCGGCTTCGAGTCCTATCGCGAAGCGTTCCGCGCCCTGCCTCGAACCGGGGAGAACCGCGTGTTCGTCATTCTCGGCACCTCGCACTACGGAATGCCGGATCGCTTCGGGCTCACCCGCAAACCGTTTCTGACGCCGTTCGGCGAAACGCGCACCCGCGCCGATCTCGCAACGCTGCTTCACGAGCGCGCGCCGCGCGCCACGCTGATGGAGGATTATTGCCATTCCATCGAACATTCCATCGAGTTCCAGGTGGTCTACCTCCAATCGATGTTCGGCGCCGGGGTGGAGGTGCTGCCCATCCTGTGCGGACCCTTTGGCCGCAGCCTCATGCAGGGCGGCCGGCCGGAAGATGACGACGGCGTCCGCGAGTTCTTCGGCGCGCTCGGCGATCTGGCCGCCCGCGAAGGCCGGCGGCTCTGCTTCGTCCTCGGCGTTGACATGGCCCATATGGGTTCCCGCTACGGCGACGATGCCGTCTATCGCCCCGATGAAGGGGCCATGCTTGAAGTCGCCGCCCGCGAC
>CAYWST010000219.1:0-9587 GCA_964461075.1 uncultured Solibacteraceae bacterium | reverse complement strand
CTCCTTTATCGCGCCCGCCATCCTTCAAGGGCGAATCGCGGGCCGCGCTTTGGCCAAGGCAACGGTCAGGCCGCCTCAGCCTCCGGATTCCACGCCGCGCTCCCAGCCCGCCGCCGGACCCGCGGCCAAGTGCGATTCCTGCCACCCGATGAAGAAGCTCCTGGGGGCTTCCCGCAAGGGCTTCTGGCACTTCGAGCGGGTCCATCGCGTAGTCGGCGAGCGCAACCTTCCCTGCATTGAGTGCCACGCCGGGATGAGCCCCTTCCGCGCCGCTTCCCACAAGATCGACCGTCTCGCGCAAATCGAAACCTGTGGGGCCTGCCACCTGCCGCCGAAGAGTCGCTAAGCTGGTAAGCGAGCGATCCGCTCGTTGCGGTCGATGCGCCGATTGACTACTCTCTTGCTGGCCGCCTCCTCTTGGGCGGCCGCCCAATGCGACCAGATTCAACTGAAGCCTTCCAGCGACTATGCATGGCTCATCGCCAGCGGAGCGCCGGTCTATCAAGTGAAAAAGAACGGCGCGTCCGCCGGCGAGTTGAGGTCGGCGCAGTCGTTTCTACTGCACGGTGAGGGAGACGGTTCGCCGATCGAAGCCTCCGGCGTCACCGATGAGCCGGGCCGGTTCGGCTCGTCATTCAGCGTGGCCGCCAACGGCCGGCTGGCTTTCCCGCGCGAGGCCGCACTGAACCTGCGGGAAGGCGCCATCGAGATGTGGGTGGCGGCGAAACGCGATGGCGGCGATCCCGTGTATGCCGCCCGCGATCACACTCTATTCCTGTACCGCGCTCCGAATGGAGACGACCTGCGAGTGACGCAGTCGCGGACGGCTGGAGTCCTGTACGGCGGCGGGACCGTGCAGAAACAATGGCAGAGCGCTTACGGAGGCCTCGCCACCACGCGCGCCTGGCGTGCGGGCGAATGGCATCACGTGTTGTTCACCTGGTCGGCCGGCGGGAACTTCATGCGCTTTTACGTCGATGGCGCTCTGACCGCCGATACCAACGAGAAACGCTACTGGGCCCCCGAAGCCTCGGCAGACCGCTTCACGCTTGGCGCGGATGAGTACCTTCTCGACGAAGTCAGAATCTTCAACAGGCCGATGGATACCGCCGAAGCCAGACTCCTCGCCTCGCGGTCGGAAGCGCCCCGCGATTACGAGGCCTGGCTGCCGGTGGCGAGTCTCGCCGCCGGCGACCGTCTCAGCATTCAGTCGGAGTCCTGCACGGCGGCGTTTCATTACGAGGGAGTCCCGCTCTTTGATGCGGGCCCGCTGAGCACTTTGCTTCCGCCGGAGACGACGCAACTCGACTTTACCGTCTCGACCCTACGCGCGGCCGAGTGCCGTTACTCAGTCAACCGCGCCGCCGGGTGGGAAGAGATGAAGCCGTTCACCGGAGGGCAGGGCGGCACAGTCCACACGGTGACGTTTGAAGATCTCTCGCCTGACACCCTCACGGTCAACAGCGTGAGAATCCGCTGCGATTCCGCGCCGGACTTTGAACTGGTCCAGCGCTACCGGAGTATCCCCCGCGTCAATCCGAAGTTTCCCCGCACCGGGAACCTCTGGGGGACCGGGCAGATCCGTCCCAGGGGCCTTGAGCACGCAGCGCGCATCGATCTCCACCTTGGCTCCTCCTTCACCCCAGCGGAGATTCGCCGTCTCCGGCAATTGAACCCGGACATCCTGGTGCTGACCAGTATCAACACCGTCGAGAACTCCGGTCTCCCCGAGGACTACTACCTGCACGACACCACCGGACGCCGAATCGAGGTGTGGCCCGGCACGTACCGTCTGAATCTCACCAAGCGGTACGTCGCCGAGTTTCAGGCTCGATGGGCGTATCAGCAGATTGTCGATTCGGGCCTGATGGTGGACGGCTGCTTCTTCGACAATTTCTTCACCTCTCAATCGTGGCTGCGGGCGGATATCCACGGCCGCGCCGTCCAACTGGATGCGAACGAAGACGGAAAGCCCGACGACCCCGCATGGCTTGATCGCGAATGGAAGGCCGGCGTCTATCACGAACTCGAGAAGTGGCGCGAGTTGATGCCGCATGCGCTCGCCTCCGGCCATCTCCCCCGGCCGCCCAGCAGGGAGTTCACTTCCATCTTCAACGGGGACAGCATCGGCTTCATGACGGCCGACGTCATCGAGTCCAAGCGTCCCTTTGCCGATCTCTGGTCGGCTTACAACGACTGGTGGCGCATCGGGCGGGAACCCGTCGTCGTGATGGTGGAGTCGAGCCCGCACGATCAGATCGCCTACGGCTACGACTATAGCCCGATGCAGAAGATCCCTCCTTCGACTCTGGAGTTCGCCCGCACGTACTACCCGAACGTGCGCTTTGGGCTCGCGTTCACGCTGATGAACGACGGCTTCTTCGCGCACGAGTTCGGCGATACCTGGCACGGCAACGACTGGTGGTACGACGAACTCGACTTCGACCTCGGTTATCCGCTCGGCGCGGCCCGCCGTGTTCAGGTCGAGGGATTCGAGCAGACGGACCGGATTGTGAATGGCGGCTTCGAGCAGCCGCTCGAAGGCAGTTGGGTCTTGAGCGTGAGCGCGGCCGCGGGCGCGGCGGCCACCCTGGCGCGGGATACGAACTCCGCCGCCGAAGGTTCGGCCTCGGCGCGGATCACCGTGAGCAACGCCGGAGCCGGAACCGACTGGCACATCGACTTCAACCAGCGAAACCGTTCCTTGACCGCCGGCGTCAGCTACGACCTCGAGTTCTGGGCCAAGGCCGACCGGCCTCGCACCATCACGCTCAGCGCGCAGAAGGGGTCGCCCGACTGGCGCAATTATGGCCTTTCCAAGAGGCTCGAGATCGATCCCGAATGGCGCCGTTACAGCGTCACCTTCGAGGCGCGCGAAACCGTCGACGACTCCCGAGTTCAGTTCTTCCTCGGCGCGGCCGCGGGCGCGGTGTGGATCGACGGAGTCAGACTCGTCGAACATCCGCCCGAGGTCTGGCGGCGCGATTTCGACAACGGCGTCACGCTGCTGAATGGAACCCGCAAGCGCATGACGGTCAAGCTGGAGCAGGGACTTCGCCGGCTCACCGGCGAGCAGGCCGCCATGCACGAGTCCATCGTGGACGATTCGTCGCCCGGCTTCAGCGCCTCGGACGATTGGAAGAAAGCCGCCTACGATAGCGGGGAGTGGAAGTCGGCCGGACCCTTCTTTCATGACTGGGGCGACGGCTGCCGGCAGAATGATGGGACCTCCGGCGCGGCCGAGTTCGATCTCGACCTCAGGGAAGACGACACTTACACGCTCACCGCGTGGTGGCCCGCGGGTCCGCAGGCCAGAGACTGGAGCAAGCGTGTCGTCTTCGAGGTGGTCGCCGATGGACAGATCGTCGCCACAAGGGCGTTCGATCAGAGTTCGGGAGGCGATGAATGGCACGAAATCGCCACTGTGGCGCTGCGGCGCTCAACCCGGCCTGTGGTGCGGGTGCGAAACGAAGGCAGCGGCCCGGCCATCGCGGACGCGATCCACGTCCGCTCCGCCCGCCGGTTCAACGACGGGTCAGCCGCTGACTCGGTCACGCTTGAGCCCATGGACGGCATCGTTCTGCGGAAGTGACCCGCTCATTTCCTGGGAGCCGGCAGAACCGCCACTTCAAGGCTCAGCTCACGCCGCCGCCCTGCTTCGTCTTCGGCGACCAGCGTGTACGTTGTGTCCCGCTTCGGGCTTACGATGACACATCGGTTGAAACTCGGCCAGACTCCTTTGAGCGCGCCCCCCGGCTCGGCTTCGATGTGCGTCTTCGCCGCCTGAGCCACGCCGTAGCAGAGCGAGATCTCCTCCCCCCGATGGACCGCTCCAGGCGACGCGTAGAAATGCAGGATGCGCAGCCCTTTGGTCTTGTCCACCCACTCAAACTCGGGCGGCATCTTCACCGGCGGGCTTTGCCGCGCTCTCCGCCATTCGCGAAGCGCCGGCAAGCCTTCGTAGAGCAGGTAGAAGGCCAGAATCAGAACCAGCAGCCGGACCGCCAGCGCCGCGGAACTCATTCCTATCCAAGTTTAGGCGGTAGCTCCGTCAGCGGGCCCATCCACTGCAGCTCCCGGTCGATATCGCCGTGCATCCGGTAGTTCTTCTTTACCGAGTCCACCGTCTCGCCGCGCACCGCGATCCTCGCCCTGTCGTAGACGCCCACGCCGGCTTTGTCGCAATAGCCGAGGTAGCCGACCCATTCGGGGTTGATCCCCATCGCCTCCACGCCAATGCGGTCGGCCGCCACCATATCGGTGGAGGCGATCGCGATCCGCGAATTCACGGGCGTCCCCTGGCTCGGTCCGTTTCCTTCCATGCCCTCGAACCCGTCGATCACGCCCAACCCCCAGTTCGGGCACAGCCGCTGCGCCGTCAGCAGGATGTCGTAATGCGTCTGCCGGATGCCTCCGTGATAGACCCGCTTGTCGTTCCACCGCGGGTTCTCTCCCCGCTTGGAGCGCAGCGGCACGCCGAGGCAAATGTTCTTGATGTTGAGCGTAGCGATCACCGTGTTGTGCGTCTTCAGCATGCACGACGAGATCACAAACGCGTCCGGATCCAACATCCGCTTGGCGAGCCGCACCGGCTGGATGTGCAGGTCGCCGTTGAGAAGCTGAATGGTCTCGTACAACCCCTCTTCGTTCAGGCAGACGAGTTGCGGCTTCAGCTTCGGATGCTCCTTCGCGGCGTCGGCGTACTTGAAATTCTCGAAAGCGTCATGGGAATACCCGGCGGAACTCTCCGCGATGACCACTGGCCCTTTCCACCGCTTCTCCAGGTAGTCCAGGATGCCGTTGAGCGCGTCCACGTGGGTGGCGGCGAGTTGCTTGTTCGTCGAGACGCAATTCGGCTTGATCACGACAACCTTCCGGTTGCGCAGCTTCGCCGTGATCTCCTTGTCAATCAGATCCAGCGCCGCCGTGATGTTCGCCCTGCGGTTCTCTCCTTTCGTCAGGGCCACAGGCACGCTTTGATCCGCTGCCGCCGTCCTGGAGTCCAGAAATACGCCAGCCGATGGTCCAAAAAAACCGCGCCGCGACAGTTCAGTCATCGTTGCAAAGTCCTCTGGAACTATATATACCAAGATATGAAGGTCTGAAAAGGAGATTTCAATGGGCAACACTTCCAGACGCTCTTTCCTGGCCGGCAGCGGAATGCTGGCGGCGGCCGGAGGCCTCGGCGCGGCGCCGGCCGAAATGCCCAAGCGCACGCTGGGCAAGACAGGGATGAAGGTGACGGTCCTCGGCTTCGGCTGTATGACCACCTCGGACCCGGCCGTCATCCAGCAGGCCGTCGAAGCCGGGATCAATTACTTCGACACTGCTCGCGGTTATCAGAATGGCCAGAACGAACGGATGGTCGGCGCGGCGCTGAAGCCATACAGGGACAAGGTCTTCATCTCTTCGAAGACTCCCGCCAAGAACAAGGCCGACGCCTTGGCCCACATCGATACGACCCTCAAGGAGCTTGGCGCCGATCACATTGACATCTGGTATCTGCATTCGCGCTCGACCCCGGCGGCGGTTCCCGACGAACTGTTTGACGCCCAGGATGAGGCGGTCAAGGCGGGCAAGGTGCGCTACAAAGGGGTCAGTTTCCACAACGGCTTCAAGGAGATGTTCCCGTTTCTCATCGGGAAGAAGCGGACCGACGTGATCCTGACCAGCTACAACTTCACCATGGATCCGTCGATGGAGCATCTGATCGACTCGGCCGCCGCCGCCGGCATCGGCGTCGTGGCCATGAAAGTGATGGCCGGCGGCTTCCGCACCAACAAGCCCGGCACGCCCATGCACGAGCGGCTGACACGGCAGGGCGCGATGGCCTCCATGCTCAAATGGGCCGTCCGCAGCCCGAACGTCCATACCTCCATTCCAGGCATTACGGACCTCGATCAGCTCGATGAGAACTACAAGGCCGTCGCCGCTGGATGGAAACAGGAGGACGCCAGGATCCTCGCCGCCCAGTTGAAGGCGATCTCCCCGCTCTACTGCCGCACCTGCGGCGCCTGCGCCGGCAAGTGCGCGCAGGGACTTCCCGTCAGCGACGTTCTCCGTATCCTCAGCTACTCGGACGGCTATGGCGAATTCGCCCTTGCCCGGGAACGCTGGCAGGAACTTCCCGCCGAGCTCCAGCAGGTGAAGTGCTCCGACTGCAGCCGCTGTCTCATCGAATGCCCCAACGGGGTCAAGGTTCGCGACCGTGTCGCTCGCGCCCAGGAGTTGCTCGCGTGACGGCTCTGCTGCTTTCCGCGCTTCTGGCCGCCGGCGCCGATTGTTCGATTTCCGAGGGTTTCACCCAACAGGGCAAGCCGCACGAGTACAACGTCGAGACCCTCTACGACTACATCAACGGCAATTCGGAAGGCTACTTCCTGTATGGCTTCAAGGTCATGCGAGGGTTGAACTGCGCCAAGGGCGGATTGAAGATGGTGATCGACGTCAGCGAGTTCCAGACACCCGAACTCGCCTACGGGATGTTCACCGGCAATGCCGACCCGCGCCTGCCGTTCGAGAAGATCGGCGCGGCGGGCCAGGTGGCGCCCACCAAGGCGACCTTCGCCAAAGGAGTCTTCTATGGCGAAGTCAGTATCGAACCGCAGGGCGAGCACACCGCGATCCTCCGCGACGCCGCGAAGCGGCTCGCAGATCGCATCGAGGGTTCTATCGACGCTCCCGCCCCGCTTGCCTGGTTCCCGAAGCAGGGACTCCAGCCCGGCTCACCCCGGTTGATCCCACAGAGCCTCCTTGGTCTCAAAATGCTGGCGCGGGGCTACCTTGCCCAGTACGACGACGGACGCGCCTTCGTCGTCTCCGAAGCGGCTCCGGAATCCGCCAAGGCCCTCTTTGCAAGGCTCAAGGAGCGCTTTCCCGCGACCGGCGAGGCGGCCATCGGAGACGAAAGCTACTCGGGCGAAGACCGCTTCATGGGGCGGTTCTGCTTCTTCCGCAAGGGCGCCCGAATCGGCGGTTATGTGAACGCCAAATCCTCTGATCCCGTTCAGCGCGCCGCCATGCTTGCAGGCGCGCTCCCGTGACTATAATCGGAATGTGAAAGTCCTCCTCCTTCCGGTGCTGGCGGCCGTTTTCTGCCTCTCGGCGTGCCAAAAGAACATCCAGACAAATGAGGCGGTCCGCGACGGCGTGATCAAGCATCTCAGTCAAAACAAAAACCTGGCTATTTCCTCGATGGACGTTGAAGTGGCGACCGTCACCTTCAAGGACAACGAGGCCGATGCAGCGATCTCGTTCAAGCCCAAAGGCGGCGACGCCTCTTCAGCCATGACGATGCGCTACACGCTTGAGAAGAAGGGCAACGAGTGGGTTGTCAAAAAGAAGGCGGACAGCGGCATGGGTCACGGCGCCATGGATAGCGGCATGCCGGGCGATCATCCTCCCATGGGCTCCGGAGCGGGCGGCAAGCAGTGACGAGAGTCGCCGTGCTCGGCGGCGGTCCGGCGGGCTCGATGGCCGCCGCAAGTCTCGCCGCGCGCGGCGTCAGGACCGTCCTGCTCGACGAGAAGCTCGCCTGGGAAAAACCCTGCGGCGGCGGAATCACCTACAAGGCGTACCGCCGTTACCCGTTCCTGCTCGAAAGCGGAACACCCAAGCGGGTTGTCGCTCAGAGCACCCTCTCGGAACCGAGGGGCGGCTCTGTCACCATGCGCCTGCGCCATCCCCTGCTGATTTACTCCCGCTACGACCTGAACAAGCTCCTGCTTGATCGGGCCGCCGCTAACGGAGCCGGCGTCGAGAAAGAGCGGGTCACCGCTCTTGAGCGGCAAGGCGAACGCTGGGTCATCTCCACCCGCTCGGGCCGCATCGACGCCGACTACGTGATTGTCGCCACCGGCGCTCGCAACTCTCTTCGCAACGTCGGTACCGAGTATTCCGCCGCCGACACCATGTACGCCCTCGGCTACTGGGTTTCCGGTGAGCGGGAGAAGATCGACATTCAGTTTTTCCCCAATTTCGCCGGATACATCTGGGTCTTTCCGCGCTGCGGTCACATGTCCGTCGGCATCTGCGGCAAAGGAGAGTCCGCCGCCGCGCTCCGTTGCAGACTCGAGCGCTACATGGACGAGCACGGGCTCGATTACACCGAGGCCACCTTCTACGGCCACATGATCCCCGCACTGGAGCGGCCTTCCTTCCGCACCAACCGCGTCTCGGGGCCGGGTTGGATGGCTGTCGGCGACGCCGCCGGGCTGGTCGACCCGGTGACGGGCGAAGGACTCTACTACGCGATCCGCAGCGGAGACCTTGCCGCCGACGCAGTTGTCCAGTCCGGGTTGGCTCCGGCTGAGCGCCATCAGGCATACCGGCGCCTCATCCATGGCGAGTTTCTCGAGGATCTCGCTCTGGGGGCCGGTCTCGCCCGGCGCTTCTTCCTCCAGAGATTCCTTTTCTCCAGCGTGCCTGCCCGGATGATTGAGTTCATGCGCCACAGCCCCAGCATGAGCGAGATTGTGCAGGATCTCTTCGCCGGCACCCAGGGCTACACAGACTTGAAGAAGAGGCTGCTTGAAAACCTGAATGGAACGATGCTTGAGATCTTCATGGGTTGGATGCTCGGCCACCGAGTCGTCAAGGAGGGCTAGTTTCGCTTGAAGACCGATCGCAGCGCTGCGCTGCTCGCTCGCGCAGAAACACTGATTCCGGGCGGAGTCAACTCTCCCGTCCGCGCCTTCCGCAGCGTCGGCGGAACGCCCCGCTTCATTCAGCGAGGCGAAGGCTGCTATCTCTTCGACGCCGACGGCAATCGCTATGTCGACTACATCTGCTCCTGGGGCCCGCTGATTCTCGGCCACCGGTTTCCGCCGGTCATGGAAGCCATCCGAGGAGTGCTCGAGTCCGGCACCAGCTTCGGAGCGCCGACTGAACGCGAAATCGTACTGGCCGAACTCATTCGAGACGCCGTGCCTTCGATGGAGATGATTCGCCTGGTCAATTCGGGAACCGAAGCGACCATGAGCGCGCTTCGGGTTGCGCGCGGCTTCACGGGCAGGGAACTGACCGTCAAGTTCGAAGGGTGCTACCACGGCCACGTGGATTCGCTTCTGGTCAAGGCGGGCAGCGGCATGGCCACGCTGGGCATCGCCGACACGGCCGGCGTCCCGCGCGGCTTCGCCGAAACCACGCTCGCCCTTCCGTTCAATTCGGTGGATGCGATTGAGGCCGCGTTCTCCGCCCATGGGGCCAACATCGCCGCCGTGATTGTTGAGCCCGTCGTCGGCAACATGGGATGCATCCCGCCACGGCCCGGGTATCTCGAGGCGATGCGCGAGATCTGTACGCGGTACGGCGCGCTGCTCATCTTCGACGAGGTGATGACCGGTTTCCGCGTCGCTTTCGGCGGCGCCCAATCGTTGTATGGAATCAAGCCCGACCTCTCCACCTTCGGCAAGGTCATCGGCGGCGGCCTGCCTATCGCCGCCTATGGAGGACGCGCTGACGTCATGAGCCGTGTCGCTCCCGTCGGCAACGTCTACCAGGCGGGAACTCTCTCCGGGAACCCTCTCGCCGTCACCGCCGGGATTGCGATGCTCCAGTATCTCTCGGCCCACCCGGAGGTCTATGAC
>CAYWST010000218.1:0-9630 GCA_964461075.1 uncultured Solibacteraceae bacterium | reverse complement strand
GCCTTCTCCTACGTCAGCCTCTATAACTGGTTCTCCGCCAAGGAGCGGCCGGCGGAGGTCCGGAGGGCGCTCTATGACCGGCTGAGCGCTGCGGCCGCTCAGACCGATGGCCTGCTCGCGGAAGCCTCCGGCAAGACGCGCCGGTACGTGGTGGCTCTCGACGAGATGTCCGCCGCCGAGCGGTCGCATGGACACGTATCCAAGTCCGGCGACGAGGATCCTTATCTCGACCAGATTCGCCAGTCGGTGGCGAAAGAAGCCGCGTCCGTTGGCGCCGCCTACAAGGAAGGTTCCGGGGAAGGCGTCCGCTACACCGCTTTCGAGCGTCATACGAGATTGACTCAACAGACGCTCAAGGAGATCGAATCCGCGCGCCGCGGGTTGGCCGACTGGAGGGTCTCCGCGAAACCGCTTGAGCCCGCGGAACAGCAACTCCGGCGCTTCCACGCCGCCTATGATCCCGTGCCGTGGGCCGCGGTCGAGCAGATGCTGGGCCGGAAGCTCGCGAACAGGCCTGCGGTCCCGAGCTACACGGATTTCGTCGACACATCCGCGTCAAGCCAGGAAGATCTGCTCCGGGCCTTCAGAGAGTTGACCACCGCCCCGGGCGGAAGAAACGTTTTCGCGCTCCTGCTGGCGGCCTTCATCGACGTCATCGTCTTCCTGCTCGCTTTCTCTTCGGGACCGTACTTCAATGGCAGCGCGGAAGAGCGCTGGCGCCGTGGAGCGGCTTCACTGGACGCGGTCGACGACCAGGTCTTCCTGCGGGGGCTGCTCTCCAAACTGCAGGCCTCGCCGATGGGCCTCAGTTCCGTAGCGGCCGAAGACCTGACCGCCGGAGAGAGACATTTCGTGCTCGCTCTGGAAGCCTCCGGCATGGCCGTAGTTCAGGAGCGCGACGGCCGCCTTCATTACCATATCGACCGCGAGATCCAGCAACGTATCCTCGAATCGCTCGCCGAACCCGGCATCGCCTTACGCGCCACCGCCCGAAAGGCCGCCGCGACCGGAGCCTGAGAGTAGCCCTGGGGCCACAATCTGACACCGTAGGTATGCGAAGATTAGGATGTTCGGCTCTCTAACCGATTCCCAAATCTTCCAGCGAGGCATCCTATGACCGAAATCGTTGAAATCATTGCGCGCGAAATCCTTGACTCCCGCGGCAACCCAACCGTCGAAGCGGACGTTTTCCTGAGCGACGGCAGCATGGGCAGGGCGGCCGTACCGTCGGGCGCATCTACCGGCGAACACGAAGCGGTTGAGCTTCGCGACGGCGACAAGTCGCGCTACATGGGCAAGGGCGTTCTCAAGGCCGTGGAGAACATCCGGAACGAGATCGAACCGGCGCTGCTCGGCATGGACGCCATGGCGCAGGCTGAAATCGACCGCAAGATGATCGCGCTCGACAACACGCCGAATAAGGCGCGGCTCGGCGCCAACGCAATACTGGCTGTCTCGATGGCCACGGCCCGCGCCTCGGCCAACGCGATGCTCACGCCGCTCTACCGCTACCTGGGCGGCGTTCACGCCCATCTCCTGCCTGTCCCGATGATGAACATCATCAATGGCGGCGCGCATGCCGACAACAGCGTCGACCTCCAGGAGTTCATGATCGCTCCGCACGGCGCAGACTCCTTCTCCAACGCCATCCGCATGGGCTGCGAGGTCTTCCACAATCTGAAGTCGGTGCTCAAGAAGAAGGGCTATTCGACGGCGGTCGGCGACGAGGGCGGCTTCGCTCCGAACCTCAAGTCAAACGAAGAAGCTATTGAGGTGATCCTGGAAGCGATCGAGAAGGCCGGGTACAAAGTGGGCGAGCAGATCTCGCTCGCTCTCGACCCCGCCTCCAGCGAGTACTACGATCCGGCGAAGGCGAAGTACGTCTTCAAAAAATCCGACAAGAGCGAGCGCGACAGCGATCAGATGGTCGCGTTCTGGGCCGACTGGGTCGCCAAGTACCCCATCATCTCCATCGAAGACGGCATGGCCGAAAACGACTGGGACGGCTGGAAGAAGATGACCGACGCGCTGGGCAAGAAGATCCAGTTGGTGGGCGACGACCTTTTCGTCACCAATCCGGCGATCCTCGCGCGGGGCATCGAGTTGGGCGTGGCCAACTCCATTCTCGTGAAGGTGAACCAGATCGGAACCCTGACCGAGACGCTCGAAGCGATGCAGATGGCCTTCGGCGCCAACTACACCGCCATGGTCAGCCACCGCTCCGGCGAGACCGAAGACAGCTTCATCGCCGACCTCGTGGTCGCCACCGGCGCCGGCCAGATCAAGACCGGTTCGGCCAGCCGCACGGACCGTCTGGCGAAGTACAACCAACTGCTCCGCATCGAACAGGAACTCGGCTCCACCGCCCGCTACGCCGGACGGAAAGCCTTCAAACAATAAGGAGCCGCAACGCCAATGTACAAACTGGTTCTCATCCGCCACGGCGAAAGCACGTGGAACAAGGAAAACCGATTCACCGGTTGGACCGATGTCGACCTCAGCGAGAAGGGCATGCAGGAGGCCATCGACGCCGGCAAGGTGCTCCGGGAAGCGGGATACGAATTCGATCTCGCCTATACCTCGGTCCTCAAACGGGCGATCAAGACGCTCAATGTCGTCCTCGACGAAATGGACCAGCTCTGGATTCCCGTCAAGCGCTCCTGGCGGCTCAACGAGCGGCACTACGGAGGGCTGCAGGGCCTGAACAAGAGCGAAACGGCGGCCAAGTTTGGAGAAGACCAGGTGAAGATCTGGCGGCGGAGCTATGACGTCCCGCCGCCGCCCCTCAACGCCGACGACGAACGATTCCCCGGCCGCGACCGGCGCTACGCCGGAGTGGACCCCAAGGACCTGCCTTTGACCGAATGTCTGAAGGACACCGTGGCCCGCTTCCTGCCGCTCTGGCACGAGGAGATCGCCCCGGCCGTCAAGAGCGGCCAGCGAGTCGTGATCGGCGCCCACGGCAACAGCCTGCGGGCGCTCGTGAAGTTCCTCGATAACATCAGCGAAGCCGACATCCTCGAGCTGAATATTCCGACGGGAATGCCGCTGGTCTACGAGCTCGACGCCGGTCTGAAGCCGATCAAGAGCTACTACCTCGGCGATCCGGACAAAGTCAAAGCGGCCATGGAAGCGGTCGCCAGACAGGGCAAGAAGCGGGCCTGACCGGACGGTTACCGGTTCGGTGACGTGGAGGAGTAGTTGATCTCCTTGTCGCCCGCATCGAGGCCCACGATCTTGATCGTCCTTTTAACAGGGACTGCAGGCCGTGGCGGAGCTTGAGGCTCCGGCGCGGCCTGCGCCAATTCCGGGGAGGCGGTCGGCCTGAGCCCAGGGATCGAGCCTGGCGCGGGTTTGACGCCGATCAGCGACTCAAGCGACTTCTGGCCGGCTTCCTTCATCGAGGCGCGGAATTGCGCGACGCCCTTCTCCAGTTGCGCCAGCGGGACGTCGATAGAGATGTTCACCGTCGGCCCTTCCGTGGAGACCTTCAGGCTGCGAACAATCTTGCCCATCTCCGAGTTAGCCTGTTTCGGGTCGTTCAGGACCATGGTCGACAGGAACTGAGCCATCATGGCCATGCTTTGTGCCGAGGCCGGGTCTTTGGCGGTCACAATTCCCTTCAGCCCAAGCCCCTTCGCAAGAGAGACCCCCAGATCGACCGACTGAATGTCTTCCAACTGCTTAAACCCCGGAACAGCCCCGGCTTCAGCGCCGTCGGATCCGGCGGCCCCGACCAGGGATTCCCGCGAAACAACGAAGATCTCGCATTCGGCAGCGAATTGCATCGCCCGGCCCAGCACCTCGGCGTCCGCGGAAGAGGAACCGTGGGAGTCGAGAACCAGCGCCAGGGATTCCCGATCGCCCACAAGGGCGAATTGCGAGTCGATCAGCGCCAGCAGAGGATCATCGGCCTTGGAATTGAATGGAACGAAGAGATCCGTCCCCTTGAACTTCTGAACGGCCGTCCCCTTGGGGGCCAGCTTCTGAATCTGGGCGCGGTCCAACCGGCCCTGAATGGCGATCACACCGGGCGGCTTTTGGCCGGAGCGCATCGGTAAACCGTTGGAAGAAATCAGGATGCGGTCAATCTGATCGAGGATGTCGAGGTTGTTTCCGGTCATCTTGAATCCGCCCGCCTGAGACCACTGACGGGCCAGCATCTTCCCCGTGGGCGAGTTCCTCGCCCGATCAATGTCGATTCCGACGATCGACTTGGTCCCCGGATAGAGGTACCGCCAGATTGTTTCTTCCGAAGCGTTCACTTCGGGACAGAAGAGCAGCATCGCCAGGGCGGTGGCGAGCAGGGTAAGGATGGTCGATCGGCGCACGGATACGCTCCCAATGATTCATCGGAGGTTCCCGTCCGGAAGTTTAGCGGGAACGCACCGAAAAGGCAGTGTTGCGCATCTCAAGGGTGAAGCCAGAGCCGTTCGCAGAATTCCTCAGAATTCCGCTTGCCCGGAGAAACGGAGCCCGGCTATACTGCGTTTTCCTGGGCAGCGCCCGAGGCGGCGCGGCGGGGGATGAACCGATGGAGACGACGCCAATGCGCCCTCCGATGGCGCAGATCGAAGAGTTCGACCCGATCGACATCCAGCGCGAAGCTGCGATGTTCTACGGGCTCTTTCTGCGCGGCCAGCCGGTGGAAACGCTGCGCCGGGATATCGAGATCCCGCGTCAGATGTTTGAGAAATGGCTCAAGCACCCCTGCTACGACGGGCACTTCCGGGATAACGTCAAGCGTATCTACCACTTCCGCAGGAAGGTATTGGCCGTCTTTGAGGAACTCGTCGATCAGGCGCGCTTAGAGGCCAGGATTCAGTAGTTCACCCGAATCCCTTCCGCCAGGCTCTTGAGATAATCGAGTTATGTCCGAAGGCGAAGAGATTCCCCAACCAAGACCGATCTCGGGCCTCAGCACCTGGTTAAGCCGGATCGTCCCGGCGGTCGTGGTCGCCGGGGTGGTGGGGATGATTTACTTCCAGGACAACCCGCTCCCCTGGGCGGAACCGATGGATCTCTCCTACAAGCTGCTGGACGAATTCGCGCCCCGGTCGTTATCGGATTTCCGGGGCCGGGTGATTGTGGTCAACCTTTGGGCCACATGGTGCCAGCCCTGCCGCCAGGAGTTGATCGAGCTGAACGCTCTCCACCAGAAGTATGAGCGGGATGGCCTAATGATCGTCGCGGTCAGCGACGAAGACGCGGAAACCGTGGGGCGTTTCGCGGGACTCGATCAGATCCGGTTCACGGTCGGCATCCTGGATTCCCTCGCCGCCTCGACCGTAACGACGACGCGGCCTTACACTTTCATCCTCGACCGCGAGGGCAGGGTGCGCCACAAGTTCCGAGGCGTGAAAAGCCTTTCCGACTTCGAAAGGGCGGTGAAGCCGCTGCTGGAGAGTACTCACTGATTCAGGTGAAACGGGCGATCCCGTCACAGTACTCAAACACGGAGAATTGAACCTGAAACTCCTTGTTCTCTCCTGATTACCCCTTTATTCTGGCAAACCAGGAGGCCTCTCATGTCATTCCGGTCTGCCATGCTGGCAGCGCTTTCGCTCGCCGGCGTCCTATGCTCTCCACTCGCATCCGGAGGGGTCATCTACGATCTGAGAAGTGATTGGAGCCTGGCCTCCAATCCGAACGGAGTCTGGTCTTACAACCAGGGGACGGCGCCTCTTCCCTACACGCAAGCGGGATGGGGAGGAGTCCCGGAGACGTTCTGGGCTACCACCTCGAATTCCACATTGCCGCCCGCCTGGGCGAAAGTGCAGAATCAGAGTTCATACTCCGGGACCGATAAGTGGGAGATCGGCGATGTGGTTGGCCACAGCACAACTCCGATTGCGGGTGCTGGCCCCGAGTCTTTGGGAAACGTCTCCTGGACAAGTCCGTCGGCCGGTGCGATCAGCATCTCGGGCAGAGCCTGGGATGCGTATCACTACACCGATCGAAACGACCAGTGGCGCCTCTTCGTCAACGGAGTGATGGTTGCGGCGCGCGGATCGGTCTATGGCATCGAAAAGAGCGATAGCGAAGCCCTGTTTACGAACAACCTGGAAGCAGGTCAATCCCTCGACGGTTGGGCGGTAGCCCCGGGCGACCTGGTTGTCTTCGAGATACAGTCTCTGACCAATGCCGGCCACTTTGTCGGCGTCGATCTCACCATCGAGCTCGAGGACAGGCAAACAGGCGAAGTCCCTGAGCCTTCGATGGCTCTGCCGGTCCTTGCGGTTCTCGCCGCCGGCATCCTGGCGCGGCGGAAGCGGAGTTGACGCGTCGTTCTATCGAAACCACGCGTCGACGAGACTTTTGTCCGCGCTCCATGTGCCGCGAACCGTTGACTTTTCCACATGGAATCGCCCCGAAGACAGGACCCTCGCCAGGCCTGTGGAGCCGTGCTGGGAGGGTTCTCTCGCCAGCAGCTTATTGAACAGCCCAGTCGCATCCTGAAGCCGCCGGGCGGAAGCTTGGGCGGCTGCCCCATCTCCAAAGGGCGCGGAGAGGTCGATGGTGAACCCCGTTGCGCTCAGGCCTGCCCAAAACAGGGCGTGATCGGCGCCTTCCAAAGACGAGAGCAGCGCGCTCGCGCCCGGCGGTAATCCTCCAGCGGGTTTGAGCTGGCTGCCGGGCAGGTGGAGCCAGACCGGCGAGGACGGCGGCTTCAGCGATCGCTCCTTTCCGGCGCCCATGGCGGCGGCGGCCAGCGGGTCGGAAGAGACAGCCAACTGCAGCAGGCGGGTATCGGATTCGAGCCATGAGATCTGCCGCGTTGGAGCGGAACCCTGCATGGTGCATAAGCCTCGAACGCAGCGTCCTCCGCGCGCGGCGGCATACTCGGCAAGCTTCGAGGGTTCAAAGCGGCCGCTGGCGGCGATCCACAACTCGCCACCGGGGGAGAATCGCGCGGCAAGCCGGTCCAGATCGCGGGTGTAGTCGAACCCGGTCGCAGCGACGAAGTCGCGATAGTCCTGCTCCTGCGCCGCCTCGGGGGCGGCAAGCCGCCTCATCAGCCCCGCGGCGCGGAGCGCGCGGACGTCGATGAAGAGCGTCGCGCCCTGCCGGTCCGCGAGCTTCGATACGAGCGCCTGCGCCGAAGGGCCGCGATCCGGAAACCACCAGAGGGCGAGCGCCAGAAACAGCGCGGCAATCGCTGAGATCGCCAGCCACAGCGCTTTCGGAAGTGTCACGCTTTGAGACTATCGCACCGGAGGCGCGGCACAGAACCGTCAGAGGGCCGCGGCTTCTGCCAGCCTGGCTTCCGCATGACGCTCCTGCTTCCAGAGCTCAATGTACGGCCGCAGGCTGTCCATCATGAGCAGCCATTGCGCCGGGTCGAGCGACTGCGCCCCGTCGCTCATGGCCTTGGCCGGATTCGGATGGATCTCGACCATCAGGCCATCGGCGCCGATGGCGGCGCCCGCGCGGCTCAGCGGCGGAACCAGGCTGCGCTTGCCGGTCGCGTGGCTCGGATCGAGAATCACCGGCAGATGCGTCATCTCCCGCAGGACGGCGACCGCCGTGATGTCGCAGGTGTTGCGCGTGGCGGTTTCGAACGTGCGAATCCCGCGTTCGCAGAGCATCACGTCGTTATTGCCGTGCGCGACGATGTACTCCGCCGACATCAACAGCTCCTTGATTGTGGAGCTGAGTCCGCGCTTGAGGAATACCGGCCGGCCGCACTTGCCGAGCGCCTTCAACAGCGCGAAGTTTTGCATGTTGCGCGCGCCCACCTGAAGGATATCGGCATAGGCGGCGACGAGCGAAACATCGGCGTCGCTCATCACTTCCGTCACAATGGCGAGTCCCGTCTCTTCTCTTGCGCGCGCCAGCAGCTTCAAGCCCTCTTCCTCGAGCCCCTGGAAATCGTAGGGCGAAGTCCGCGGCTTGAAAGCGCCTCCACGCAGCACCTTCGCGCCCCCGCGAGCAGCCAGCTCCGCTGTTTCGAGAATCTGCTTCTCGCTCTCCACGGAGCACGGGCCGGCCATGACCACGAATTCATCGCCCCCGACCTCCACGCCCTGCCCGCACTGAATGATCGTCTTGCCCGGCTTGAACTCCTTGCTCACGAACTTGTATGGCGCCGAAATCCTGACCGCCTTCTCGACGCAGTTCATCGCCTCGAGCGACTCGAGGCAGGCGCTGACGTCCCCCACGCCGATCGCGCCAATCACCACCCGCTCTTCGCCTTCGATGGTGTGAATCTTGTAGCCGAAATCCTGGATTCGCTGAATAACGGTGTCAATATCGTCGCGCGAAGCGTGGCGCTTCATGGAGATGATCATGGTGTCCCCTTCCCTTTTCACTATACACCCTGGCATGGGTGTACGCAAATCTCATGTGAATGCAAGTCATTTATTGTGTTTGACTTAATCACACCACTAGTTGTTGGTGTCACAGCAGATTCTGGAGCTCTCGGTTATACTCATCCCCAGGAAAACATGAGACTTCCATTCCCCCCAAAGCCCATGGGAAGGCGCGCGCTTCTGGCCGCCCCGGCCATACTGCCCACACTTGCCGGGGCCGTCGCCCCGCCACCGCCCTTGCAGGTGGCGACGCGCATCCAGCGGCTTAACCTGCGCCACACATGGACTACCGTGATGAGTTCGAGCGACTTCCGGGAGACTCTCTACGTCGAGTACATGCGAGAGGGTCTCACGGGAACGGGCGAAGGGGCGCCGATCGTGCGCTATCGGGAGACGGCGCAGTCCGCGCAAAAGGCGGTGGAGTCGATCCGGCCATGGCTCCTGGCCGCCGACCCCTGGCAATTCTCCAAGGTCCTCTCGCAGGTCCTGACAAAGATTGAAGGCGAGTGGGCGGCCAAGGCGGCGGTGGACATCGCCTTGCTCGATTGGGTCTCCCAGAAGATGGGCGTGCCGCTCTGGCGCTATTTCGGACTCGATCGCAATGACGCGCCGCTCACGACGTTCTCCATCGGCATCGACAAGGCCGAGGTGATCCGGCGGAAGGTGAAAGAAGCCGCCGATTTCCCGGTTCTCAAGGTCAAGGTGGGGCTCGAGAACGACGAAGAAGTGATCGATGCGGTCCGCAGCGTCACGAAGAAGCCGCTGCGCGTGGACGCCAACGAGGGCTTCAAGTCCAAGCAAGAGGCTGTCGCCAAAATCAACTGGCTGGAAAAACAGGGCGTCGAGTTCATTGAGCAACCGCTGCCCGCGGCCAACCTGGAAGATATGAACTGGATTCGCAAGCGGATCCACATGCCCGTCATCGCCGACGAAGCTTGCCTCCATCCGCGCGACATCCCGAAACTTGCGCCGCATTTCGACGGGGTGAACATCAAGGTGGACAAGTGCGGCGGCCTGATGGAAGCGTGGAGGATGATTCAGATCGCCCGATCGCTGGGGCTGAAGGTAATGATGGGCTGCATGGTGAGTTCGTCGGTGGCCATCACCGCGGCGGCGCAGCTCTCTCCTCTCATCGACTACGCCGACCTCGACGGCAATCTCTTGATCTCGAACGACCCCTATGAGGGTGTGAAGGTGGTGCAGGGCAAACTGGTCCTCAGCGACCGCCCGGGGCTGGGGCTCGTCAAGCGCCGGGCGTGAGCGCGCCGCCCGCGCGGAGCGCGCGGGGTCTTCCGGCCAGATAGTGAAGGACCCCGAT
>CAYWST010000217.1:0-9658 GCA_964461075.1 uncultured Solibacteraceae bacterium | reverse complement strand
GGCCTGCTCCCGCTGCTCACAACCGCCGTCTACGGCGATGAGGTCACCCGCCTCAAACCCGACCCCGAACCTTATCGCACGGCCTGCGAGCGGCTCGGAGCCGCGAACGCCCTGGTCTTCGAGGATTCTCAGTCCGGCATCGCCAGCGCCCGCGCCGCCGGGTGCCACGTCGTGGAGGTTCCGCATTGCTCGGATCTGCCAAGGCTCATCCGCCAGCATGTTGGCTGAGTCGAGGCTGTGGCGAACTTCTGATAATCGATATTATGTCAACTCATGGGGTCGACTGAGGCACCCTTGCTATTAGCCTTTTATCGCGACCGTCCTCCGCCGCCTCCGCTCATCCGGCCTGCGCCGCCTCCGCTCCCGCCACTGATCCTTCCTCCCCCGCCACCGGAAGACATTCCGCCGCCGCTAACGCTCCCTCGGCCTCCTGAATATCCACCGCCTCCGCCGGAATAGCCTCCGCTGGACCGGCCGCCACCAATCGAGCCGCCACCACCCGAGTAGCCGCCCATGCTCGGCGCGCTGTATCCGCCACCGCGCGGCGCGCTCATCTGAGGCGAGGATCTCATCCCGGCGTCGCCGCCCGTCGACCACGCGCCCCGACCGCTTCCGTAGCTGGGGGTATAGCCCGGCGATGAGCTGCGCGAGCCGCCGGAGGTGAACGACTCCGTCGAAGATTGGCCTCCGCCTGTCGACCAACTGCCGCGTCCGAAGCTGCTCATGTCGGACCCGCCGCGCCGCGAAGGCGCCGCCTCCTGACGCTGAGGCTCAGAACCGCGGCTTGGTTCCGAACGTTCCATGCGCGGCGATTCACTACGCCCGCCGCCGGTCGACCAGCTCCCGCGCGAGCCCTCACTCCGCGGCGTCTCATTTCTTGGAGACTCATACCGCGGCATCTCCTGACGAGGCGTCTCCATCCTCTGCGTCTCGCCCCGGCTGCCGCCGCCCGTCGACCAGCTCCCTCGAGATCCCTCGCTTCGCGGTGTCTCCCGAACGACATTCTCCGTCGAACGTGCACCATGGGCCGGATCTCCGAAACTCCGCCAGCCGCCACGCTCCGTCGTCTCAGCCTGCCGCGACGGACTCTCCACCCGCTGCGGCGCCGATTCTGTCCGCGGCTCGCCGAACCGCCGCCATGAGTCTCCGCTGCCGTAGCTGCGCCCGCCCGTCTCTGGCCGCGCATCGACTCCGGAAGGGCTTTCCGCCCGCCGCCATCCGGCCCCGCGATCTTCCGTTCGCTCAGTTCGCATGCCGGCCGGCGGAGTTTCGCTCCGGAAGCCGGCGCCGCCTCGCGGTCCGTCGCCGCCGGTCTCCAGGCTCCGCCGGCCCTCCGCGCCTTGCGCCAATGAGGAGCGAGACTCCATTGACCTCGATTCCGGCGACCGGGCCGCGCGCTCGATCGCCTGCCGTTGCTGCTCGAACGGAACCCGCTCCACCGGCGCCGCCTGCCGCCGCGAGTAGAACTGGTCGCTTGCGCGGGCTTCCCTGCCCGTCAGGTCCGCCCGCGCCGCACGGTCTGTATATTGCAGGTTATTCCGCCCCGGCGTCGCCGGCAGCGCGCCCTGCATCAGGCTTGCCCGCGAGATCTCGCCGTCGTTGTTGCGCCACGCCCGGCCGCCCGCGCCGCGCGTAAAATCACCGCCTTCCAAGACAGATACTCCGTTCCCAACTCTTGCATTTCTGTATGTATTGTAAATATTTGTGTTGTTGACGATCCGAACATGATTCACAATCGTCGTGTGATTTCTGTACCCGCCGTAATAGCGCGGTCCCCACCAGCGGTAAAACGGCTCGTACGGGGCCAGCGGCACCCAGCCCCAGCCGCCGAACCCGAACCCCACGTTCACGCCGAAGCCGAAGCCCGGGCTTCCGAATCCGAACCAGGCCACCAGCCCCGGACTCCAGTAATGGCGGTATCCAACGCCAATGCCAACGCCCGGCCACCAGCACCACCGGCCGCCATGATGGAACCAGCGCCCGTAGTGATACGGCGCCCAGCCCCACGGGTCGTAGCTCACCCAGGACCAGCCATACCAGTCCAGCCACGCCCATCTTCCATACCGGTAAGGCGCCCAGCCCGGCGCCACCGCCGGCGCCCAAACGTATCCGTAAGGCGCTACATACACCCACTGGCCGTGGCCGTCCAGATCTTCAGCCCCGTAAATGTCGCGGCTTACGTATTTGTAAGCGGACGACCGCTGCAGATCGCGGTCCCGTTGTTCATTAAAGTGATCCCAGCGGTCTTTTGGAATTGCGGAAATCATCTGGAATTCGCTGCCCTGCGGCGTCATCCGCGCCACCATCGTCCTGCCCGGGCGCAGCTTTTCCGTTCCTGATGGCGTAAAGATCTCCGCTTCTCCGCTCCGCACCGTGATCTCCACGGCTCCGTCCTGCCGCACCGTCACCCTGTACTGCCCGTGCGCCATCGGCCGCACCGCCGCCGCCGGGGTCGCCAATTCGATCTGCGCGTCGCCGCCCTTCAGCGCGCTCAGCGTCACCGTCCCCCGCGCCACCTGAATCTGATACTTTCCGTACTCCAGCTCCGAGAACCGCACCTCGCTGTCTTCCGCCAGCCGCAGCCGGTGATAGTAGTCGAACTGCACTTCGCTGCGTGAACCCGCTCCCGTCAACACGCGGTCCTCCACCATCAATGGCGCATTCACCACTGCCGACACCCAGTCGCCTGAGTCTCCACGCCGCACGGACACGTCCCCGTTCATCAGGCTCAGACGCGCCACGCCGCGCCCCGGCCCGTCCCCGTCATCCTGGGGCGCGCCCTGTGCATGCAAGGCCGGAAAAGCCAGAGCCGCCATCACGAGTGAGAGAAGCCGACGTTTCATCATCTCTCTGCGCCTCCACGCGCACACCAGCAGACGTGCAATCCCCATGCCAGGTTCCATCTCGTTGATTCCGCTATAATTCACCCAGGCCACGCCGCTGCTCCCGATGGCTGAAAACCACCAACCTGCTCGAATCCGGCCGCGCGGGCCCGCCGCCCTGCTCCTGCTGGCGGCCATCGTCGCCGGCTTCTATTGGAAGCTCTGCTTCACCAGCCAGTACACCTGGATCGCGGGCGACGACATGGCCTCACAGGTTCTCCCCTGGCTCCAGTTCCAGGCCGGCGAATGGCACAAGGGCCGCTTTCCTCTTTGGGACCCCTCACACTGGGCAGGCCAACCCCTCCCCGGCCAGGCGCAGCCGGGCGCCATGTACCCGCCCAACTGGCTCCTCTTTTCTCTCCCTCTCCGCGACGGCTGGATCAAGCAGGCATGGCTGCACGGCTACTTCCTGCTGATCCACATCGCCGCCGCCTGCTTCGCCTTCCTCCTCGCCCGCAAACTCGGGGCCTCCCGCGCAGGAGCGATTCTCGCCGGTCTCGTCTTCACCCTCTCCGGCTGGATGGGCCAGACCGATTGGCCCCAGATGCTCAACAGCGCCCTGTGGGCGCCCCTCGTCGCACTCTTCCTGGTCCGATTCATCGAATCGGGGCACTGGCGCGACTCGCTCTACGCCGGCTTGTTCCTCGGCGTCTGCTGGCTCGGCGGCCATCACCAGATCCCCATTTTTCTCTCCTGCGCCTGCCTTGCTTTTACTCTCTGGCGATTCATCCGCTTCCCGCGCTCGGCCCCCGCCCTGGTTCTGTTCTGGGTGATGGCCTTTGCCGCCGGAGCCGCGCAGATCCTTCCCGCCGTCGAGTACGGCCGCGAGGCCATTCGCTGGGTCGGAGCTCCCGAACCGGTCGGATGGAAGGACCCCGTCCCATACTCCGTTCACGTCCAATGGAGCCTCTCTCCCGCCGGTCTGCTCGGCTTCATCCTCCCTCACGCCCACACGCACGCCACCCCCTTCCTTGGCTTCGTCGCGCTCTCACTCGCGCTCCTTGGCGCGATCTGGAATTGGACCGAGCGGGCCGTGCGTGGACTCGTGCTCCTGCTCCTGTTCGGAGTGGCTCTTGCCCTGGTTCACCACACTCCGCTGCACGGCCTGCTCTACGCGCTGCTGCCCATGGTGGACAAGGCCCGGAACCCCACCGCCGCGGTCTTCCTCTGCGGGCTCGCCGCCGCTCCCCTGACCGCGCTCGGCCTCTCCGGCCTCGCTCAACACCGCGATTCCATCTGGCTTCGCCGCGTCTCCATCGCTGGCGCCGTCATCGGCGTCTTCTTCCTGGCCGTGCGACTCGTTTTGATTCAAGTCATGCCGTTTCCCGGTCCTGGCGAACAGCGCGACCTTCAGTTGGCCGCCGTCGCCACCGCAGCCGCCATCCTCCTCGCCGTCTTCCGCTCCGGCGGCATCGGCCTGCCCGCCCTTCAAGCCGGGCTCGTCTTTCTTGCGCTCTGTGAATACACCGGTCACGCCGGAACTTTCTTCCCCAACGTCTCAACGGAGCCCGACCGCATCGCCAAACTCACCGCCATGGCTTCCCACGGCGACATCGCCGAATTCCTGCGCCGCCAACCCGGACTGTTCCGCGTCGACATAGACGAGTCCGTCGTCCCTTACAACTTTGGCGACTGGTACGGACTGCATCAGAACGGCGGCTACCTTGCCAGCGTCACCTCAAAGGTCTATCGCAAAGGCGCCCATAACCCGGACGTCCGCAACCTCCTCGGCGTGGCCTACCGCGTGGCCGCTCAGCCCGATCCGCAGTTTCCCGAAATGGTCTATCAATCACCTTCCGGACTCAGCATCTGGCGCAATCCCGCCGCCCGCCCCCGCGCCTACTCTGCAAATCCTGCCGACTCAGTCCGCATCGCCGCCTACCACCCCGGCCACGTTCGCATCGCCGTGAAAATGTCCTCGCCCGGCCTGGTCACCTTCGCCGAAAACCATTACCCTGGCTGGCGCGTCTCCATCGACGGAAAGCCTGCTCCGCTGGCCGAATCCCATGGCTTCCTCCTGGCCGTCGAAGCGCCCGCCGGCGCCCACTGGGTGGAATTCAATTACCGTCCTGCCTCCGTCTACTTCGGCGCCGCTCTCGGCATCCTGGCTCTGGTTTGCACCCTTCTCCCGGCGCTCTTCCCCCGCCCGCTTCATAGTGAAACTCGCCCTTGAAACAGCGGTAAATTTCGGATATTCTCCTTGAAGCCGGGTATAAGCCCGAACATCCGCTAACGGGGGTTGACGTGTTGCAAACGCTTGTCAGAACGCTCGCTCTCTGTCTTACGACCGCCCTCTTCTCGTTTTCCCAGGACTACCGGGCCACCATTCTCGGCCAGGTTCTGGATTCGACCCGATCCAGTATTCCCAATGCCACGGTCAAGGCCACCAAAGTCGATACCAACGTCAGCAAGGAAACCGTCACCAATAGCAATGGGATTTACACCATCGTCGGCCTCGATCCCGGCCGGTACAACGTTGTCGTTACCGCCGCCGGCTTCCAGACCGTCCGCCGCACCGATATCGTCCTCCAAACCTCGGAAAAGTTGAACCTGCCCTTCACGATGGAGGTGGGTGCGGTGTCCCAGGAGATCACGGTCGTCGGCGAGCAGGAACTCATCCAGACCGCTACCGCCAGCCGCGGCCTCGTCTTCGACCCCGTCAAGATGCAAGAAATCCCCATGAACGGCCGCCAGACTTATATGCTCATGCGGCTCTCACCAGGCGTCATGTTCACCCAGCGCACCTTCGGAAACACCGGATTCTCCGGAACCCGCGCATGGGACGTCAATGGCTCGTTCACCATGAACGGCGGCCGCACCGGGACCAACCAGTTCCTGTTGAACGGCGCCCCTATCTCCACCGACGGCACCTTCAACCTTGCGCCCAACGTCGAGGCGGTCGAGGAGATGAAGGTGATGGTGAACACCTACGACGCCGCCTACGGCCGTTCGGGTGGAGGCCATGTTTCCACGACGCTCAAGTCCGGCACAAACGCCTGGCATGGCACGGCCTTCGACTTCTGGCGCAATCGCGTCCTGGACGCCAATACCCGCCAGAACAACGCCCTCGGCTCCGGCCGAGGCTTCCGCAATCAGCATCAGTTCGGCGGAACCGTTGGCGGCCCCATTCGGAAGAACAAGGACTTCGTCTTTTTCTCCTTCGAAGGCTGGCGCGAACGCGTCCCCTTCCCCTCCAACGTGAGCGTTCCCCCGATGGAAATCCGTCAGGGGAACTTCAGTACTTTCGTGCCGCAGGGCCAGACCGGCACCATCAAGATCTTCGACCCACTCACTTCGGAGTCCTGTACCAACCCCGCCCTCAACTGCCGGGCCGGCGGCCTGTTCAAACGCCAGCCGTTCCCAGGCAATGTGATTCCCGCATCGCGGATCAGCCCCATCGGCCGCGCCATCCTCGGCTACTACCCCGCCCCCAACTTCCAGCCCCAGTCGCTTGCCAACAATTTCACTCGACCCGACAATCTCGGCAAATACCGCTATGAGCAGCCGATGGCCCGCTACGACAAGATCATCACCGACCAGGACCGGATCAATTTTCTTTTCACCTTCCAGGATGGCAGTGAGTTCCGCGATCAAAACGGCTTCGATCCCCCGGCCCGCTTCGGCAACATGGATGGAACCGTCCGGCGCGACATCAACTACATCCTCTCCTACGACCGCACCTTAACTCCAACCCGCATTCTTCACATCCAGGCCAGCTACAACCGGTTCGTCCAGAACTTCCCAGACGTCTCCGACAGCTCGTTCACCTGGGACAAGGTGGGCATCAAGAACATCCCTCAGGTCGATTCCTTCCCCTCCAAGCTGATGCCTCGGATCACGAACGGCGGTTTCCGCGAGCTCTTCGGCAACCAGTACATCAATGAGAGCTCCCGCCAGCAGATCAACTTCCAGTTCAATATCGCCGAAACCCGCGGCAAGCACAGCCTGAAATACGGTTCCGAGGCCTCGCAGCTCATGCGCCATAACTTCGCGTCCGGGCGGTCCTCGGGACAGCTCGGCTTTGACAACGCATGGAGCCGCGAGTATCAGGCCATCAGCCAGGGCGCGCTCGACGGCAGTTCCATCGCTTCGCTTCTCCTCGGTCACATCCAGAGCGGCAGCCTCCAGTACAACGACACCTTCTTCCGCCGCGAACCCTACTGGGCGGTCTTTTTTCAGGACGACTGGAAAATCGCCCGGAATTTCACTCTCAATATCGGATTCCGCTACGACATCCAGTTTGGAATGTACGAAATCCACAACCGCCTCAACCGCGACTGGGACTTCTCGACCGTCCAGCCCACCAGCAGCGCCGTCATCTCTCAGTGGAACGCCCTTCGTGCGACAAATCCCACCATGCCCGCTCCGCCCCAGGCGCTCATCGGCGGCATGACCTTCGCTGGCGTGAACGGTCAGCCACAGCGTGTCTATAATCCCGACCTTTCCAATTTCCAACCTCGCATCGGATTCGCCTGGAACTTCCTCGCCAAGACTGTCATGCGCGGCGGATTCGGCATCTATCATCGAACCGCCACTCAGAACAACCTGGCCACCGGCTACAGTATCGGTACCCCGTATATCAATACCCTCACTGCCAGCCAGTTCCCGAGTTCCGGTCTCACCGGACCTTACTCCCTGGAAGATCCCTGGCCAGGCGGCGTCATCAAGCCCGCCGGCTCCAGCCGCGGTATCGAAACCAATATCGGGACTGGCGTCTCTTACGACGACCCCAACCGCCGCCTTCCGCGCACCCTGCAGTGGTCCTACACACTGGAACGCGAAATGCCCTGGAACATGGTCCTCGAGGCCAGCTACGTCGGAAGCGCAACTCTGAAGGAGTGGGTCGGCTACAACATCAACACGATGCCGCAGTCCGATTGGGAAGCCGCCCAGTCCAACCCAAACTTCTACAACGCCCGCGTTCCCAATCCGTTCCGCGGCATCTTCCCCACGACAGTCGGCCGCGGCGTTTCGCCGGACCTCTCCCGGCAGACACTCTTGCAGCCCTACCCTCACTTTGACGGGCTCACCAACAACCTCGCCCCCTGGGGCAAGGCCTGGTACCACGGCCTCCAGACCCGCTTCGAGAAGCGGATGCTTGGCGACCGCTCCAGAATGGGCGCCCTCACCTGGGTCCTCGCCTATACCTGGTCCAAACAAATGGAACGGCGCTGGCGCGATACCTTCAGCATGATCTGGCGCGAGCCTGTCAGCCAGGTCACCGACGTCGACCGCTCCCACAACTTCACCTTCGCGGGCATCTGGGATCTTCCCTTCGGCAAGGGGCGCTCCTACATGAACAACCCCAACGCCTTCCAGCAGGCCCTGCTCGGCGGCTGGACGATGAACACCAATTTCATCTACCAGTCCGGCGTCCCGCTCGCCGCGTGGACGGGTTGGGAATTCCTCTGCGGCGACCCGCTCCAGAATGAGCGAAGCGAATCGAGCTGGTTCTTCAACGACCGCACAAAGTTCAACCAGTGCTGGCGCCAGAACCGTCCCTTCGAGTACGTTCAACTCCCCGCACGCTTCCACAGCATCCGCGGCCCCGCCGCTCCTCAGATCGACCTCATGGTCTCCAAGAAGTTCAACATCACCGAGCGAATCCAACTCGAATTCCGCGGCGAGGCCTTCAACGCCTTCCACACCCCCATCCGGGCCGATCCGCCGTCTACCAACCCCTCGGCCGCGGACTTCGGCATTCTGCCTGTCGCGCAGTTGAATTTCCCGCGTAATATCCAACTCGGCTTCCGCGTCCGCTTCTGACGGAGGCGCTCCCATCAGCGCCAACTGACAATCCATTTCCTCTCTTCCGGGCATGGCGTTGATATCAGCCATGCCCCGCCATACCCGACGGACCTTTCTCGAATCCGCCTCCATCGCCGGCGCCGCACCAGCACCTGCCCCCAAGCCGGCCCCCTTCAAGCCCAACTCCACGCCGCGAAAGATCTCAGACAACCTCGCCTTCTGCGACGGTGAAGCGTTCAAGTGGGAGAAATCCGAATTCGAGGTCAAACACTCGCCTGGCCACGCCAACTATCAGATGGACATGTTCACCAACATCGACGGCCGCAAGGTCGCCTTCACCGGCGACGCGTTCTTTCCCTACCCCCAGAACGACGGGACCCTCCGCCACAACCTCATCTTCCGTAATGAAGTTCAAAGCGACAGCCACCTGCGCAGTATCCGAAATATGCTTGGGCGCGAACCTGAGCTGATCTGCCCCGGCCACGGCCGTCCCTACCCAGTCACTCGCGACATCCTCACCGCCACCGAACAGAAGTTCCGCCGCCAGCAAAAGTTCTTCCAGGACCTGCTTCCCAAAGGCGAAACCGGCATCGCCATGAATCCCAGTTGGCTTCGCTTTTACCCCTACCAGATCCTGCTGGCCCCTGGTGAAAGCCGCCAGGTCCAACTCCACGCCGGCAACTACTCGCCCTCGCCCATGAAGCTTGAAATCGCATTGGCTGCACCGTACGATTGGCGTATCGCTCCCGAAACCGCCACCCTCAAGATCCCAGCCAACAGCCAGGCTTCAACCAACGAATCCATCGCCATCCCCCGCGACTGGACCCCGCCCGCGCCCCGCTTCGCCATCGCCGCCGAGGTCCTCCGCGACGGCAGATACATCGGCCAGATCACTGAAGCCGTCATCGAAATCCCGCAATACCCTGGCGTCACCGCCGGACCCTGACAACTACTTTCCCCATCGGCCCCTCGTCGAGCCTCGCGAACGCCTTCTTGGCGTCCTCAAACTCGAAGACGGAATCCACCAC
>CAYWST010000216.1:0-9666 GCA_964461075.1 uncultured Solibacteraceae bacterium | reverse complement strand
CCGCCGCCGGCAGGCGGGGCGGTCCAGATGTATCGGCCGCTGACGAAGACGGCCTCGGCCCGGAGAATCTGGGTTGTCATGGTGGTGAAATCCTCCCCAGAATATCCTGAGAGGCATGAGGCTTCGTACGATTTCTTTGACGGCAGGAGCGCTTTTGATGGTTGTCGCGGGCGAGGCGAAGATCCTGGTGCACGGGCATCGCGGGGCGAGGACCGTGCTGCCCGAGAACACGCTGGCCGGGTTCGAATACGCGATCAAGGCGGGCGCCGACTACATTGAGCTCGATGTATCGGTGACAAGGGACGACGTGGTCGTGGTGAATCACGACCTGACGATGAACCGCACAATCTGCAAGGGTCCGGAGGGGGAGTCGGCGATTCGGAAGCTGACTCTCAAGCAGATCCGTGAGTGGGATTGCGGAAGCCTGCAGAATCGGGATTTCCCTCGGCAGAAACCCGTCCCGGGCGAAAAGGCCCCGACGCTCGAAGAGGTGCTGAAGCTGGCGGGCAAGGGCAAGTTTCAGTTCAACATCGAGCTGAAAATGGACTCGAAGCGGCCGGAGCTGACGCCGGAAAGGCCGGTGTTTGCGCGGATGGTGGTGGATTTGGTGAAGAAGCACAGGCTGGAGAAGCGGGTGCTTCTGCAGAGCTTTGATCTGCCGCTGATGGCGGAGCTGAAGAAGATGGTCCCGGACTGGACGCTGGCTGCTCTTTGGGCTGGGATACCAAGGGACTACGCAGAGATCTCGGCCGAGGCGGGCGGGATGACGATGGTGAACCCACACTACATGCTGGTGACGAAGGAGCGCGTGGAGAAAGCGCATGCGGCGGGCTTGAAGGTGGCCGCGTGGACGGCGAATTCAGCCGACGTCTGGGACAAGCTGATCGATGCGGGCGTTGACGGGATCATCACCGACGACCCGGCAGCTCTGATCGAGCACTTGAAGGCCAAGGGGCTCCGGTAAATGGCCGGTCCGGTTGGCGTAGATCCGGGAGAAGCCTTCGCGGAAAGCTTGAGCGCTGAAACGCTCGGCGCTGGCGCGGATCCTCTGCCGGGATAGGGAAGGCTCAATCCGTTCGAAGCGGCGGATGGCGGAGGCGGCGGATTGCGGCGTCTGTTGCGTGAAGAAGACGCCGGTTTCGCCGTCTTTGACGATATCGAGAGCGCCGCCTGCGCCGAAGCAGACAACGGGCGTACCACAAGCCTGCGCTTCGGCCAATACGATGCCGAAGTCCTCTTCTGCGGCGAACAGGAATGCGCGCGCCGCTTGCATGCGCCGCACGATCTCGTCGCCGGGGATATGACCGAGGAATTCTACGTTGAGAGGAGCGGCGGCGCGGATGCGGTCAAGCGTGGGGCCGGCGCCGGCGATCGCGAGGCGGCGTTCTGGGAGCAGGCGGAAGGCCTCGACGAGGACATCGATGCGTTTGTATGGGACGAAGCGTGAGGCGGTGAAGTACTGGTCGCCGCGCTCGCCGGAAGGGCGGAAGCGTTCGGTGTCGACGGGAGGCGGGAGGACGAGGGCGTCGCGCCCGTAGACTTTGCGAATGCGGCGGGCGATATAGGAGGAGTTGGCGATAAACTGGTCGACCCCGTGGGCGGTGCGGACGTCCCAGAGGCGGAAGTAGTGGAGGATCGCGCGAGCGGCAAAGCCTTTGACTCCGCTTTCGAGGCCGCTTTCGCGCAGGTATTGATGCTGGAGATCCCAGGCATAGCGGGCAGGCGAGTGGCAGTAGCAGAGGTGAATCTGGTGAGGGCCGGTGAGGACGCCCTTGGCTACCGCGTGAGAGCTGGAGATGACGACGTCGTAGGAGGAGAGATCGAGCGACTCGATCGCCAGCGGCATCAGGGGCAGGAGCTTCTGGACGCCGCGCGAGGCTCCGGGGAGGCGTTGGACGAAGGTGGTGCGCGGGATCTTCCCGCCCAGGAAGCGGCGTTCGGAGGGCGGCACAAAATCGGCGACGCAAAAGATGTCTGCGGCGGGGAACAGTGCAATGAGTTGCTCCAGGACCCGTTCGCTACCGGCGTAGGTGGTCATCCAATCCTGAACAAGGGCGACGCGGCTCATGAGCGGGACCTCGCGCACGAGGGAGTGGCGGAGTGGGCGACAGGGCTAAGGACGCTGCGGTAGAGGTCGAGGTACTGCCCGCACATCGCCTCGGCGGAGAAGCGAATCTGCGCGGCGGCCCGCGCGTGCGCGCCGAGCGCTTTGCGGGTGAGAGGATCGCGGGCGAGAAGAACGATATGACGGGCGGCCTCTACCGGATCCAGCGGGTCGAACAGGAAGCCGGTGTGGCCGTGGCCGATGGCGTCGACATTACCCTGGACGCGGGTGGCGACACAGGGCAGGGCGGCATGCATGGCTTCAAGCAGTGCAAGAGAAAGACCCTCCCAACGCGCGGTTGAGAGGTAGATCTGCGCGGAGGCAAGTTCGCTTCCGATGTCGGCGACGTCGCCGAGCAGGACTACGCAGGATTGGACTCCGAGGCGCCGGGTCTCCTCTTTGACGGCAGGCTCAAGCGGGCCGGCTCCGGCGAGGCGGAACTGAAACTCGAGCGTGGGGTCGAGGCGGCGGCACTCGGCCGCGATGCGAACAGCGAGCTCTGGGAACTTCTGGTAGACGAGCCGGCCGACGACAAGGATGCGGACCGGTGGCAGGCCGGATTGCGGGACAGGGTCGAGAGTTCGGGGCTTGACCCCGTTGGGAATGACGACCGTTTTCCGGCCCAAGGGTGGGCAGAGCCGCTTAACCAGCGCGCGCTCGGAGTCCGAAACGGCGACTGCGGCGCGGGTGAGGGACATAAGCGCAGATTCCGCCGCTAACCTGACTGCTCCCCCGAAAACGCCCGTGCCGCCGGGATAGAACCCGTGAAAGGTGTGAACGGCCGGGATGCCGTGATGCAGAAGCGCGACGCGCGTCAATCCGGCCCCGAACCCGTGGGTGTGGAGGATGTCAGGCTTGATGCGAGCGGGGTTGACTGGGAACGAGAGGACCCTGGAGGGGCCGAGAAGGCGCCGGAACTCTTCTGCGTAAAGACCGCCGGCGGGACAGGCGACCCAATGTTCGGCGCTTGAGAGCGAGCCCTGGATCAAGGTGCGGATCATCTCGGGTCCGCCGCCCGTAGAGGCACGGGCGCTGACGTGGAGGATCTTCATGAGCAGGCCTCCTGATGGCAGAGAGCAGGTGCAGGCGCAGACGGATGGGTGTGGTAGAGAGAGAGCAGCGATTCGACGCTGCGAGTCACCGAGAATGGCCCGGAGGAGAGTGCTTCCAGGCGCGCAGCCTTGTCGGGACGGGGTGTTCTCAGCAGGGCCGTCAATTCCAGCGCCCACTCAGCCGGCGGCCGGCGGCAGCTCAGGATGGCATTAGTGTCCGGGAAGAGGTTGGCTTCCTGTGTGATTTCTGACGAAAAGAGGCATGGGAGTCCCGCGGCCTGCGCCTCAAGCAGGACAAGTGGAAGCCCCTCGTGGAGCGAAGGAAGGAGGAAGAGATCCGCGGCGGAGACAAGGATCTCGGGGATGTCAGGCCGGTTTCGGAGCCACGTCATCCTGGAAGTGAGTCCGAGGTCGCGCGCCGCGCTCTTCAACCTTGCTTCGAGAGCTCCCTCGCCGATGAAGAGCAGGTGTAAATCCGAGCGCAAGCGGCAGGCGCGCTCGAGGATGTGCAGCAGGAAGATCTGGTTTTTCTGAGGCTCGCAGCGGCCGATGTGGGCGACGACCTTTCGGCCTGGCGGGATCCCGAGCGCATTGCGCACGGGCCCCGAGTTCTCACAGACGGAGAACCGTGAGAAGTCAAGACCGTAGTAATGGAGGCTGATACGGGGGTCTCTCCGCCATTGCGCGCCGAAGAGGCTTGGCGCGGCGAGCGCGCTGCAACTCAGGCCATGCGTCATAGCACGGGAGATGAGGAGGCGCATCCATGTTCCAAAGGCGGCGCGCGGAATGTTGGGGAAGCGTTCGAGCCGCAGCGTGTCGTTGTGGGAATGGGCGATTCGGATCGGGATAGCCGCGCGGCGGGCGGCCTCGAGGATCAGTCCGCACCAGAGCTGTTCATGCGCGTGGACCGCGTGAACAGGGCCGTCGGCGAGGATCCGGCGGAATGCGGCGTCGAGCAAGGCGGGGTATCGGAAGCTGCGGCGCGGGCCATCAACGCGGTAGATGCGGCATCCTCGGGCCGTGAGCTCCGAATCGTAGGCGGATTCGCCCGGGGCGTGGACCAGGAAATCATGCCGGACAGGCTGCCCCTCAGAACGGCGGACGACCTGCATCAGCCAGGTCTCAATGCCGGCCCGGTGCATTCGGCCGACGACGTGGAGAACGCGCCTCATCCGTGACTCCCGGCTCGCGTCGCGATCGGACCCGCGAAGACATCCCAGAGGTTTCTAAAGCTGCGTTTGAGGGTGTTCTCGGTCCACCAGAAGCGGAGACCGGCGGCCCCGAGAGGGCGCGGCAAGGCGAGAAGCAGTTGCCACACGGTGCGGCGGACAGGGCTCGGGATGCAGGCGGCGCTCACTGGCGAAGCGACTGATAGGCCGAGCAGCCGGGCAGCCAAAAAGAAGTGGACTGATTCGATCTCGCGCCACGGCCTGGGGTCAGCTTCAAAACCGTGCCAGATGCGAATGAACTCAGCCCGGTCCGTCCAGAGCTGTTCGAGGAACTCGATGTTGGTTCGAAGGGCCTCCCGCGTGACTGGGCCGGAGAGGCCGGTCAAGTTCGCTCCGTGAATCCGATAAAGGGCGAGGATGCTGGGGAGGGACGTGACCGGCGCAAGGAGAGCGGCGCGGTCCTGAGCGACTTTGTCGGCGCAGCGCCTGAACCTGGGCGGGAGCGGGAAGATGCGATCGGCGACTTCACGGCGGAATGTCAGGCCGGAGCACGGCGGGAGAGCGGGCTCGACGCCGGCGAGAATTCCGGGAGCGAGCCAGCCTTCGGCCAGGAAGCGGGGATGACGGGGCTTGATGGCGGCGCCATCGGCACGAATGGCGCGAACAGGGTGACAGACGGTTCCCGCATCGGGACGCGCGCGAAAGCGCTGCACGACGGCTTCGAGCCGGTTCGGCAGATACTCGTCGTCGGAGTCGAGCAGAGCTACCAGGTCGCCACGGGCCGAAGCGGCGGCGGTGTTGAGGGCGGAGGCCATTCCCGCGTTGGCCTGACGCAAAAGTGCGATGCGCGGATCGCGCAAGGCGTAAGCGGCGATCACTTCGGCGGAATGATCGGAACTGCCGTCGTCGCAGACGACGGCCTCCCAGTGCGGCCAGGTCTGTTGCTGCAGGCTCTCCAGGGCGCGGCCGACGTAGCGCTCATAGTTGTAGTTGGCGATGAGAATCGAAACCAGCGGCCGTTTCGGCAACGGCGCGAAACCGAGGGGCTGAATGGTCATGGCGAGTGATCTCAACCCCGTGACGGCGCCGCCTGGTATTCCTTGTAGTACTTGCCGTGGTACCCGTAGTAGTAATAGTGGTCGCTCATGTGCTTCTTGACCTGATTCAGCACCAGACCCACGACATTCACGCGGAGGTGCTGCAGAGTTGATATGGCCGCGGCGACGGCTTTTCGGTTCGTTTGCCCCGCTCGAGTGATGACGAGGACTCCATCTGCAACGACGGCGATCTGCAGAGATTCTGCGAAGCCCAGCAGCGGCGGCCCGTCGAGAATGACCAGGTCATACTCCTTCTGCCATTCGTCGATAAGCTCGGACATTCGCGATCCGAGCAGATCGGCCGCGCGGCGGCTGGGCGGTCCGGCGGTAATCAGGTCGAGCATGCCCGCCGCGCGCGGCTGAATCACGGTGTCGCGCCAGGAAACCTCGCCTTGCAGGACGTTGGACAGGCCTGTGGTGATCGTGTAGCCGAAAAGCTTGTGCTGTGTCGGCCGGCGCAGGTCGCAGTCGACGATGAGGGTCCGGCGCCCTTGTTCAGCGTGCGCGACGGCCAGGTGGCCGGCGGTTGTGGACTTTCCCTCGCCGGCGGTGGCAGAGGTCAGAAACATGGTGCGGATGCGGCGGTCGAAGTCTGCAAGCAGAATCGAACTGCGCAGCGTTCGGATGGCTTCTTCGTAGCCGCTGAACTGGCGGTCCGCTGCGGGAGGCATCCTGGCGGGAAGCAAAGAGCCGGACTCGGAATCGCCAGGCGCCGTGGCGGAAAGAAGCAATTCCCTTGCATTCTTTGTTGCGGGAAGCGTGCCGACCATGTGAGTCCGGAGAGTTTGGCTGACCTGCTCGGGGTCGCGAATTGTGTTATCGAGAGTGTCGCCAAGAAGCGCCGCGGCGGCGGCCACCACGCTTGAAAACAGGAACGCGAGCAGGAGGTTGAGCCACATCTTTGGAAAAACGGGCTTCCATGGCGCGCGCGCGGGATCGGCGACCCGGACGGTGTTGTTTTGGAAGCCGGCGTTAATTCCGGCTTCGCGAATCTTGCGGACAAGTTCCTCGTAAAGCTGCTTGTCGGCGTCGGCCTCGCGTTTGGCCCGCTGGTAGTCGAAGCTGCGAAGGTTGATGGAATCATACTCGGCCTTGGTTTCGGCGACGCCTCGCGCGAGCATCTGCTCCTTGGCGAGCGCCTCGCGAAACTGGACCTCCATCCGGCGCGCGATGCTCGCCCTCATTTCGGCGATCTGCCGGTCGAGCTCATTCACCGATGCCTGCGCGCGGCGGTACTCCGGATGGTTCGGACCGAAATGCGTTTTGATTTCAGAGAAGCGTTCTCCGGTTTCATTTCTCCGATCGATCAGCCGCTTCAACTGCTCTCCTTGTCCGGAGATCTGCGCGGCCTCCATGTCGCCGTTGCGGGTGGAGTTGTAGGCGGCCTCGGCCGCCACGCGCTCCGACTGCGCTTTGGTGTACTCGGTGTTGAGCTGAAGAAGCCGGGCGGAGAGGATGTTGGTCTTCTCCTCCGGGTTGATGACGTTCATCTCGCGCTCGAGACGCGCGAGACGTTCGCTCGAGGACTCCATTTTGGCGCGCAGTTCCTCGATCTGCCGCTCCATGAACTTGGAGATGCTTGCGGAACTGCGGATCCGGATGTTGTAGGTGTGTTCGATGTAGCTTTGCGCAACATGGTTGGCGACATCGGCGGCCAGGCGCGGATCGGTGGAGCGGTAGCTCAACTGAAGCAGCGTGGTGTTTACGGGCCGTGTCACGCGCAGGTTCTTCAGCAGAATCGGCGCATCCTGCGCTCGCGCCCTTTCGCCTGGAACCGTCAACTGCTTCTCTTTCTCCAGCAGGTTGAACCTCTCTGCGACGGGGCGGACGACGGAATCCGATTGAATCAGACGAATCTGTGAGGCAAGGAACTGCTCGGATTCGGCGGAGGAAACCGCCGCTGCCTGAGATTCGTTCCCCACGATGCCTCGGGCTTCCTGGCGGTCCACATAGAGGGTCGCCGTCGATTCGTAGATCGGCGTGAGCCGCAGTGTGATGAGCCCGGCCGCGGCTGTGACGGCCACGATAAAGAGCAGGATTCTCCAGGCGTGCCGCCTAAGAACCCAAAGGTAGTGGGAGAGCGGGAGGCGCACCTCTTCCGCCTCCTGATCCTGGAAATAGACCGCGGGCGGAGGTCCCGTGGCGGCCAAGTGCCTTGGAAGAAGATCAAGGCTTTCGCTTAGTCCTATCAACTGCTTGTTGTCGTTGCCCATAGCGTCATGGGCATGGCCCGCGGCCAAAGGGAAGGCGGGCCGCTGCCACTGAACAGAGAGTGCGCGCGAGCCGCCGAATCTCTCATGTTTCTTCACCCATTGTTCGCCGGGGAGCGAGGGCGATGGCGGAAGATTAGAAACTCTAATTGTCGAGGATACTGAATATTGATTGGTCTCATAAAAAGAAGCGATTTGTGCCTGAACTGAAATCGGCGGATACTTCAGAGTACGAAGGTTCGGGTCCCCGTATCCCGCCTCCTGCCTGTTTCAGGAAGTTACTCTTCAGACCCGACAGACCGAGATCGTCGCGTCGCGATCCTCGCGCCGCGTGAGTAACGACCAAATCACACCCATCAACGAGGAAGGCAGTCAGTGCGGTACGCAAATCCTATTCTGAATTCGATATTCCTGTTGGCCCCAGTTATGACGGCCGCCGGACAGACCCAGGCGCAGAGTCCGGCGCCCGCCCCGGCGCCGGCGCCCGCACCCCCCGCGACATCTTGGAGCTACAAAGGCTTTAACGCGAGCGGCTGGGTCGACACCTACTACAACCAGAACTTCAATGATCCTTCGAGCCGGACGGCGTATCTGCAGGCGTTGAACATCACGTCCGACAAGCTCAGCATGAACAGCGTGACGGGCAGCTTCAGCTACGATCCGAAGCCGATTGGCTTCAAACTGGATATCGGCTGGGGCCGCACGTACGATGCGTTCTACATCAGCGAGCCGAAAAAGAGCAACTGGGACCGTTACATCCTGAACGCCTACGTCAGTATCAAGCCGGAGAGTTGGAAGGGGTTGCAGGTCGACTTCGGCAAATTCGTAACCAGCGCTGGCGCGGAGCTGACTGAAACGCATCTGAGCTGGAACTATTCGCGCTCGCTGCTGTTTTCCTACGGGCCCTTCTTCCACACGGGCGTCCGCGCTTCGATTCCGGTGAACAGCGTGTGGACGACGGGCGTGCAGGGCGTGACGGGCTGGAACGGAATGCGGGACAACAACAGCGGCAAGACGCTTGGCATCACCAATGTCTTCACGCTGAAGAAAGCGGTGATCGCAAACACGATCTACGCAGGGCCGGAAAACACCGACACAAATAAGGGCTGGCGGCAGTTCTACGATACGGCGGTGACGTTGAATCCGCACGACCGGGTGTCGATGTACGTGAACTTCGACGTGGGCCGGAACTCGTTCCCGACGGGACCGGCGGCGAACTGGTGGGGCATCGGCTCGGCGGCGCGCTTCACGCTGAACAAGATGTTCGCCATTACTCCGCGCTTCGAGTACTTCGACGACAAAGACGGCTTTACCACGCTGATGGCGCAGCAGATCAAGGAGTTCACCATGACCGGCGAGATGAAACTGAACGACAGCTTCATCACGCGGCTGGAGTGGCGGCGCGACTGGTCCAACCAGCCGTATTTCGAAGTGGGCACGACACCGAACGCGCGGCGGCACCAGACGCTGCTGACCGCCGGCGTGGTGGTGTGGTTCAAGCCGGGGATGTTCGATTTCTCCGGGATGGGAAAACCCTAAGGCGTCTGACCACGAACGATCCAAGACAGACGGACCCGGGCGGCCGGGTCCGTTTTCTTTGTGGCATTGTGGATTCGTGGTCAGGCGACTGAAGTTCGAGGACATCGGCCAGGCGCTGGAGCTTTCCAACGCCGCGGGATGGAACCAGACGCCGGAGGATTGGAAGCGGATTCTGACGCTCGAGCCCGAGGGGTGTTTCGGAGTCGAGGAAGGTGGAAGGATCGTGGCCACGGCGACGGCGGTCTGCCACGGCAGAGACTTAGCCTGGATCGGGATGGTGTTGACTCATCCGGAGGCGCGGCGGAAAGGGCATGCCAGGCGGGCCATGGATGCGGCCCTCCAGTGGCTTGACGGCAGCGGGGTCAAGGCCTCAAGGCTGGATGCGACGGACATGGGCCGGCCGCTCTATGAGGCGTTGGGATACCGGGTGGAATGCGAGATGCATCGCTGGAGGGGGGAGAACGGAGCGGAGCCCATGACCGGTGAGTGGGGGCC
>CAYWST010000215.1:0-9751 GCA_964461075.1 uncultured Solibacteraceae bacterium | reverse complement strand
CCATCGGTCTGAGCGGCCGCAGCGCTCAGCCGGTCATAGAGCGCCCTCTGGATCTCCGCCGGCCGCTCCTTGGCGGAGAACCAGTTGTAAAGGCTGACGTAGGAGAAGGCGATCGAGACCAGCGCGGTGATTGCGTACACCGCCATCAACAGGATGCTTCGCTTGCGCTCCATCCCGATCAGCCATGCCACCATCACCAGCGCCAATTGAACGCCCAGCGAGGCGATCACCGCGAACCATGAGGAAAGATACAGCGCCATCCCCTGTTGCGTGGTGTACCACGAGACCAGGGACAGAAGGCAGGTCGAAAAGAAGAGCGTCTGAACGATGGGCCGGGTAAAACCCTGCCGTACCGCCGCGCTGTCCAGAGACACGAACGCCATGGCTGCTCCTTTCCCCGTTCAACGAGTTTGCGGACCGATTCGTTCAGGAAAAGTGAGGGCCGCGCGCCAGAGCCGGACGATGCCGATCGCCGGGATGGGCGCGGTCTGCACAAAGCGGAATAGGGAGTATCCAGGATTGCGGAGAACCGACACAGGCTGGATGCGACGAGTGAGGCTAACAAGCTGAAAACATGGGGTTGACATCCTTGGGCGGAAGTGGTCTTAATCGTGCAAGACTGAAGGAGCGGGAGTGCATCTGCGCCTCGGGAGAGGCGGCACAGAGTCAGGGAGAAGATGGAACTCAGAAGTCAGTTCACCGGCGCGCTGCTGGTCGTGCTCACTGTCACGGCCGTAATTTGCGCTGGACTGAACTACCAACAGCAAGCCCGCTACCATCTTCCTGATGACGGCGCCACATGGATGGATGTGATTCATGGTGAGCCTCCAGCGCAGAGCCAACGCGTGACCGCGGTCCATGTCGAATCGGGCGGGCCTGCGGATCTGGCCGGAATCAAGACCGGAGATGTGCTGCTGCGGATCGCGCCGGTTGAGAACTCGGAGTCTCTCCCGGTCCGCGAGGCGATCGACGTAGCGCAGATCATGCAGCGCGCCGGGGTGTGGGCCAAAACAACCTATGTGCTCGACCGGCAGGGCGTCCAGATTGAAGCGAAGGTCATTGTCGCCGACGTCAACCGCGACCGGGCGCTCTACTTTCAGTATCTGGTTGGCGCTGCGTACCTGATCATCGGATTGTTTATTTTCTTCCGCCGGAATCAGGCCCGCGGGGCGCTGCACTTCTACCTTTTGTGTCTTGTCAGCTTCATTCAGTTCACCTTCCACTACACGGGCAAGCTCAACAGTTTCGATACCGGAATCTACGTCGCGAACGCGATCGCCGGATTGCTGGCGCCGGCCCTGTTCGTCCATTTCTGCATGGTCTTTCCGGACGCCGGGCGGCAGTGGACGAAGTGGAAGGCGCTGTCGCTATACGCTCCGGTCGCGGCTCTGGCGTTGCTGCAAATCGGCGTAGCCTCGGGCGCGGTTCGGATGGCGGCCCCTCCATTGGAACTTCGCTGGCTGCTGGACCGGGCCTGGCTCTCGCTCTATTGCGGAAGTTTCCTGGCCGGCGGAGTTCTCCTGCACTTCGGCTACAGGCGAGCCGAGGATCCGATCAACAGGCAGCAGTTGAAATGGCTACGGAACGGAGCGTTCGCGGGAATCGTGCCATTCACCGCCTTCTACGCCGCCCCCTTCATCGCAGGGATGGCGCCGGACCCGGCGATGCGGCTTTCGGTCCTGTTCCTGGCGTTTGTGCCCATCGCCTGGGCCTATGCGATTCTGCGGTACCGGCTGATGGACGTCGACATCATCTTCCAGCAGGGTTACGTCTACGTTTTAACGACGGTTTCGGTGCTCGCCGTGGTCTACATCCTGCTGTTCGCGCTCTCGCGCCGCGAGGGAGCGTCCGGAAGGCTCGACGAGTTGAGCCCGACCGCGGTGGTGCTGCTGGTTCTGATCGCCGCCTTTATCTTCGAGCCCCTGCGCAACTGGATTCAGCAGCAGTTGGACCGTCATGTGTTCTACAGAGACCGGTACGACCACCGGCGCACGTTGATCACCTTCGCGCGAGAGCTGAGCTCGGACATGGACCTTGAAGGGACCCTTGCAAGCGTCGGTGAGCGGATGCTGAAGACTCTTTCAGTGAGCCACATCGCCTTCTTTCTTTCCAAGGAGGACGGGGAGGGCTTCGAATTGTATGAGGCGCTGGACCGGGACGGGAAAAAACGTCCGCCGGGCGGAGCGTTGGATTTGAGTTTTCTGGCCAATGCCCCCCATGAGCCCTATCTGTTCTTTGAGCGAACGCGGCACGCGTTGGATGTGGTGACGCGGCGGCTTCCTCTGAGCGTCCGGCAGACCATCGCCGAACTCGATCTGACCTACTACCTGCCCTGTGTCTTCCGCGGCCGCGTGCTCGCGTGGCTGGGCGTGAGCCGGACGACCAAGGGCGACTTCCTGAGCTCGGACGACATCGATCTGCTCTCCTCGCTGGCCGGCTATCTGGCCATGGCGGTGGAGAACGCGCGGCTCTACCGCAGTCTGGCCGCGAAGGCGGAGCAATACGAGAGGTTGAAAGAGTTCAGCGAGAACATCGTCGAGTCGATCAACGTCGGGATTCTCGCCGCGGATCTCGACGATCGGGTCGAGAGCTGGAACTCGCAGATCGAACGGCTCACCGGACTCAAACGGGAGCAGGTGCTCGGCCGCCGGTTGAGCGAGGTCTTCCCGCCGGAGATCGCGATGCACTTCGATGCGTTCAAAGCGTCCGGAGAAGTGCATCAGCTTTACAAGATCCGGCTTGCGGTGCTTGGCGGCGCGGAGGACGCCCGGCAGGAATCGATGGTCAATATGGCCATCGCGCCGCTGGTGGCCAAAGAAGGCGCGAGGATCGGGCGGCTCATCATCTTCGACGATGTCACCGAACGCGAGGAACTCGAACGGCGATTGATCCAGGCGGACAAGTTGAGTTCGATCGGACTGCTGGCGGCGGGCGTGGCTCATGAGGTCAATACGCCGCTGGCCGTGATATCGAGTTACGCGCAGATGCTGGCCAAGCAGGTCCAGGGCGACGAGCAGAAGTCAAAACTGCTGGACAAGATCGCGCGCCAGACCTTCAGAGCCTCAGAAATCGTCAACAGCCTGTTGAACTTCTCTCGAACCGGCTCGACGGCGTTCGAG
Source organism: uncultured Solibacteraceae bacterium (assembly GCA_964461075.1). Lineage (GTDB taxonomy): Bacteria > Acidobacteriota > Terriglobia > Bryobacterales > Bryobacteraceae > JACADU01. Next base: position 6,632 of record CAYWST010000215.1, on the reverse strand, counting down.
GAGCTCGACGTGAACAGGGTGATCCGCGAGACATTGGTCCTGCTGGAGCACCAGATCGAGAAGACGGGCATTCGTGTCGAGGTCAACCTGCAGGATCCGCTGCCGCCGATTCGCGGGAACGCGGGCAAGCTGCAGCAGGTGTTTTTGAATCTCTTCCTCAACGCCCGCGACGCCATGAACGACATGGCCAACGGCGACGCGCGCATCCTGGCGGTGGAGTCTCGCAACGGCGGGGCCGGCGTGGTCGTCGAGATCCGCGATACCGGCCCAGGTATCCCGAGGGAGCACCTGTCAAGGATCTTCGATCCCTTCTTCACCACAAAGCCCACCAAGAAGGGAACGGGGCTCGGACTCAGCGTCACTTATGGCATTGTGGAAGAGCACGGCGGCATGATTGTGGCCGACTCGGCGCCCGGGCAGGGCGCCATCTTCCGGCTCGAGTTCCCCGCTGTCAGGAAACCTGTCAATGCCTGAGACTGAAGCCCGCAATTCGCCCCCGCCGCGGGGCCGCATCCTGGTGATCGACGACGAAGCGGACATCCGGGAAAGCCTGGAGACGCTGCTCGACCTGGAGGGCTACTCGGTCCAATCGGCGGAAAATGGAACCGAGGGGCTGAAGCGGTTCGAATCCGGAATCTTCGATCTCGTCCTGCTCGACCTGATGATGCCTGACAGATCGGGTCTCGAAGTGCTCGACGAGATCCGCTCCCGCGACAAGCACACGCCCATCTTCCTCATCACGGCTTTTGGCTCGGTGGAAGTAGCGGTGGAGGCCCTCAAGGCGGGCGCCAACGACTACTTCTCCAAGCCCTGGGATAACGAGAAGTTGGTGATCGAAATCGACCGCCAGATCTCCGCCGCGCGGCTCGAGCACGAAAACCGCGAATTGCGCCGGGCGCTGAAGCAGCGCTACGCATTCCCGAACATCGTCGGCAAGAGCGAGCGAATGCTGCGGGTGCTCGACCTGGTGGCGCAGGTGGCGCCTTCGAAATCGAACATTCTGATCACGGGCGAGACCGGCACGGGCAAGGAACTGATCGCCAAGGCGATTCACGCCAACTCGCCGCGCGCCGAACAGCCTTTTGTCGGCGTGAACTCCGGATCGCTGCCGCCGGATCTGCTGGAGTCGACGCTGTTCGGCCACGTGAAGGGCGCTTTTACGGGCGCGGTGGCGAATCGCAAGGGTTACTTCGAGATCGCCAACCATGGCACGATCTTTTTCGACGAAATCGGGACCTTGACGCCGGATATGCAGGTCAAACTGCTGCGTGTTTTACAGGAGCGCGAGTTCATGCCCGTGGGTTCCACGGACACGATCAGGGTGGATGTGCGGCTTCTTGCCGCGACCAACGCCGACCTGCTGCGGATGGTCGAGGAGGGGCGGTTCCGGCAGGACTTGTACTACAGGCTGAATGTGATTAATATTCCGCTGCCGGCGTTGCGGGACCGGAAGGAAGATATTCCGGCGCTGGTGGACCACTTCTTCCAGGTGTACTGCCAGGAGAACGACAAGTTCCTGGGCCCGCAGGGCCGGCACATGCTGGAGTTCGAGCCCGAAGCGATGCACATCCTGATGGACTACACCTGGCCTGGCAATGTCCGGGAATTGGAAAACGCGATCGAGCGCGCCGTGGTGCTCGCCGTGGATCAAGTGGTGCCTTCCAGCGTGCTGCCCGAGCATATCCTGCACTCGACAGGCGTGAGAACACACCGGCCGGCGGGCGAGTCGCTGCCCGCGGACGCGAGCCTTTTCGAGGTGGTCGCGGAATTCGAAGCCAAAGTGATCACCGAGGCCCTGGAGGCCACGGGCTACTCGCAGACGGATGCGGCGGCCCGGATGCGGATTCCACTCTCGACTCTCAACCAGAAAATCAAGCGGCTGGGGATTCAGATCAAGAAGAAGGGCGGCTGATCAGACGCTCAATCCCGGGAGCGAGGCCCACGCGCGCGTGCCTCGGACTGTGGTTGAGAGGGCGGCGACGCGCGCCGCGAACCGAAGCGCTTCAGTGAAGCGATCCCGGTCGCGGTGAAACGCCGCGCAGAAGGCTCCGTGGAAAATGTCGCCCGCGCCAAGGGTGTCGATGGCCTCGACTCTGGGGACAGGGATTTCGTGAACGGATCCGCCGGCTTCGGCCAGGATCGGCTGTTCGCCGCGTGTGATGGCGATCTGGGGCACGCCCGCGTTACGGAGAAACGCCAGAACATCCTCGTGGCTCGCGCAGGAGGGTGGCAGGAAGTTGCTGGAAGCGATGACGATGCTGAAATCGCCGATTGAGGAGGCGAGTGCGGGCTTCCAACTGCCGCCATCGAGAATCGTGGGGATGCCGAACCCGCGGGCTTGGCGAAGCAGCGGGGCGAGGACGTCGAAGTGGTGGCCGTCGAACAGGACGAATTCGATGCCGGTCAAGTCGAGGGGAGGCAGGGCTCTCGGGTGATGGGCGAGCGCCTGGGCATTGGCCGAGACGACGATACGGTCGCCTGTATTCTCGGTGACCAGGATGGAGGAGACCGGAGGGACGCCATCAAACTCAGGGGCGAGGTCAGCGAAAGCGACACGATAGGTGTCGAACTCAGCGCGAGGAACCGAAGTGAGCGGATGGCGGCCCAGGGCGGAGACAAGCCGGGCGCGCCCGCCGAGGATGGAGAACGTGATGGCGGCGTTTGTGGCTGGGCCTCCGGCGAAGACCATCTGAGAGGCGGCGGCATTCTTGGAGTTCGGGGCCGGCGGCCCTGGGATGCGATAGATGAGGTCTATCGTAGAAAGTCCCGCGAAGAGGCCAAGCCTTGCGTGGGGGGCCTTGTCCATTCGATACCAGAGTAAACCAGGCTTTATGGTGAGCGGGTAAATGGGGGTGATACTCTGATCGTGAGATCGGATGGAGGATGGATGAGAGCATTCACGTGGCTGCTCCTTGCAGTGTCCGCGGCACTGGCGACGTCCTCGGCAACGTTGATGAACGGGGGGGCGACAGGCGGGGACGCGTGGTTGGATCGGAGTCAAGCCATCTCCGCCGTCCTTGGGGCGCTGGCGGCGGTCTTCGCCGCGTGGCTGGCCTATTTGGCGTAACGCGTTTCGAAGGACATCGGAAAAGACAAGGAAAAGCAGGCGGCGGAGGCCGAAAAGCAGACCTTGAACCAGGAGAAAGCGCTGGCCGTGGAATCTGCCGAAAAGTTGAGCAGGCAAGCTACCGCGGCAATGCGCCCTTGAGAAACGCGGCGACGGCGGGCGCTTCTTCGGCGGAGAGGCCGTGGGCGATCAGGGGGCCGTCGAATCCGGCCTTACGCAGGCATCGGAGGAAGTGAGGATAGTCGACGACGCCTTTCCCGGCGGTGGTGAAGCGGCCTTCGGGTGTGCGGTCCTTGGCGTGCGCGATCGCAATGCGGCCCGCGAGCAGGTCGATGCCCGAGGCGACGATGGCGCGCTGCCTCTCCAGAGAGCCGAGTTCGAAGAGATTGGCGGCGTCCATAATGATACGGATACGGGGCGAGCGCATTTCGTCGATCAGCCGCTTGGCGCGCTCGGCCGAGCTGATGACATTGGCGAGTTCGGGTTCGACGCCCAGATCGATGTCAAACTGCTCGGCGATGGCGAGGGCGGCTTCCATGCTCCCGAGCATCAGCTTCCAGGCCTCCGGCGAGTCGTTGTCCGGATGGCGCCGCCACATGTTACCCGGATCAAGCGTGCCGGTGCAGAGCGTGAGCAGGCGCGTGCCCATGGCGTGCGCGACTGAAGCGAGCAGCTTGAAGCGGGAGAGGCCGAGAGCGCGAACCGCAGGGTCCGGGTGCGCCATGTTGTAGGTGGCCGAGTTGGCGGAGATCTCGACGCCGTTGGCTTCGGCGGCGGCGCGGATCGCCTCCACTGCGCCAGCAGGGATCTCGTCGGGCATCGAGGGAAGGCCGCAGCACTCCATGTTGTGCTGCACCGCGGCGTAGCCAGCCTGCTTCACCTGCGCGAAGACGGTCTTCGGCTCGTGGCCTGGGAAAGTTTTTGAGAAGATGCCGAGTTTCATCAGACGGCTCCTTGCGCCGCGCTCAATTTGACGGCGCGGCGGGTCCGGGCGGATTCCGAGATGGCGGCCATGGCGCGAACGCCGGCGACGCCGTCGTCGATGTTTGCGCTCTGGTTGGCGCGTCCGTGGAGAATGAGATCGGCGAAAGCTTCGAGCTGCCGCCGGTAGAAATGGCCGTCGGCGCCGAGCACGCGGGTGAATGTAGCGGTTGCCTCACGAAAGATCTCGACGTCGCTCGATTTGTAGAACCAGGGATTGTACGTTTTGCCCAGGATGCTGCCGTGCTCGCCGTAAATCTGAAAGCCCTCATGCCAGTCCATTCGAACCGCGACGGTGAGATCGAGGTGGCCGAGGGCGCCGGAGGCGAACGCGACATCGACGAACCAGCAGTAGGCGCCGAAGCGCTCGAGCAGGCGGGCTTCAACCTCGACGATTTCTCCACCGAGGAAGCGGGCGGTGTCGACGAGGTGGCTCCCGTGGGCAAGCATGAAGTAGCGGCGGAGATCGCTCTTCGGATCTCGGGGAGGACGAATGGAGGCGCGGCTGGAAACGATTGCCGGTTGGACCGCATCGGTCATCGCATACCGGTGAGTGGAATCGCAATACCACGCCTTGAGGGCGAGCATCTGCCCCATCTCGGCCTCGATGAACTGGCGCGCGGATTGGAGCCCGGCGTCGAAACGCTTCATGTGACCGAGTTGGAAGACGAGGCCGGATTCGCGGACTGCCGCGCGGAGGTCTTCGGCCTCTTCGATCGAGACGGCCAGCGGCTTCTCGCAGAGGACGTGCTTTCCCGCCAGGAGGGCCTGTTTCGCCGCCGGGACGTGAAACTCGTCCGCCGTGGCGATAACGACGGCTTCGAGTTCGTCATCGGCCAGCATCGCTTCGTAGCTCGAATACGCTCTCGACGGCTTGTGGGTTGCGGCCATGCGCTCAAGCAGGTCCGGAGCGGCGTCACAGATCGCATGGAGTTCCGCGTTGCGCGCCTTGACGCAACTTTCAAAGTGCGCGGCCTGAGCGATGGCCCCACAGCCGAGGATTCCAACTCGAAGCCGCCGCTCATCCTTGGTGATCATGTCGCGAAGTACCCCGAAAGATTCTCATCCCATAGAAACCATAGCAGGGCGGCGGCGGCGCATCGAGAGTGATGACAGGTCCGAAGAGGGAGCGGATCGAGACCGGCATACGGCTGGACGCCATTCCTCTCAACTGACTGCGATCTGCCCGGTCCCTGCGTTACGTCCGCGCAGGCCGGGCAATCCAATGTGACTCTTGTCACTGTCTCATTTCAAGGATGCAAGTAGGATCACAATCATGAAACGCCTATGGTTGAGTTTCGCCATCGTGCTCGTCGTCTCTTTCGCGATCCTGGGCTGGATCGGGACCCGTATCTATCAGGAAAAGCCGCCGCTGCCGGACCAGGTGGTTTCGACAGACGGGACGGTCGTGATCCCGAGCGGAGCGATCGGCAAAGGCCAGAACGTTTGGCAGCCGCTCGGCGGAATGCAAGTGGGATCGATCTGGGGGCACGGCAGCTACGTGGCGCCTGACTGGACGGCGGACTGGCTGCACCGCGAAGCGGCGTTCGTTCTCGACGAATGGGCGCAGAAGGACTTTGGCAAGCCCTACGATCAGCTCGATGCGGAAAGCGCGGCCAGATTGCGGGGCAGGCTGGAGCGAGTCTATCGTTCCAACGGCTACGACGCGGCGACGAACACCTTGCGGATCGATCCCGAGCGGGCGCGGGCGTTCGAAGCCAGCCTCAAGCACTATGAGGAAGTCTTCCTGAACGGCAATGCGAATTACGCGATGCCCAAGGGAACGGTGAGTTCGCCCGAGAGGGTCCGGCAGCTTTCGGCTTTCATTTTCTGGACCGCTTGGACGGCGGCGGCGAACCGCCCAGGGCAGACCATTTCGTACACCAGCAACTGGCCGCACGAGCCGCTGGTGGGGAATCGTCCGACCGGGGACAGTGTGCTGTGGACCGGCGTCAGCATCATCATGCTGCTTGCGGGCATCTGCGCGATGGTCTGGTGGTACGCCTCGCAGGAACCGCGCGTCGATCACGGAGAGCTTCCAAAGACAGACCCGTTGGGGCAGTGGGCGCCGACACCATCGCAACGTTCGACGCTCAAGTACTTCTGGGTGGTTTCGCTGCTCATCATGGTGCAGATTCTCGTGGGCGTGGTGACCGCGCACTACGGCGTTGAGGGCGACGAGTTCTACGGCATCAAGCTCTCCGAGATTCTGCCTTACAGCGTGTCGCGGACCTGGCACGTCCAGTTGGGGATCTTCTGGATCGCCACTGCATGGCTTGCAGCCGGATTGTTCATCGGACCTCTGGTGAGCGGCAACGAGCCGAAGGGGCAGCGGCTCGGCGTGAACGTGCTTTTCGGAGCGCTGCTGGTTGTGGTTGCGGGCTCGCTCAGCGGCCAATGGATGAGCGTCATGAACCGGCTCAGCGACGACACATCGTTCCTGTGGGGTCATCAGGGCTACGAGTACGTCGACCTTGGGCGAGGCTGGCAGTTGCTGCTGTTCGCGGGGCTGCTGATCTGGCTTTTCCTGGTGGTGCGGGCGATCAGGCCGGCGCTGAAGACCGCCGGAGAATCGAAGCCCCTC
>CAYWST010000214.1:0-9809 GCA_964461075.1 uncultured Solibacteraceae bacterium | reverse complement strand
CTTGCATGCCATCGACGCGACTTGCCCGCTCGTCACCAAGGTCCACCTGGAAGCCGTCAAGTTCGCCCGTTCGGGCTTCACCATTCTCCTCATCGGCCACAAGGACCATGAGGAGATCGAAGGCACCTACGGCGAAGCCCCGCACAACACCATCATCGTCGAGACCGAAGCCGACGCCGAATCGGTTCAGGTCGCCGACCCCGAGAAAGTCTGCTACCTCACCCAAACCACGCTCAGCCTCGACGAAACACGGGATATCATCGAAATCCTCCGCCGGCGTTTTCCCAAAATCGTCGGGCCGAAGTCGCAAGACATCTGCTACGCAACCGAAAACCGCCAGTTGGCCGTAAAGGCCGTCGCGCCGCTTTGCCAGTTGCTGCTCGTCGTAGGTTCACAGAACAGTTCCAATTCAAAGCGCCTTGTAGAGGTCTGCCGCAAGGCCGGTGTGCCGGCCTACCTCATCGACGACAGAAGCTACCTCAGAGACGAATGGTTCGAGGGAGTTTCCACCATCTCCGTCACCGCCGGGGCCTCCGCCCCTGAACACCTCGTGGATGAACTCGTCCAGGCTCTCGCCGCACGCGGCTACTCCCAGATGGAAGAAGCCGACATCGTCGACGAGGACGTTCGATTCAGCCTCCCGGCCGAACTCAACGGCGGCATCGTCCAGATCGCGCCCGCTCCGCCCGCGGTATGACCCGCAGGCTCCAGATTCCCGGTGAACGCGAAGAAGCTGCACTGGCCGCTGCTTGCCAATTGGCTTTGGATCGTTCGTCCCGCCCTCCCCGCCCAAACCCCTCTGACGCACCGGATTCCTACGCCGCCGCCGGCATGGCGCTTCTGGGTTTCTACGATTCCACTCTTCTGGAGGCTTTGTGGCCTCTGCAAAACAGCGATGGGGGCTTCCCGCTCTGGCCCGGCGGGCCGAGCCACGTCGAGCCCAGCGCGGCGATCTGGGCCGCCATGCGATTGGCCGGCGTCGACTCGCCTCGGCTGAAGCCGCTGGCCCAGGCGGTGAAGGAACTCGGCGGCGTCGGCTCCCTCTCCGCTCTCACGCGCGTCGAATGGGCACTCATCGGCATCATCCCCGCCGATCGCGCCCCGCGCGATCCACTCGCCGCCGGCGTGCTCCAAGGCATGAGCCGCGCCGGCGATCCGCGTTCGGTCCCCATCGAGGAGATCGGCGGCCCTGGGCAGCCCGCACAACAAACCAGCGGCCGCAAATCATGGTGGAATCGTATCCTCGGCGCGAATCGGCCCCGCAAAGACCCCGAACATTCCCTCACCACGCTTGAGGGCCTCGTTCGCGGCGGGAGTGTCCTTCAACCGCGCTCCCGCGCCGCATGGCTCGCCCTCGACTACGCCGGCAGAAGACTCGATCCGCCTTCCAGCGACGCCCCCGCCGGTCATGCTTCGCCCTTCACCGGCGGTATCGAAGCCACACTTGCCCTTCAGGACCCTGAGGGCGCCTGGCGCTCCGGCGAAGGAACGATCCACGGGACCTGGCAGGCGCTCGCCTCCTTGCGCGCGGCAGGCTATGACGACCGTGAGGCCCCCGTGCTCCGCGCCGGCGAGTGGCTGCGCTCCGCCCAAAACGCCGACGGCGGCTGGGGTGAATCGCCTCATGGCGAGCCTGCGCCAAGCACCGTCTCCCACACTGCCTGGGCGCTCATGGGATTGATCGCCGGCGGCGACCCTGCCAGCGAGAGCGTCACCAAAGGCGTCGAATACCTCCTCGCCGCTCAATCTCCGGAAGGCTTCTGGCGCGACCCCGCCTGGACTCAGGTGATCGAGCCCGGCCTCGTCTACGCGCGCAACCCTGAGCGAACTCGGGCCGACGCCGCATCGGCCATTCAGGATTTCCTGCGGACCACCGTCCGCGATAGAGGGACCAACCTATGAGATTCCCGTTATCAATGACCGCCGGGCTGGCCGGCTACATCGCGAAGAATAAGTGGCGTCCGCGCCCGGAGTGGCAGCAGGACCGCACTGCGGAAACCAATGGCTCCAACCCGTTCCGCATTCTCCACGGCGGCGCCGCCGAACCAAGAAACTCGGAACCTCACCCGATGATCAACAAGCGGTTTCCGCTCGTCCTCATGCTTGAACCGCTCCACGCCTGCAATCTGACCTGTACCGGCTGCGGGCGGATCCGGGAGTATGAATCCACCATCACCGAGCAGCTCTCCCTCGAACAGTGCCTCCACGCCGTCGATGAGTGCGGCGCGCCGGTGGTCGCCATCGCGGGAGGAGAGCCTTTCCTCTACCGCGACATCGTCCCCCTGGTCAACGCCGTGCTCGCCAGAGGCAAACACATTTACCTCTGCACCAACGGGATGTTCCTCCGCAAGCGGGCGAAGGAGTTCACGCCCAGCCCCAGGTTCTATTTCAACGTCCACCTCGACGGCCTCGAGAAGAACCACGACCTCGCCGTCGAGCGCGAAGGCGTCTTCGCCGAGGCCATCGAAGGCATCAAAGAGGCCAAGTCGCTCGGCTTCAAAGTCAGCACCAACACTACCGTTTACAAAGAGACTGACATGAAGGAGATCTGGGCGCTGTTCGAATTCCTCGAAACGCTCGGCGTCGATTCGCACCAGATCGCCCCCGCCTACGGCTACTCCGCCGTCAACGAGCGCGAGATCTTCATGACCCGCGACGACATCCGCGAGAAGTTCGCTGAAGTCGACAAGCTGGGTGAACGCTTCCCGGTCAACAACTCGCCTCTCTATCTCGATTTCCTCAAAGGCGGACGCGAGCTCCCCTGCACGGCATGGGGCAATCCGACCTACAACACCAAGGGCTGGAAGGGCCCCTGCTACCTGATCACCGACGCACACTACCAGACGTTCGAGGAGCTTATGACCCGGACGCCTTGGGAGCATTACGGCCCCGGCAATGACCCCCGCTGCGAACATTGCCTGGTGCATTGCGGTTTCGAAGCCTCCGCAGCCTTCGGAATCAACTCCAAACCGATGGATACGCTCAAGCTCCTCAAGTGGGCCCTCAAGTAAGCCAATGAAGCCTGTCCTGGTCACGGGCGCTTCAGGCTTTCTGGGGTGGCACGTGGCCTCACTCCTGGTCGAGCGGGGCATGCGGGTGCGGGCCCTGGCCCGCCGCACCCGCTCCATCCGCGATTTGGACGCCGAGATTGTTCAGGGCGACCTCCGAGACCCCGAATCTCTCGAACGCGCCGTCGCCGGCTGCGGCGCCGTCTTCCATGTCGCCGCCGATTACCGGCTCTGGGTCAAAGAGCCCCGCGAGATGTACGAAGCCAATGTCGATGGCACACGCGCGCTCATCCAGGCGTCGGCAGCGGCCGGCGTCGAGCGCTTCGTCTACACGAGTACGGTAGGCTGCATCGGATTCGTCCCCGGAGGCCTCGGCGATGAATCCACGCCGGTTGGCCTCCAGGCCATGACGGGCCACTACAAGCGCTCCAAGTTCATGGCCGAGCAGGAAGCGCTCAAGGCCGCGCGCGGCGGCTTTCCCGTCGTCATCGTCAATCCCACCGCTCCCGTCGGCGCTCACGACGTGAAGCCCACCCCCACCGGGCAGACCATCCTCGATTTCCTCCGCGGCCGTATGCCCGCCTTCATCGATACCGGGCTCAACGTCGTCGACGCCGGCGACGTCGCCCAGGGCCACTGGCTCGCCTTCGAGCGCGGCCGCGCCGGTGAACGGTACATCCTCGGCGGCGAGAACCTCACCTTGGAGCAAATCCTGCGGGCCCTCGCCGAAATCACCGGCCGGCAAGCCCCTTCAACCAAGCTGCCTTGGCCCGTCGCCTGGCTCGCCGGCGCTGTCTCCACCACGGTCTCGCAAATCACCGGGAGCCCCCCCCGGATCCCGCTCGACGCGGTTCGCATGGCGCGCAAGAAAATGTGGGTTTCCCACCAAAAGGCCGCCCGCGAACTCGGCTACCAGCCGCGGCCGGCCCATGCCGGCCTCTCAAACGCTGTAAGGTGGTTCCAGGCGCATGGATACTGCTGAGAAGAGCGGTCCAGTTGTTGCGGTCGCCGCGCTGGCGCGAGAGTTTTCAGGCCTGCTGCGCCACGCCAGCAGCATTGAACGGCTGGATTCGCCCGTGCGGACCGCATCGCGAGCCGTCATTGCGGATTCTGATTGGCTCCTCGTCGCCAACGGCGAGGGCCAACGCTGCGCCGCCGCGGCGATCAATTGGGCGTTGAATTCCGCCGCGCCCCGCGCCGTCTTGAGCACCGGCTATTGCGGAGCTCTCTCCCCGGAACTCGCCGAAGGCGACATCTTCGCCGCGACTGAAGTCCGCGACGAATCCGGAGCCGCATTCGCCGCCCTCGCACCGGTCACGGCGAAACCGGCGCACAGAGGCCCGGTGCTCTCCATCGACCGCGTCGCCTGCACCGCGCGGGAAAAAGCCGAATTGCGCGGATCCGGCGCCGGCGTCGTCGAAATGGAAGCCGCTGCCGTCGCCTGCGCCGCCGGGGTCAACGGCATTCCCTTCTATTGCATCCGCGTCGTCAGCGATTCCGCCTCCTCGAATCTCCCCATCGACTTCAACTTATTCCGCCGCGGCGACGGCAGCATCGACTCGCGGCGCGTCGCCCGTCACGCCCTAGCGCTGCCCAAATCGTGGCCCGCGCTTGTTCGTCTCGCCGTTCACGCCTCCCGCGCATCAAATTCATTAGGAGCCTACCTTGCCGATTGCCGCTTTTGATTTGAAAGAGATGCACGCGGCGGTCTACACGGGGAACGGCCGCATCGAGGTCCAGCGCATCCCGGTTCCTCAAATCGGTCCCGGCGAACTGCTCGTCCGCGTCGAAGCCTGCGGCATCTGCCACACCGACATTAAGAAGGTCGAACACGACCTCCTCCCCGCGCCAAGGATCTACGGTCATGAAACCGCCGGCGTGGTCGTCGCCTGCGGCGAGGGTGTCCGGAAGTACAAACCCGGCGATCGCGTCGTCGCGTTCCATCACATCCCCTGCCGCAACTGCTTCTACTGCGACAGAAAGCTGTACGCCCAATGCGAGGTCTATCGAAGGGTCGGGATCACCGCCGGCTTCGAACCCGCGGGAGGCGGTTTCGCTCAATATGTCCGCGTGATGGATTGGATCGTCCGGGACGGCGTCGAGATCATCCCCGATGGCGTCAGCTTCGAGGCGGCAAGCTTTGTCGAACCCGTCAACACCTGCGTCAAAGCCGTCGACCAAGTCCACCCCCGCCCCGGCGACGTGGTGCTTGTCCAGGGTCAGGGCCCCATCGGCCTCATCTTCACCATGCTCCTCAAACGCCTCGGATGCACCGTCATCTCAACCGACACAATGCCTCCGAGGCTCGCGCTTTCCGCTCGCCTTGGCGCCGCCGAATCACACCACCCGAGAGAGGTCGACATTCCTTGTAGAATGAAAGAGTTGACGTCCGGACGCGGCGCTGATCTCGTGGTGGTGGCCGTCTCCGCCAAGGGTGTGGTCGACGAGGCTGTAAGAGCAACCCGCCCGGGTGGTACAATACTACTCTTCGCCCAGACGTCGGATACGGAAAGAATCGAACTCTCCGGCGCCGACATCTGCAAGCATGAAAGGACGCTTCTCGGGTGTTACAGCGCTTCCATCGATCTCCAGGCCGAATCGGCCAGGTTGGTCTTTAGTGGAGAATTACCCGTGGAGGAATTGGTGTCCCATCGAATACCGCTCGGGGAGATACAGCGCGGCATAGAGATCGCTCTGAAACCGGCGGGTCAGTCTCTCAAGGTAATGGTTCAGCCACAGAGGATTGCTTAAGTGGACAAGAATATGATGGCCGCGGTGCTCTACGGCAAAGAGCAAGTGCGTGTGGAGCACGTGGCCGTTCCGGAAATTGGGAAGAGCGATGTTCTTGTTCGCGTGCGCGCCGCCCTGACTTGCGGGACCGACGTCAAGGTCTTCCGCCGCGGCTATCACGCGAAGATGATTACTCCGCCGGCCCTGTTCGGCCACGAATTGGCCGGCGATATCGTCGCCGTTGGCGAGCATGTGGAAGGGTTTTATCCCGGCCAGCGCGTTGTGGCGGCCAATTCAGCGCCGTGTCTTAAGTGTTTCTATTGCAAGAAGGGACTCGAGAATCTTTGCGAGGACCTGCTCTTCAACAACGGCGCTTACGCGGAATACATCCGCATTCCCGCGCGCATCGTGCAGCGGAATATGCACGCAATTCCCAATCACCTCGACTATCGGGACGCTGCGCTCATTGAACCGCTCGCCTGCGTTCTCAAAGGCGTTGAGGACGTCAACATCCGCCCGGGCGACAACGTCGTCGTCATCGGACAGGGGCCTATTGGCCTTATGTTTGTCCGGATGGCCAAGGTCTATGGCGCCAGAGTGATCGCGCTCGGCCGCCGCACTTCGCAGCTCGAGAAGGCCGCCCGCGTCGGCGCTCACGAGGCGTTGCTCAACACCGACAACACCGACGTCATCCGACAGGTCAGGGACCTCACCGATGGCTACGGGGCGGACATCGTCATCGAAGCAGTCGGCAAACCGGAAACATGGGAACTCGCCGTACATCTTCTGCGCAAAGGCGGGACCGTCAATTTCTTCGGCGGCTGCCCCAGCGATACGCGCGTGAACCTCGAAACGCAACTGCTTCACTACAGCGAGATCAACTGCGTCGCCAGCTTCCACCACACGCCATACCTCATCCGCAAAGCGCTCGATGTCGTCAGCCGCGGCGATATCACCTCACGGGAATTCGTCAATCGTGAGGAACCCCTATCGAACCTGCTCGAAGTGTTTCGCCATCTCATGAGTCATAACGGTCACATGAAGACGGCCATCATCCCGTAGCCGATTTCGCTGAAGGAGTTTTCGCCTACCCTTGGCCTGGTCAGTGCCTGCTCTCCAGCCGGTTGATTTCCTCGCCTCGCGGGAGGCTATGGGCCGCGCGTGGACTTCTGAAGAGTCGCTCGCCTATACACGGTGGTTGGCCACTCACCACTACGAGAACTTTCATGTCGTCTCGTTTCTCCTCCCGGCAAAACTTCATCAGGATTTCTATAACGTCTACGCCTTCTGCCGATGGGCCGACGACCTCGGCGACGAGCTTTCCGACACCTCCCTCAGCATCCGGAAACTCGGCTGGTGGCGAGGGCTTCTCCACGACGCCTACGCCGGCCACACACCCTCGCACCCGGTCTTCATCGCGCTCGCCCGGACCATCGAACGTCACCGGCTTCCGATGACGCCCTTCGACAATCTGATCTCCGCCTTCGTTCAGGATCAGACCGTCAAGCGCTACGCCAACTGGCAGGAGGTGCATGGGTACTGCGTCAACTCCGCCAATCCCGTAGGCCGCCTCGTTCTCTACCTCTGCGGCTATCGCGACGAGGAAAGACAGCGCCTCTCCGACGCCACCTGCACCGCGCTCCAGTTGGCCAACTTCTGGCAGGACGTGACCATCGACCTCCAAAAAGACCGCGTCTACCTCCCGCTCCACCTCTTTGAAAAACACGGCTACTCGGTGGAGCGGTTGTTCAGGCTCGATGCGGCGCCCGAGTTCATTGAAGTCATGAAGGAGGCTGTCGATCACGCCGACGCGCTCTTCCGGCAGGGGCTGCCTCTGGTCCGCCTGTTGAATCGGCGGCTTGCCCTCGATATCGACCTCTTCTCCCGTGGCGGCTTGAGGGTTCTCGAAAAAATCCGAGCCCAGAATTACGACGTTCTCCGCCGGCGTCCTGCAATTACCCGGTCCGAGAGGGCGAGACTGCTGATGGGCAGCCTCGCGCGTGTGGCGCTCATGAGGGCGGCATGACGCCGCTGGAGGAATCCTACCTCCACTGCGAGCGGGTCGCCCGCCACCGCGCGAAAAACTTCTACCACTCATTCCGCATCCTTCCGCGCGACAAACGCCGCGCCATGTGCGCCGTTTACGCCTTCATGCGCGAGTGTGACGACTTGAGCGACGAACCCCGCGAGGGCGGCCCGCAGGCGGCTCGAATCGCGCTCGACGCCTGGCGGCGCGACCTCAGCCTCGCTCTCGACGGCGGCGCTCCGCAACATCCTCTCTGGCCCGCCTTCGCCGATACCGCCAGCCGCTTCGCCATTCCGCCGCGCATCTTCCACGAGATGATCGACGGCGTCTCCAGCGACCTCCAGCCCCGCCGCATCGAAACCTTCGAGGAGCTCTATCGCTACTGCTACCTCGTCGCTTCCGTCGCCGGCCTCGCCACCATCCACATCTTCGGCTTTCAACACCCCGAGGCCCCCGCTTTGGCCGAAAAGTGCGGCGTCGCCTTCCAACTCACCAACATCATTCGCGACGTCGCCGAAGACGCCCGCAACGATCGCATCTACCTGCCCTCCGGAGACATGAACCGTTTCGGCGTCACCCAGGCCGATCTGCTCGCCCCTCGCGTGAGTGATCCTCTCCGCGCCCTTCTTGAGCTCGAAGGGGAACGCGCGGAGCGGTACTTCGCGGAGTCGCGCCCGCTCATCGGCATGGTCAGCCGCGACAGCCGCGGCGCCCTCTGGGCCCTGATCGAGATCTACCGCCGTCTGCTCAAAAGAATCAGAGCCGGAAAGTTCGAGGTCCTCTCCGAAAGGGTGCGCCTCTCAGGCGTCGAAAAAGGCCTGCTTGCGGCGCGCGCCTTAACCGGCCTTTACGGTTGAAACCATGAAGCCCCTCGATCGCGCCGCCGATTGGTTGGGCGTCAACAGGGCCGTCCTCGGCCGCTCCCCCGCCGAATACGGCGTGCTCGCCGCTCTCTCTTCAGCCGTCGCCCTGGCGGGCTATATCCCCGCCGGGAAGTTGATCGACCGCGCCTCAAGCCCCAAACCCTACGTCGGCGCCACCTTCCTGCTCTTCGCTCTCTTCCCCTTTGGCCTCGTCTGGCTGCCCAAAACGGCCATCCCAGTGATGCCCGCGCTCACCGCCGCGTTCATCATCAACGGCCTCCGCGAGCTCGGCGAGCCCGCCCGCAAGGCCGCCATCACCACCGGACTCCCCCCCGGTATCAGAGCCCGCGCCGCCGGGTGGTACTGGGGCCTGCGCTCCTTCGCCTTCTGCCCAGCTCCCCTTGCTGCGTGGTGGACCTGGGCCCGGTTTGGCCCCGACGCCGCCTTCCTCGCCGGCGGCGTCCTCGGTCTCGCCGCCACCGCCCTCTTCTGGTTGCGCGTCAGACTCAGGTAGCCCGCCGGCTTCACCGGCGCCACTCCCACCACGCAAACCAGCCTGCCGCTCTCAATGTCCTCCTGCGTCTTCGTTGACCGGTCGCACCGCACAAAGCAGGCCTCCTCCTGCCGCAAGCCCATGAGCCCGCCATTCCGCCATTGGACGCGAAGGAAACCCTCAGCCGCCCGGCGCACGCTCACGGACTTCAACTCCTGATCCTTGCTCAGCGTGCGCGCCCTTCAAACCACGATGCCGCGGCCGCCATCAGTGGCAGGTTCGCGGACGCCTTGGCCGCTGATCGCTCGAGATCATTCCGCGCATAGTCCGGAGTCGCCCCCGTTTCCACCCCCGGCGGCGGATCGATCGACGCGAATCGAGAGCGCACATTCTCCACATGCTCGATCAGACTCGCCGGCACGTCAGGATTTCCCCGAGCCTCATCCATCGAGAAGCCGCCGGTCTGCCCGAGCTCGGCCAGTCCTTCCATTTCTCCGCCGGCCTTCACGCGACAGATATGAAGCCGCGTTCCTCCCCCACCGAAGTCTGCTCGTCGCCAACCATCGCCGCCAACTTCGCCAGGCGCCCCGCCACCCCGTAGTCGCGCAGACGCGGGATCTCCGCCCTCAGCGTCTCCAGCGCCCCCTTGAACGCCTCGCGGGAGTGACCAGAAACGGATTCGGGTGAAT
>CAYWST010000213.1:0-9813 GCA_964461075.1 uncultured Solibacteraceae bacterium | reverse complement strand
GCCTGAGTCCGCGCCGGACCTGCTCGCCACGCTCGAGCGCCGCGGTCCGGCTCATGTGCGCTCCAACGGCTGCGTCAGGCAGTGCGGCCCGCCGCTGTTGCGCATGATCTCGTGACCATCGAAGATCAAGACTTCAACGCCGGCTTCGACCAGCGCTTGCCGCGTCTTCGGATTCCCGCCGTAGGCGATCACCTTGCCCGGCGCGACGGCGACGACGTTGGACGCCTGACGGCGCATCTCGGGCAGAACGACTTCGGCGGCATACTTCTCCAATCCACCTGATGGCGGCGTCCCGCCGGCAAAGACAACCGAATACCCGTTCTTTCGAAGCCAATCTACAAGCTTCAAATCGCCAAGCGAGGTGTCCTGCTGGCCGCTGCCTGCCTTGAACAGCTTCACCTGACCGAGGTTCTTGAGCGTCGCGGCCATCTTCTCCAGATCCGCCGCGGCGGTTCGGGGTTGGCGCGCGAGTCCCTGCAACATGCGCGTCAGAGGATCCCGGCCGCTCTGCGCATTCTCAAAGAACCATGGAACCGTGAGGACGGTCTTCTCGGCAACCAAAGTACAAACGGAGTCGAGGTGGAGGAACAGGCCGTTGATGGGCGTGCGCTGTTCCGCGGGCGGCATCGCTACCGCCAGCACGTCCATATCGAGCCTCAGGGCCAGGCGCTTCGCCGCCGACTCCTGGGAGCGGTTCCCCGTGCCCATCCAGATCATGCGCGGCGAAACGACCATGATGTCGCCGCCCTCCATGTGGACACGCTCCTCACTGGCGTCGAACACGATCGGGTAGCGCTTCAGGAGAGGCGACCATTCGTAGGCGAATCGGACCAGCGTCGATTCGGGCGTCCTCGCGTCGTTGGAGAACTTGCAGATGGCCACCCCGCGCGGGGTCATCACGGCGCTGTCCCGCGTCCAGTAGAACGAGGCGGCAGGGTCTGTCAGAGGGGCGAAGTTTCCCTCGGGATCGTTATGATAGACGAATTCGTCCACTGCTCCAAGCAGCGCCGCGCCGTTCAGCCGGGATGAGACGGGGATGAGCTGCGGCGCCCAACCGCGCAGCCATGTGTTGAGCGCGCCGGCTTCGCGCGCGGCCTTGACCGCCGAATCGAGAGCATCCGTGACCGTCAGGACCTCCGCGCCCGCATTGCGGAGCAGCGCGGTCATCGCGGCATGCTCCTCGGCGGCCCGTTCGTTTCCATTGCCGCCGAGAAAGCGCAGCGGACCGTATGCCAGGCCCAAATCCTTGATGGTTTCCGCCCCGGGAGCATGGACCAGCACGCGCTTCAACGCCCCGGCGTCGTGATGGACGAAGCCGCCCGCCGCCCCTGCCTGCGCCAGCCCCGGAACCGCTCCGCCAAGACCCAGAAAGAACTCTCTTCGCCTCATCTGACTCCCAGTTTTGCATGGCTCTGTTGCATCATGGAGGAATCCGGCGGGAAAGGAGTCCATTCTCAATGCGAATCTTCGGTCTTGTCTTTGCCACTTTCGGCGTCGCGCTCGCCGCCAGCGGCGTCAAGTCGCTCGATTCATCGACATTCTTCGATATGGAGGCCGCCGGCGCGCCGGCGATCTCCCCGGACGGGAAAATGATCGTCTTCACGCGCACATGGAGCGACCGGAACAAGGACCAGCAGCGGACAAATCTCTGGGTTGTTTCCGGCTGGAACTCAACCTCGGGTCCGAAGCTCCGCGAGTTGACCGCCGGACCCTGGCGCGACTCCAGCCCCGTGTGGTCTCCCGACGGCAAGCGCATCGCTTTCATCTCGGATCGCGATGGCGCTCAGCAACTGCATGTCATGTGGATCGACTCCCGCGAGGTCGCCCAGTTGACTCGCGCTGAGAAACCGCCGGCCAGTCCCCGATGGTCTCCCGATGGGTCGCGGCTTGTTTTCACGATGAACGTTCCCGACGACGACCCGATCCTCGACATCAGGATGCCGAAGAAGCCGGAGGGCGCTCAGTGGGCCAAACCGGCCATTGTGATCGACCGGATGAGTTGGCGCAGCGACGGCGTCGGCCCGGTTCCCAGAGGCTACAATCACGTTTTCGTCGTTGACGCCACCACCGGCGGGACCCCGCGGCAGCTCACTGACGGCAAGTTCAATCACAGCGCGCCGGAGTGGTCTGCTGACGGAAGGACAATCTTCTTCAGCGGAATCCGCAAGCCCGACGCTGAATACCTGCGCAATGACAGCGAAATCTACAGCGTTCCATCCAACGGCGGCGAGATCCGGGCGCTCACTTCACGCAAGGGGCCCGATCTCGCGCCCACCCCCTCCCTTGACGGGAAATGGCTCGCCTACACCGGCTTCGACGATCAGCTCCTCACGTTCACGATCCAAAGCATCTACCGCATGACCCCTGAGGGCTCGGCGCAGAGCCTTTGGGCAGGCGCTCTCCCCTCCTCTCCATCGCGCCTGTCCTGGAACGCCGAGAGCACCGCCGTTTACTTCACCATGGAGGAAAAAGGCGCGAGCCAGCTTTACGAATTGAAGCTGGATTCAACGCAGCCGAGGCGGCTCACCGATGGCGCTCACGTCCTCGCGCAGGCCGACCTCGCAAGGACCGGCGACATCGCGGCAATCCAATCCACGGCGCAGCAGCCGCCCGCCCTCGTGGTCACTTCCACCTCTTCGCCGGCCAAAGTCGCCAAAATTGTCGATTTCAACACAGACATCCTCGAGGATCGCAGGCTGGCGCCCCTTGAGGAGATGTGGTGGACCTCCAAGGATGGCTGGAAAGTGCAGGGCTGGTTGATGAAGCCGGTCAACTTTGAAGCCGGGAAGAAGTACCCGATGGTTCTGTGGATCCACGGCGGCCCGTGGTCGATGTATAGCGTCGGATTTAGTTGGGTCTTCCAGAACTTTGCCGCAAACGGATACGCCGTCCTGTTCACCAACCCGCGAGGCTCCACCGGCTACGGGCAGGAGTTCGTGAGCGGGATTCAGCACAGCTATCCGGGGAAGGACTACGACGACCTGATGACCGGGGTCGACGCGGCCGTCGCCAAAGGCTTCATCGACGAGCGGAACCTCTTCGTCTGCGGCATCAGCGGCGGCGGCGTCCTGACGGCCTGGATTGTAGGTCACACGGACCGGTTCCGGGCGGCGGCTTCTCTCCGGCCCGTCATCAACTGGCACTCCTTCGTCGGGACTACCGACGGGGCCATGTGGTACGACCAGTTCAAGAAACGGCCTTGGGAAGATCCGATGGAATACGCCGTCCGCTCCCCTCTTCACTACGTGGCCAACGTCAAAACGCCTACCATGGTGATGACGGGCGAGGCGGACCTGCGCACGCCCATCAGCCAGAGCGAGGAATTCTACCGGGCCCTGAAGCTGCTGAAAAAGCCCGCTCTGCTTGTCCGAATCCCCGAAGAGTTTCACGGTTTCAGAAGGCCCTCTCACAATCTGATGAACCAGCTCTATCTGCTCGCCTGGTTTGAGAAACACCGCGTGAAAGACAAGGAATGAACATCAACATTGCGCAGGCCGTCCTGGACGTCCTCATCTTTTGGATTCTCACCACACCCCACGAATTCGCCCATGCCTGGGTCGCCGAAAAGCTCGGCGACGACACGCCACGCCTGGAGGGCCGCGTGACGCTGAACCCGATGGCGCACGTCGATTGGATCGGCACGGTCATTCTCCCGCTCATCAGCCTCACGCTCGGCGGCGCGTTCCTCGGCTGGGGCCGCGCCGTCAACACGAATCCCGCCAGACTTAAGGGCGGGTATAACGGACTGGTCGCCGTGGCGCTCGCCGGCCCGGGAAGCAACGTCGTCTTCGCGGCCGTTCTCGGCGTGCTTGCCTCGCTCATCCCTTCCGGCGGCGACATCTTCTTCCGCGCCGCCTATCTCAGCTTGTACCTCGCCATCTTCAATATGCTGCCGGTTCCCCCGCTGGACGGTTCGAAGTTCCTCCTCGCCGCGCGCATTCCGGATCATTGGTACATCGAAATCAGCCGGTTCGGCTTCATCGCACTTCTGCTTGTCATGTCCTATACCGGCCTCGGGCGCTGGATGTCCGATCTCAGCTTCACCGGGGCCTTGACGCTATTTCGGTTGGGAAGATAAATCGTGAGGACTTTCGTCAGGTGAAAATCAATCGCCGCATCGCCATCCTGCTATTGCTCTGCCTTCCGGCCGCCGCCCAAAGGCGCGGAGAACTGAGTGAGGAAGATCGAAAACGGGCCGCCTGGATCAAGGGCCACTATACCAAGCACGAGTTCCTCGTCCCCATGCGCGACGGCGTCAAGCTCTTCACTTCCGTCTACACGCCCAAGGACTCCGACGCGAAGTACCCGATTCTATTCACACGCACGCCGTACTCTGTGGCGCCCTACGGGATTGAGAACTACCGCACGCGTCTCGGCCCCGGCAGCACGGATCTGTTCGCCAAGGAGAAGTTTATCTTCGTCTACCAGGACGTGCGGGGACGCAACCGCAGCGAGGGGACTTTCGTTCACGTGCGCCCGTTCAACCCCGAAAAGAAGGCGCCGGCCGATGTCGATGAGGCCTCCGACACCTACGACTCCATCGAGTGGATGCTCAAGAACCTGCCAAGGCACAATGGCCGCGTGGGAATGTACGGCATCTCCTATCCGGGCTTCTACGCCGCCATGGGCGCCCTGAGCTTCCACCCGGCGCTGAAGGCGACTTCGCCTCAGGCGCCGGTGATCGATTGGTTTATCGGCGACGACTTTCGCCACAATGGCGTCCTGTTTCTCACGCATGCTTTCAATTTCCTCGGTTTCTTCGGACTCACGAAGCCCGACGAAAACTGGTCGTTTTCCTCCTTCTCCCTGCCTTCTCCGGACGGCTACACCTTCCATCTCCAGACCGGCGCGCTCTCGAATTACGATGAAAAGCACCTCAAGGGCAGAATCGCCTTTTGGAAAGACCTGCTCGAAAACGACGCCTATTCGGCCTTCTGGAAGGCGCGCGACTCGCTGCCCTACTACCGCAACATCACCGCCGCCATGCTGACCGTGGGCGGCTGGTTCGACGCCGAGGACGTCTACGGGCCCCTGAAACTTTACGCTTCGGCCGAAAAGCTCAGCCCGGGCTCGACGAACCTGCTCGTTGAGGGGCCATGGAGCCATGGCGGGTGGGCTCGCAGCGACGGATCCGCGCTTGGCAACGCACGTTTCGGCTCCAACACGTCCACCTTCTTTCAGGAACAGATCGAGTTCCCGTTCTTCCAGCAGCACTTGAAGGAAAAAGGCGACGCCAGGCTGCCGGAGGCTTACGTCTTCGAAACCGGCAGGAACGAGTGGCACCGGATGACGGCATGGCCGCCGCGCGAAGCGAAGCCGCGTACGCTTTACTTCCATCCCGCAGGGAAACTGGACTGGACTGCGCCGCAGACGCCCGAGGGTTCGTATGACGAATACCTGAGCGATCCCAACAAACCGGTTCCATTCACTCCGTATATCACCAACCGGATGGACTACAACTACATGACCGACGACCAGCGTTTCGCCACCGCCCGCCCCGACGTCCTCGTCTGGCAGACCGAGCCGCTGGAGTCCGACGTCCGCATCGCGGGCCCCCTCAAGGCTTCGCTCGCGGTCTCCATCACGGGAACTGACGCCGATTTCGTCGTCAAGCTCATCGACGTTTTCCCGCCCGACGCCCAGGACAACAATCCGAACCCGGAGAACGTGCGCATGGGCGGTTATCAGATGCTCCTGCGCGGCGAACCCTTCCGGGGCAAGTTTCGCAGGAGTTTCGAGAAGCCCGAGCCGTTCACGCCCGGCAAAGTCGAGAAAGTTGAATTCGAAATGCCGGACATTTTCCACACCTTCCGGCGCGGCCACCGCGTGATGGTTCACGTCCAGAGTTCCTGGTTCCCTCTGACGGACCGCAACCCGCAAAAGTTCATGCCGATTCACAAGGCCACGGCGCCCGATTTCCAGAAGTCGACTCACCGCGTTTACCACGGGGCCAAGACGGGTTCTTCGCTCGGCGTATTGGTTCTCGACTAGCGGCCCAGGTGCTGGCTCATCGCCTCGGAGAACTGCAGGACAGCCGGCCCAAGCGTGATGACGAAGATCGCTGGCATGATGAGGAAGAAGACGGGGAAGATGAGCTTCACGCTCAACTTGCGCGCCGATTCCTGCGCCTTGTGCCGGCGCGACGAACGCAGGTACTTCGCATGAGTCCGCAGAGCCGGGCCCAGACTGGTGCCGAAGCGGTCAGTGTCCGTCAACGTCACGGCCAGCTTCTTTAGCTCGTGGGATCCAGTTCTTGTTCCCATGGAATAGAGAACTTCGGCGCGGGAGCGGCCCGCCCGCATCTCGTACTGAGCCTGGGCGAACTCGGCCGCCAGATCGGGATAGAGCGGCTGCAGTTCTCTGCCCGTTTCGAACAACGCCGTATCCAGCGACTGTCCGGCCTCCACGCTCAGCACCATCAAGTCCAGCGCGTTGGGAATCGCCCTCTCCAGGCGTTGGTTGCGCTGCTTGATCCGGGCGTCGAGAACGCGCTCCGGCAGCAGATATCCGAACCCAAGCCCGCAAACCGCCAGCAGCGATGCGGCTGTCAGGCTCTCGTTATCCAGCAGTCCCACCCACCCGAGACACAGGCCGAAGAAGACCGCCGAAGCGGTCTTGATGCCGTGAAAGACGTTCACCGCCGCGGGCGCGTGGTAGCCGGCGGCCGACAACCGCTGCCGCTCGGTCTGCGCTTTCTGGCGGGGCTTGCCCGCAATCTCTCCGAGGAAGAACATGCCACGCGCCAACTCGCCCCGCAGGCCGTGCTGCGCTTCGATCGGAGGCTCCTCGGCCAGCGGCTTCACGCGCCAGCGAAACAGCAGCAGCGCCGCACCCGTGCAGCCGGCGACGAACAGGAAGAAGTAGAGGACGACCAGAAACTCGCTCATCGCCGCTCCTAAATCTTCACCTGCGTCAGCTTGCGGATCACAAGGTGCGCGGTCACGTTGGCCGCCAGGATCGCGAGAAGCATGAGCCGTCCTTCCTCGCGGTGGAACAGTGTCGCCACGTAACCGGGATTCACGGCATACATCAGCAGGCCGATGGCCAGCGGGAGGATCGTCAGGATCGTCCCGGTGATCTTGCTGTGCGCCGCGATCGATCGGACCTCGGACTCAAACACCTGGTTATCCCGCATGCTCTCGCCGAGCCTGCTCAAGACGTCGTTCAGCCGCCCGCCCACACGGTTCTGAAGCTTCACGGCGGCGACGAACATGCTCACTTCGGCCATCGGGACGCGGCTGGCGAGGTCATCCAACGCCTGGTCCCATCCAACCCCAAGTTTCCACTGCTCCCTCAAGCGGCGCATCTCTCCCGCCACAGGTTCGGGCTGCTCCATCGCCATCAGGTCCACCGCCGCCGAGAGCGGATAGCCCGCTTTCAGCGCGCGAGCCAGAGAGTCCAGCGCCTCGGGAAACTGTTCACTGAACCGCCTGAACCTTCGAGCGCGAAGGACGCGAACGAGGATCAGCGGAACCGCTCCGGCGGCGACTGCGATCGTCATCGCCAGCCACGGCGGGAACAGCCCGGACTGCCAGAACAAGGCGTAAACCGCCGAGGCGATCAGCAGCATCGCCAGGGTCACTCTTCCGACGCTCCACTCCAGACCGGCTTCCTCCAACCATCGCCGCAGAGTCTCTATGTGGCTGATGGTCTTGAGGAAGTTTGACCACACGGCGATCGTCGAGAGGTCTTCGTCTTTGATCAGAAGGGCCTCGGGGCCTCCCTCTGCCTGCAGTCCGGGTCCCCCATGCTCCGCCGCCCCCATGCCTTGCGGCTGGAGAATCCACATCAAGGCAGCCGCGGCGAACGCGGCCGCGAATGCGACCAGGAAAAACAGAATCAGGAAAAGCAGTGGCGTCATGCCGGCTTCGACCCGTTTTATCTCGCCGCCGCGCTGAATAGCGTCGAAGGCGTTGTCACCAGAGAGCCTTCCGATAAGTTGTCCCCTGGGTTGCGCAACACCAGCCGGACTCTCATCACCGCGTCCGCCAGGCTCAGGCGGTCCGCCTCCCGAGGCTCGACCAGCAATGTGACCACCGGCCGCGCGCCCGCATCGCGATTCGCTCCGAACACCTCGAGCACCTCGACGTTTTCAAGCATCCGGTGGAGCACGGTCCCCTCGCCCGGTTTGGCGTTCAACACCTGAACGTCTACCCGGCTTCCGGGCCGCATCAGCGCAACCACGCCTGCCGATTCCGTTGGATGAATCGTGACCGCCCGGAAACCCGCCGGGATCGCCAGCGAAGCTCCACCTGCGGCTCCGCGTTCAGTCATGGCCTTTGCCGTGATCACCTGCCCCGATTCGACCGGTTCGAGCAGCGTCCGCCCCACCCCCATCTCCACACTGCTTAAAGCCCCAGCCGCCTGACTCTTTCCATCTCCCGGCATGGCCCGCATGTCTTCCGCCTTTAACACCGTGCCGCGCTCCAGGCGCCGCGCTGCCACCACCATGAACGATCCCGCGCTGGCCGTTGCACCGCCTCGCAGCTTCGGCAGCAGCAACCCATAGAAGATCCCAGAAGCGACCGTCGCGGCCACCAGCGCCACGCCCAGCAAGGGCATCAAATTGCGTTTCATTCGATCCTGCGGTCTCCCTCCGGGAGAGACTCCTCCACCCCAAGTACACCATTGGAGCCCTCAGACTGGGATCAGGCAAAGACCTGAGAAGACATGAGGAAGACGCTGACCGCGCCGCCCGGCCGCTAGAATGAAGAGAGTGGATAAACGCCGCATGTGCCCGCATTGCCGGGCCTTCATTACAACGGCCGACAAGGTCTGCCCCTACTGTGAGATGCCGGTCGGCCCGAGAGCGATCGACCTTCGCGGCGGCGGCGAGTACATTGCCGGGCTGATCCCTCCCGCCCGTTTTGCCTCAACCCTCATTCTTTCTTTGAACGTCGCCATCTTCATCATTCTCGTCCTGGCTTCATCTCGAACCGGCGAAGGGGGACTGATGGGGATCGACCAACGGACGATGGTGCGTTACGGCGCCGCCATGCCGCTGCTGGTTCTCCGGGAAGGAGAATGGTGGCGGCTGATGACCGCCGGGTTCCTGCATTGGGGGCTGATGCACATCCTGTTCAATAGCTGGGCCATGATGGATGTGGCCGCCCGCACGGAAGAGATCTACGGGACCGCCCGCATGGTGGCCATCTATCTGGGCTCCACGGTCACCGGATTTCTGGCCAGCATGATGTGGATGAGCCGGATCCCGGTGGCCGTCTCGGCCGGGGCGTCGGCGGGGTTGTTCGGGCTGCTCGGCGCGATGGTCGCCGTCGGAATCCTCCATAAGCGGTCTCAGGAGGCGGCGATGATCAAAGAATTCTATCTCCGCTGGACGATTTACGCGTTTCTTTGGAGTCTGCTGCCTTTTTTCCGGGCCGACAACGCCGCACACGCCGGCGGATTCATCGGCGGCTTCCTGATCGCACTCGCCGCCGGGACGCAATCGACGTTTCAGCGACCCGCCGACAAGGTATGGACGTTTGTCGGGGCGGGGCTAACGATTCTTGCCGGGTTCAGCTTTGTCCGGATGTTTTTCTGGCTCCTGGCCTCGTCCCGATGACGCTTCTGAATCCCCCTGTTTCAGAGATTCGAGCAGCGCCTCGCGGCGGACGTGCTCTCCAAGGAACATCACGTAGGCCAGACGCTGCGTCGCGGCGATGTCTTCAAGCGGATTCCCTTCGACCAGAATGAACGAGGCCTCATAGCCCGGTTTCAGTTGGCCAAGCCGCCCGCCGGCGCCGAGGAACGCTGCGGCCTTCGAGGTGGCGCCCAGGAGGATTTCCGCCGCAGGCCGCCCGGATCTTGCCC
>CAYWST010000212.1:3553-9817 GCA_964461075.1 uncultured Solibacteraceae bacterium | reverse complement strand
GCCGCCGGCCGCTCAGCCGAAAGGCCAGGTCGCGCTCAGTTTTCAAGCCAGCGCCACCGAAGTCGCTGTCAACCAGACAGTGACGGTGAATCTCAACATCGAGAACGCCGCCGAACTCTTCGCCGCTCCCATGCGCATCGCCTACGACTCCAAAGTCCTGAGGCTCACCGAGGTCTCCCGCGGCGCCTTCCTGTCCGGCGACGGAGCCCAGGTCACCTTTTCGGAAACGAAGATTCCGGAGCCCGGAGGCGTCATCGTCAGCATGAACCGCGTGCCGGGCGCAGGCGGAATCAGCGGGCGGGGCACTCTGCTCACGCTCAAGTTCCAGGCCGTGGGGCCCGGCGTGTCGATGCTTCGATTCGACGAACTCGTGCTGCGCGACGCGAAGCTGAACTCCATCAACGCACAGCTTCCGTCGATGGCCATTCAGGTGAAGTGAGGGAGGGCATGCGCAGAAGGCAGTTCGGGCTGTCGCTCATTGAGCTGATCGTCGCGTTTACGATCATGAGCATGCTGGCCGCGCTCGCCCTGCCTCTTGCGCGGTTTCGCGTGCGGCGCGAAAAGGAGCGGGAATTGCGCTATTCGCTGCGCGAGCTCCGCACCGCGATCGACAAATACAAGGACCTCTGCGACGCCGGGCAACTGGGGACGCCGAAGCTCGGGACCGAGTGCTACCCGGAGACGCTGGAAGTGCTCGTCGAGGGCGTGAAGATGGGCCAGGACGCGGGCGGCAAAAAAATCAAATTCCTCCGCCGCATCCCCCGCGATCCGTTCACGAAGTCGACCGACTGGGGCCTGCGCGCCACCCAGGACGATCCCAAAAGCCTGAGTTGGGGCGGGCAAAACGTCTTTGACGTCTACACCAAAACGATGGAAAGGACTCCCGATGGGACGCCATACAGCGACTGGTAACCGGCGCGGCTTCACGCTCATCGAGTTGCTCATCGTCATGGCGGTGATCGCCACGCTCGTGGCCGTGGCCGTGCCCATCTACCAGAAGAGCGTCATCCGCGCCAAGGAGAGCGTGCTCAGGCAGAACCTGTTCAGCATGCGCACCGTCATCGACGAGTACACCTACGACAAGGCGAAGGCGCCCCAGACGCTCGACGACCTGGTGAAGGAAGGCTACCTGCGGCAGGTTCCGGTCGACCCCATGACCGGCAACTCGGATTGGGAAGTGGTCATGGAGGACTCGGTCACCAGCGTCAACCAGACCGAGCCCGGCATCTTCGACGTGAAATCGAAGTCGGACCGGAAATCGCTCGAAGGCACGCCGTACAATGAGTGGTAATGCGAACATCGCGTAACGTCCTGGGCGGCGTCCTCGCCCCATGCTCCAATGACCCTTTGACCGGCTTCTTCCGAAACGGCTGTTGCGACACGAGCCGCGAGGATGTGGGCTCGCACACCATCTGCACGCAGGTCACCGACGAATTTCTGGGATTCACAGCGGCCTGCGGAAACGACCTCACCAATCCCGCGCCCGCCTTCGGATTCCCCGGGCTCAAGGCGGGCGACCGCTGGTGCGTCTGCGCCTCGCGGTGGAAGGAGGCGATGGAAGCCGGAATGGCCTCGCCGGTGGTGTTGGAGGCGACGCATGAGGCGGCGCTGGAGATCGTCTCGCTCGAGGATCTCCTGCGGCACGCCATCGACGCCCCGAAGATCTGATGAGCGATCTTGACCTCACCCGGCGATCGGTGCTGGCGGCGTCGCTGGCCGCCGGCGCTCAAGTGAGGCGGCACGAGCGGCTGGAGTTGTTTCTGCTCGCAGGACAGTCCAATATGGCCGGCCGCGGCGATGTGGAGGCGCAGGACCGGGAGCCCGTCGATGGAGTGTTCGCGCTTTCGGCGGAAGACAAGTGGGTTCCCGCCGTGGATCCGATCCATTTCGACAAGCCGAAGATCGCCGGCGCCGGCCTGGCGCGCAGCTTTGCGCGGACTCTCCTGAAAGCGCGCCCCGGCTCGCAAATCGGCCTGATTCCGGCGGCGTTCGGCGGCTCCCAGCTCGAGGAGTGGGAACCCGGAGCGAAACACTACAAGGAAGCCGTCAGGCGGGTGGGCGCGGCCCGCGGCGCAGGCTCGCTTCGAGGGATTCTCTGGCATCAGGGCGAGTCGGACTCCAATGACGAGACCCGCGCCGCCAGCTACCTGGAGCGGTTCAGCCGCATGGCGGCCGCGTTTCGACGCGATCTCGAATCCCCCGCGCTGCTGCTGGTGGTGGGGCAGTTGGGCGGATTCCTGCGAGCCTCCGGCGTTGAGTTCCCCGCTCGCTACGCTGATCTCGTCAACCGTCAACTGGCCCAGGTCCCGATCACCTGCGCGCCCGCCGCTTTCGTGCCATCGTTCGGCCTCATCCATCGCGGAGACGAATTGCACTTCAACACGTCTTCCTTGCGCGAACTCGGCCGCCGCTACGCCCAGGCCTACCTGATGCTCGACCCAACGTGGACTTGAACAAAGCGCGATTGCTATACTCGTAGTCGTCCCACCCAAGCCGGGCCCGTAGCTCAATTGGCAGAGCAGCTGACTCTTAATCAGCGGGTTGAAGGTTCAAGTCCTTCCGGGCTCACCATCCGTCCTCTCAACGCCTCATCCCCCTTGCTTCTCAAGCCTCCCTGGCGCTGCGGGCGACGCCTGCGTTAGAGTGCAGGCTATGCCGGGCCGGAGCCCGGGATTCCGGAAGGGGACACCACAATGAGGCGAACCGTAAAAGGCGTAATCTTCAAGGGCGAATGGGGCATTCCCGCCGTCTATGCCGGCGTTTCGCTCGCCGCCGGAATCGTCTTTCCCCGTCTGGAGTACACCCTCTTCCCGAAGCTCATTGCGCCAGTCAGCGCCGGGGCGGCGATGGCCTTCTATTCGGCGATCGCCTCGGGCATGATCACGCTGACCGGCATCGTCTTCTCCTTCACGTTCGTGATGGTTCAGTTCAGCGCCACGGCCTACTCGCCGAGGCTTGTGCAGTGGATCTCGCGCGACCCAGTCATCTCCCACTCGCTGGGCGTCTTCACCGCGACCTTCCTCTATGCCATCGCGGCCCTGATGCGGGTCGACCTCGGAGGCCAAGGAAAGGTGCCGTTCATTAGCGGCTGGATTGTGGTTGCGCTCCTTTTGGTCAGCACGGCCATGTTCATCGGACTGATTCGGAGAATCAGCCTGTTGAGAGTGGACCGGATGCTGGTCTTTACGGGCGACATGGGCCGCGCCGTCATCGCCGAGGGCCAATCCTCGATGGACGCCCCGCCCGCGGCGGACGCGGCCGCGAGCATCCGCAAACTGCCGGTCTGCCAGACGCTTGTCCATGCCGGTCATCCGAGCATCGTTCAGGCGATCGATACGGAGGCCCTGGTGCGGCTGGCGGCGGACGCGGGCGGGGTGATCGAGCTGGTGGCGGGAGTGGGCGATTCGGTTGTCGAGGGCAGACCCCTGTTGAGGGTGCGCAACGCGGCAGCGCAGATCGGGGAAGCCAAGCTGAGAGGGGGCATCCTGGTGGGCAGGGAGCGCACGTTTGAACAGGATCCGAAGTACGCCCTCAGATTGCTGGTCGACATCGCGATCAAGGCCCTCTCGCCGGCGATCAACGATCCCACAACCGCCGTGCAGGCGCTGGATCAGATCGAAGATCTACTGACTCGCATCGGGAAGGCCGGCCCCGAGCTCGGCATATTCAACGACGAGCGAGGCGAAGTCAGGTTATTGGTCCGGCCGCCGGATTGGGAGGATACTCTTTCGCTCGCTTTCAGCGAAATCGCTTCCTGCGGCGCGACGAGCGTCCAGGTGATGCGCCGCATGAACGCGATGCTGACCGATCTGGCGGATGCGCTGCCGGCCTCAAAGCGTGTGGCGCTCGAAGCCCGGCGATCGCGGCTTGCCAGGCAGATCGAGCGCAACTTCTCCGACGTCGAGGAGAGAGCAGAGGCGCTCCGGGAAGACCGGCAGGGACTGGGAGCGACGCGGAAAACCCATGACGCCGCGTGCGCGCCGCCCGCCGCCCAGTAACGCTCGAGAACAACGCGAAGGCCCAGGCTGATGAAAACGAGCCTGTCTCCAGGCGCTTCGTGATGGCCGGGGGCTGTCTGCCAGGCGCGGTCCGGGCGCTTCCCCCGGCTGCAGCCGCGCCCGAAGCATGAAGCCGCCGGCGCCCTGCACGCAGCTCTGTCCGTTGGCACGCTGACTCACGATGCCATCGATCAGCGGCTCTCCTCGCCGCCCGGCGGACGGGTGATATTCTGGAATTGAAGGAAGGAGGGGGCGTAACGGCTTCGACGGGATGGGATTGACCAGACGTGGCGTGCCGGGTTCCGAGCTCCCGTAAAACGATCGGGAAACCATAACTGCCAATCAGCAGTTTGCTTACGCTGCCTAATCATTAGGCGGCCGCCTCCGGAGGCGAGTCCGTGCTCCTCCGGCCGGGTGTCATCCTCGCGGGCTGGGCAAAGGGTCTCCGCCTGGGGCCTGATGC
The DNA here is from genome assembly GCA_964461075.1 of uncultured Solibacteraceae bacterium. Classification (GTDB taxonomy): domain Bacteria; phylum Acidobacteriota; class Terriglobia; order Bryobacterales; family Bryobacteraceae; genus JACADU01. Next base: position 5,356 of record CAYWST010000212.1, on the reverse strand, counting down.
CGAGATCCAATCAGGCTGGACGGTTGGCAGCTTGCCGGTTCTTCAAGCCAAGCGTTGAGATTCCGAATCGGATACGCACGTAGTCGCGGCTGCGCGGACCATTTCGGACGGGGGTTCAACTCCCCCCGCCTCCACCATCTCTTTCACCAGTATTGCCACGCTCCCGTCGCAAGCACCCAGCCGGCGAGAAGCGCATTGGTCGCTGCGTGTGCGGCCACGGCGTCTCCAAGCCGTCCATGGCGCGACGAGACCCAGGCGTAAATCGCTCCGGCGAGAGTTCCCTCGATCCAGCGGGAGCCGTGCAACGCCCCGAAGGCAAGCGAGCTCAACGCCACCGGGATCAACGGGAACTCCCGCAGACTGACGCTCAGAAAATCATCCTTCACCAGACGGCGCAGCAGGAATCCCCTGAAGGCCAGTTCCTCGGCGATGGGGACAGTCACCACGGCTCCGAAGATCCGCATGGCGATCCACGCAGAGCGCGACCACAGCGGCATTGCACCCAGTTCCGGACTGATGGAGACCGGCGCGCTCCGGTCGAGCCCAATCCACAATAGGAAGACCGCCAAGCCGGCGGCGAAAGCGGCCGTCCCAGGGCGCCAGCCGATGGATCCGTACTCCTTCCGGTAATATAAGAGAGCGGCGGCAGCCGCGACGAGCCGGAGCGGATAAAGCCACTCGAAGCCTCCGCTGAAAGCCTTGGAGACGATGGATGCCGCGAGGATGGCGAGGAATGGCATTAAATATGGAGCGGCGTCGTTCTTCCCGGCTGAGCCGGCGGTCAACTTGCTGCGCGGCGCGGCGGCGAGCGCAGGGACTCGCAGCGAGACAATGCACATGCCTAGCGCGACGCCGATGAATGCGATCCAGCCTGCCTGAGAGTGGAAGCCTCCCAAAGCGACCTGCTCCGCCCCGCTGTGCCCGATGAGAATCAGGGCCGCGATGCGGACGCAGTTCAACAGCCACATGAGCCCGGCTGCGACTGGCAAAACGAGCAGCGAAATAGGGAAACGGTACTCATTCCGGAAAAACCAGAGCCATCCGCCGCCGAATGCGAGCATCAGGCCGACACCCTCATACCCTGAGCAAGCGGGCGCGATGTTGACGGTGAAGCGCTCCGATCCGATTGTCAGGGTCTCCGCATCAGATACGATCCGAGGCAGAAACGGGCCGAGCAATGCGTTGACGATGCGGAACGTCAGGTCAGCCGAAGGTCTCCAGAAATACTGCGCCAGGGTTCCGCTGAATTGTGCGGCGCCGGCCATCGCCGCGGCCAGCGCCCAGCCGGCCCCGCCGGCGCGGAGGGCGGTCCGGATCAGATTCCCCGGCAGCAGAGCCCGCGCCGCCGCCAGCACCATCAGGAAACCAGATGCGGTCACACCCGCCAAAACCGCCAGCAGAACCGCGGGATGCAGCTTCGTCCAAAACAAAACAGCGGTGAGAGGAAATGCCGTTGAAGCAGCCGCCAGGTGGACCCAGAACCAGCCCCAAGCGACCGGCTGAGACCGCAGTTGGCTTTCGAACTCCCCGCTGAGGCGCTTCCACTGCGGAAAAGAAAAAGCTGCCGCCAGCCCGGCCATGGCGATCACAAACCTGATCGCGGGAGGAGCCCAATCGCCGGCCAGATGCAGAAGAGCGCCCTTGCCGGCCAGGTCCTTTGTATCGAAAATCAGGCTGGCGAGCAGAACCTCTGAAAGAAGGAGCAAAGCAAACGCGAGGGGGCGGGCGAGGGGAGAGGAGTGAAAAGGGAAGATCCGCGGATCGGAGGCTAGCGAGGGCACTCTGGACAGTTCAACACAAGTC
>CAYWST010000212.1:0-3543 GCA_964461075.1 uncultured Solibacteraceae bacterium | reverse complement strand
AGCCCCGGCTTGCCGCCGGGGCCCGGCTGGATTTCAATCGCTACCGCTTGCGGCGGAGCATCATCAGCGCGCCTGAGAGAAGCGCAACTGCCGAACTGGCCGTATTGGCGTCGATTTCGGGAACGATGTTGTTCCCATCAACGGATGCAAGCATCGCGCCGCTCGCCAACATCATCGCCGCAATCACAACAAGCACCTTTTTCATTGGTCCTCCTAGTTGATCCTCTGGGTCGTCCCAGTTTCAATTAGTGTGAGGGCGCTCCTCGGGATGCTCAATAGACCATCGGTGCGAAATAGTACTGAGACTTTGCGGATAAGTACTAGGAGGATCTCGATGGGACTTTCATCCCCGGCCGCGCCTGAGCCGGCCGAACTGCAGGCGCGGGGGCGGCTCAACCGGCTTCTTCTTCCGTCTCCGAGCGTTCGGCCTCAAAGGTTCGCCGCAGGCTTTCAGCGTTCTTGCCGCGAGACGACGGAATCAGAATGCTCCTGTAGTCGTTCCAATTCGACAAAACCAGAACGAAGGTGAACAGCAGGCTGCCGATCACCATGCCTGAGACGACGGCGATCGCCGTCCAATGAAGCGCAAAATGCCTGTCCGGGTTGAAGAATCCCTTGTCGAAAAGGCCCCCGAAATTCATCCCGAAATAGCCGGTAATCATCGCGCCGCCTCCCAGAATCATGCTGAGCATCGCCAGCCGGTTGATCGAGTCCGTGTTGCGCTGCTGGAAGACGCGCTCGAGGAAATCGCTCATCTTCTCGATTTCCTGCTCGACCTCCGTCTTCATGCCGGTGAGCCGGTGAGCGTTGCACTGCATCTGAAAGTGCTCAATCTCTTCGTCCTTGTTGGCCAGCTCGCTGAAGTACCAGTAGTTCGAAAAGTGCTGGAAGTCCGCCATCAGGCGGCTGACGAGGCGCACATCGGCCTCGACGACCTGCCGGGTGCCCGTCCGCCTATAGAGCTGCCGGCTGACCAGCGCCGTCCGTTCCGAGAAGTCGAGCAGCGTGGCCCGATAGAAGAGCGCGACGATCACCGTCAGGTAGTACCGGCTCATGAACATCCGGTGCACCAGAAAGCCTTCTTTCAACTGGTGCAGGTCGCAATCGAACCGCCCCATCACGAGCGAGACGTTCGAGTAGCTCGTGAAGCCGAACAGGGTTCCCTGGTGGGCCCACCGGCGATAGACGTCCCGCCTCATCTGTTCGCGGGTGAATTCGCTCTCATACCGGTAGTCTTCTCCATAACGGTCGACGTAGAGCAGCCGGCTCATCAGGATTTCGTAGTCTTCACTCTGGTCGAAGTTCTCCTCGACGCTGGAAGGATCCACCGACAGGTAGGTGTAGACGATCATGCGCTCGTCCAGCACCGGCTCGAATTCCTGGCTTCCATAGTTGGCGAAGTAGAGCAGATCGGTAATCACCTTCGACAGCGGCGGCAGAAAGCCACGCATCGCGCTGGCCTGAAAATTGTCCTCCACCAGCGTCTGCGGTTCTCCCCCGCCTTCCAGCCGCAGGGCGACGAGGTTTGGAGTCCTTCCTTCCCGCAACTGGCGTCCGCTGGAGGGGTAAACCTTCCTCATCATTTCGTTGATCCAGAGGGCGTCGCGCAGGCTGAGATCGTTCGCCTCGACGCCCAGGCTGAGGATCCCGATGCCGTTGGCGAACAGGATCAGTCTCAAGTCCGTGATGCGGACCGCCGCCTCGCGTCCACGGGCGTCCCTGGCGTAGTAGATCAACCGCCTTCCCGTCTCTCCCAAAGCCATGAGCGGGATTGTGTAGACGCGCAGCATATTCTCGCTCTCGCCATGCTGCGAGCTTATGCTGGCCCCTGTGTCGAAGAAGACTCTGCGGACGAAGGGATGGAAGAACACCATGTCCTGATAGGCATAGGAGTCCATGTCGAAGCGGCGGAACGCGTCGCGCTGCCAGCGCCCCAGCTTTCCCGCAACGGGCGAGCCCGCGGCCTGCCCGTGCCCGGCGATCCACTCGTCGAGCCCGTCGATCCATTGTTCGCACTTGCCCCAGACCCTCTGGTGATCCGCCATCACGGCCTCTTTGTCGACCGAGAAGGGGAAGAGGAAGTAGGTGTGCAGGTGTAGAGCCTTGCCCTCCATCTCGCGTGCGATTATAACAACTGGCCGGAACGGCCGAGTCCGCGGGTGCGGCTACCGCGCAGGAAACGGCTGCAGAAACCGGACGACGGCCGGGACCGACATCTGACCGCGGTCCTTATAAGCGTGATCGAAGTCCAGTTCAAAGAGGTCAGTCTCCTTGGCCTCCACGACTTGAATCTGCAGCCGCTCCACCAGCCCGGAGAACGAGTAGGCCCCGAAAACGCTGTCCTCGACCTCGAAGCCGGTCACATGCTCGAAGTACTCAATCGACTTCTTCGAAGTGCCGTCGATCCGCCGCTCCCCCTGGCCGGGGATCCGCACGACCGTGCCGGTCCGGTTCTGAAAGAGGTAATAAAGACCATTCAAATAAAGCGTCAATCGGCGCTCTTTGTCCATCTGGGCAGCGAGTTCGAAGAACACCGGCGTGTCCGGTCCCGCGGGATGCAGCCGCCGGTAGGAACCGTTATCGAAACGGACCCTCAACTCGCCGTCAATCGCCGTCACGGCGCAGTGCGCGACCGGGCCGGCGTCGTGATCGGGCGACAGGAATGAAACCGTGCTGCCGTGGTACCGCCCTTCGAGCCTGCGGGAACCAAGAACAAGCGTGATCCCCTCATAGCGGTTGTCGCGCCGGTGATCGTCGCAGTCGATGTCGAGCACAAGAGCGGGCTGGCTGCCGTGTCGTACCAGCGCCTTATTCCGGCGTGCGTCGGCTTCGATGGACCAGGGCGAGTCCGGCGTGGAACTGATGGTCATCCGGACCTGCGGCGCCGCCGCCGGCGCGCTGTATGGACCCTGCAAAACCGCAACCAGCAGTGGAACAACAGCGAGCCCAATGGCTTCCGTCATCAGAACGTGTACCTCAGCCCGATCTGCGCGCGGCGGGCGTTTGTTCCGTCGGGGAACCCGGCCGATGCGGTTCCTTCCCCAAGTCGCGGGGTCGGTGCGATGACGCCCGCTGTCGCCTGATAGGCTTGAGTCCGCACGCTGGTATCGTACTGCGAATTGGTCACGTTGAAGGCTTCGAGGAAGAACTGGAATTGCATCCGTTCCCTGACGGCGAAAACTTTGGCCAGCCGCAGATCCACGCGGTTGTAAGAGCTCTGCGGGATCGAGGAGCGGCGCAGCCATGGCGCCCGATTCGACCCGCCGAGGCCGTTCAACGTCGAGTTCCACGCCGCCCCTGCGAATGGCGCTCCGGAGACGAAGATCGTGGGGGTGGAGTAGTTGCCGGCCCCATACGTATAGATGCCCGACAGTTGCCAGTCGTCCACGGCGAACTTCATGGCCTTCGGCTTCAGTCCAAAGCGCAGGTCGGAGACGAAATTCATGGTCAGCCGGTGTCTTTCGTCATTGCCGCTCGTGGCTTTCTCGTTGCGAAAATCGCCATTAAAAAGCGTGCGCGGCGTCGATCCGAAAAAGAGGTCGT
>CAYWST010000211.1:0-9869 GCA_964461075.1 uncultured Solibacteraceae bacterium | reverse complement strand
TTGTCGAAGATGTTGTGCAGGTGGTTCTTCACCGTCTGCTCGCTGATGAACATCTTCTCGGCCATCTCTTTATTCTTGTACCCCTGCGCGACCAGCGCGACAATCTCCCGCTCCCGCGTGCTCAGCGGGCTGCGTTCCCTCGCCTTCGAACTGGAGTTGCCGCTCGCGGCGTCCAGCGGACTGGCGAACTGCCGCATCACTGCCGCCGTCGTGTGCGAGTCCAGCCAGATCTCCCCCGCGTACACCTTCCGGATGCTCTTCACGATCAGATCGGGAGCGGTCTGCTTGAGCACGATCCCGCAACAGCCGAGCTTCATCGCCTGCACGAATTCGTTCTTGTCTTCAGACGCCGTCAGAATGATGATGCGCGCCTTCTGCCCGGTGTGCTGCAGCGTTTGGAGCGCCCCCAGTCCATCCAGGTTCGGCATCCGCAAGTCGAGCAGAATCACATCGGGCTTGAATTCGTCCATCCGCTCGACAAGCTCCCGCCCGTCGGCCGCCTCCCCGACAACGTTGATATCATCCTCCAGCGAGAGCAGCTTCCGCAGTCCTTCCCGGACGATTAGGTGATCGTCGGCAATGACCACCCTGATCTTGTTCGTTTCGGTCTCCATCGATTCCTTCTCGTTCCGCAGCCTGAACCCCGGTCAGCGGACCCTCGGCCCGCCCGGGTTCTATGCCTTTGGAGCTAGACCTCTTACAGTATCTTACGGACGTCCAGTACCGGGGAAAAGGGTGGTACCGCCTTAAGTTAAGTACCTGAATCGCCTCAGATTCGACTAGGGCCTCCGTACTACAGTATCACCTTCCTCAGTACCGGCCTAGCGCCAGGGCAGTCGCGCGGGCTCCTGGTACACGGTTTCCGCGAGCCTGTCCAGCGCCCCGAGTGAGGCGTCGCTCAGGGCGACCCAACTCCAGATCACCACCCCTGCCAGACCGCGCGCCCGCACGCTCCGGATCGTCCGGATGAGTTCCTCCGTGTCCCGGTTGGCCAGGTTCACTCCCGGCGCCAGACGGCGCGTCTCTGTCAGCGCGGCGGACTGCGCATCGAGATCCCGCTCAAAGGTAGCGGGCACATAGAGTTGGGGTGACACGAAATCGAGCGCTCCGCTTTTCCACCACTCCGGGTAGCGCTGAAGGAAATTCACGTAGGAATAGTCGTACTTGATCGGGGCGTTGGTCACGAGCATCCGCCAGTTGCTCGCCTTGATGCGCCGCGTGAGTTCGGCCACGAAGCGGTCCAGCTTCTCGGCGCGCCAGCGCATCCATTCCGGGTCTCTCTCGTCGTTGGGCGGCCCCGCACCCTCGTGCTCCGCCGCGTACAGGCTCTTGGTCGCCTCGTCATAGCCGCAATCCAGTTGAGGGTAGCGGGCGCGGTCGAACTGAATCCCGTCGACCTGGTACTTTTCCGCAAGTTCAGCCATCAGCTTGAAGAGAAACTCCTGCGCCTCGGGATGCGTGTGGGAGAGCCAGTAGCTCTTGAACGGTTCCGCCCAGGAGAACTGAACTTCGCCCGACTTGGACCTGGCGATCCAATCGGGGTGCGCGTCCAGAATGGGGCCCATGGAGCCTTCCGGGCGGTTGCCGGTGTAGCCGGCCACGAAGCCATATTCGGCCCACGCCACCACGGCGACGCCCCGCTGCCGGGCCTCGTCCACGAACTCGGCGAGCAGATCGCGGTCGCCCAACGCCGGGTCTGTCCATTGGCCGGTTTCGGCGTGGAAAACTGCGCTCTTCCACAGCGGATAGCCGCGCGACCAGACGTTCACAAAAGCGCAGTTAAGGTTTGCCCGCTTCATCCGGTCGAGCAGCGAAGCGATGCCCTCGCGGGAATTCAGCTCGGCCACGCGAGGGATCCACACGCCGCGGATCTCCGGCTCTGCCGCCCGGGCGGCCAACGCGCAGCCAATGAGAATCAAAAAGGCCCTGAACACACTTTCATTATTGTCACCGAATGCGTAGGGGGCGAATCGTGTCTAATGAAGCTAGATTCAGACTTCAAGATCGCAATTCATGGCCCCGCTTCGACTCACCGCGATTCTGTTTCCAGCCCTCTTATTCGGCGAGCAGCCGCTCACGCTGGACGAGGCCGTCAAAACGGCGCTGGCGACGCACCCCGCGCTGGCCGCCGGGCGGCAGGCCGTCGAAGCGGCGCGCGGGCTGGAACGCCAGGCCCGGCTGACGTTCAACCCGCGTTTGAATCTGCAGGTGGAGAACTTGCGGATCCCCGGTGCGCCGTTCGTCTACGGGCGTGAGACCGACAACTTCGCATTCCTCCAGCAAACCTTCGAGACGGCGGGCAAGCGCGGGCTCCGGGGCGGCGTGGCGTCGCAGCAGGTAAGGCGGAACGAGATCGAAGTTCAGATTCTCGAACGCCAGATCAGGCTGCGCGTCACCGAGGCCTGGTGGCGGGCGCTCGGAGCGCAGAGGGCCAGAGATCTGATCGTCGAAACCATGAACACCTTCGATCAGACGGTGGAATACCACCGCATTCGCGTCCGCGAGGGGGCGATGGCGGAGGCCGATCTGCTCCGCGTGCAGGTGGAGGCGGGCCGCTTCGCGCTCGCCGCCAACGAAGCGGGGTTGGCTGTCGCTCAGGCCCGGATCGAATTATTGCGGGAGATGGGTCAGTCGAACTTCCCGGAATTGCGGCTGGAAGGCGCATTGAGCCCGCCCGGCGGCGATATAGCCTGGCCCCCTTTGCAGCAGGCGCTGTCGCGCCGGCCCGAAATCCTGCTGGCCCGCGCGGGCCTCGATCAGGCCCATGCGCGAGTCGCGCTCGAACAGGCCAACTCCCGGCCTAACGTTGACTTGCTCGGCGGCTACAAGCGGTCGAACGGATTCAATACCGCCATCGCCGGCCTGCAGGTGGACCTTCCCTTCAGAAACCGGAACCAAGGCGCGATCGAAGCGGCGTCGGCCGAGGTGAGGGTGGCCCGCGCCAATCTGGCCGCGGCTGAGGCGCTCGTCGAGGCCGAAACCCGCGCCGCCAAGGCCGACTTCGAGACGCGAACCGTGCAGGTTCGGGACTTCCTCCCGCGGCTGCGCGAGCAGGCCGGCGAAACCGCCCGCATCGCCCGCGGAGCCTACCGTCTCGGGGGAGCCGAACTCCTCCGCCTGCTCGACGCCGAGCGCTTGCGCCTCGACATCGAACTGCTCTACACCCGCGCCATGGCTGATTACGCGCAAAGCGCCGCCCGCTACCGATTCGCTCTGGGAGAACTGCCATGACCCTCTTCACCGTTCTGGCGGCCCTGCTCGCCCTGCTGGCCGGCTGCAAGCCGTCGCCTCAACCAGCGTCCCAGCCTCCGGCGGCCAAAGCTCCGCCGGCCTTGGAAGCCGTCTTCGACCAGGATGCTCTCGCTCAGGCTCGACTCGAAATTGTCGGCGTCACCCGCCGGGCGGTTCCCGTGACCATCCAGGCCAGCGGCAGGCTCACCACCAACGAACTGACCACATGGCGGGTCGGGTCCATCACAGACGGCCGGATCGTCGACACCCCGGCGAATGTGGGCGACCGCGTGACCAAGGGCCAGTTGCTCGCGCGGATGTTCAGCCATGACATCCATGAGGCGCGGGCCGAGTACAGCCGCGCGCTCGCCGAGGCTTCCAAAGCGCGCTCCCAGCTCGACTTCACCGACCGCCAGCGCGACCGCGCGCGGCGGCTCCACCAGATGAAGGCCGCCAGCCTCGAACAGGTCGAGCATGCCGAGGCGGAATACAGGAGCGCTCAGGGCGCGCTCGCTGCCGCGGAAATCGAGGTCGCCCGCACCCGCAATCACCTCACCGATTACCTCGAAATCCCCGCCGAGGCTCCCGCCCGTGCCGGAGCAGGCCCGAGTGAGGATCTCATTCCCGTGCACTCGCCTGCCGCCGGTGTCGTGTTGTCCCGCATGATCACTCCCGGCGCCGTCGTGGCCGCCAATAGCGACCTCTTCCTCATCAGCGATCTGTCCAGCCTCTGGGCGATCGCCGCCGTGCAGGAGGAGCATCTGTCCCGGTTGCGCACCGGCATGGCGGTCCGCATCGACGTCCAGGCTTATCCCGGCAGGAGATTCCCCGGCCGCGTGCTCAAGATCGACGAGAAACTCGACGCCGAAACTCGAACCGTGAGCGTCCATATCCTCGTCGACAATCCCGCTCAACTGCTCAAACCGGAAATGTACGCCAATATCGAACTCGACGCCGGCGCCTCCGCCGAGGCGCTCTTCGTGCCCCAGGTGGCCGTCCAGGACCTCAATGGCAAGCCGGTGGTCTTTGTCGAAAGCGGCGCCGGGCGCTTCATCCCCCGCGCCATTGCGGCCGGCCGGCCGATGGGCGGGTTGCTCGAAATCACCTCCGGACTCCAGGCCGGCGACCGCGTCGTGGCTCGCGGCGCGTTCATCGTGAAATCCCAGCTCCTCAGAGCGTCGATGAGCGAGGAGTAACATGCTCTCCCGGATCATCGATTTTCATCTCGCCAATCGCGGGCTGGTCGTCGCCGGCCTCGTCCTCATCGCCGCCGCCGGTGTCAAGGTGGTTCTCGACACCCCGGTGGAGGCCTTCCCCGACCTCACCAATAACCAGGTCGTGGTCGTGACCGAGTGTCCCGCCATGGCCCCAACCGAGGTCGAACAACTCGTCACGTTTCCCATCGAGAGCACCCTGATGGGCATCCCCAACACCGAGCAGATCCGGTCGATCTCCAAGCTCGGGCTCTCGATGATCACCATCATCTTCCACGACGGCGTGAATCCCTGGTTCGCCCGCCAACTCGTGAACGAGCGGCTTCAGGAAGCTCGCGGACGGCTGCCCGCCAACGTCGCGCCCGTCCTCGGGCCCATGGCCACGGCCTTCGGCGAAGTCTACCAGTACACGATGGAAGGCCCGGGCTACAGCCCGATGGATCTCAAAACAATCCACGACTGGCAGGTCCGCTACGCCTTGCGGACCGTCCCGGGCGTGAACGAGGTGAACAGTTGGGGAGGCGAAACCAAAACCTACACCGTCGAGGTAGACCCCGTGCGGCTGCAACGCTACGGGTTGACCCTGCGCGATGTCTTCGAACGGATCGGCGAGAACAACGCCAACTTCGGCGGCGGCTTCATCGAGCACGCCATGGAACAGTACACGGTGCGCGGGCTGGGCCGCGCCTCCTCCATCGCGGACCTGGAGCAGATCGTTCTGCTGGCTCGCGCCGGGACCGCCGTCCGGCTTCGAGACGTCGCCCAGGTCGCCGAACGGCCTCTGCCCCGCCAGGGCGCCACCACGCGCGACGGCAAGGGCGAGGTCGTCAGCGGCATGGCGATTATGCTGAAGGGCGAGAACGGGCGCAGGGTCATCGACCGCGTGAAGGCCAAGCTCAAAGGCCTGCGCCTGCCCGACGGCGTCAGCGTGGTCCCCTTCTATGACCAGTCGGCCGTGATCAACGGAACTCTGGCTACCGTCCAAAAAGCGCTTCTGGAAGGCGCCGCCCTGGTGGCGGTGGTCCTGTTCCTGTTCCTGGGCGACATCCGCGCCGCGCTGCTGGTCGCGGCCATCATCCCCCTCTCCCTCCTCTTCAGCTTCTTCGGGATGAGCGTCGCCGGAATCTCGGGCAACCTCATGAGTCTCGGCGCCATCGACTTCGGCATGATCGTCGACGGCGCCGTCATCCTGATGGAGGCCGCCATCGTGAAGCTCGCCCGCTCGCCCGGCGATGAGCGCGCATTCCATGCAACCGAGCGCATTCGCGCCGCGGCCCATGAATCCGCGCGCCCCGTTCTGTTCGCCGTGCTCATCATCATTGCGGTCTATCTGCCGGTCTTTTTCCTCGAAGGACTGGAATCGCGCATGTTCCGGCCCATGGCCATCAGCGTCTGCTGCGCCTTACTCGGCGGGCTGTTCCTCACCCTCACCGCGCTGCCCGCCGCCACCGCCATGGTCCTCCGCCATGGCGTCAAGCCGCACAAGGACGCCTGGTTTCATTGGCTGCAGCATCGATATACCCGCCTGCTTCGATGGGCGTTGAATCACCGCCCGTGGACCGTCGCCGGCAGCGCCGCCGTCGCGCTCCTCGCCGCGCCCCTGCTCATGCGCATTGGCACGGAATTCATGGCGCGGCTCGACGAAGGCTCCATCCTCATCGAGACGCGCAAGCTCCCCGGCATCTCGCTGCCCGAGTCGGTGGCCCTCAGCACGCGCGTTGAGCAGATCCTCATGCGCATCCCGGAGGTGAGCGGCGTCGTCACTCGCCTCGGACGGCCCGACGTCGCCACTGAGGCGATGGGTATCTACCAGGGCGACGTCTACGTTCTCCTCAAGCCCCGAGACCAATGGCGATTCCGCTCCAAGGAAGAGCTGATCGACGCCATGGCGCGCGTTCTCGCCGAGGTGCCCGGCGTCACCTGCAATTTCACGCAGCCGATGGCGATGCGCCTCGATGAGACCATTTCCGGCATCAAGGCCGACGTCGCTCTGAAGATCTTCGGCGACGATCCCGCCGTGCTCACCTCCCTCGCTGAACGCGCGCTGCGCCTCGTTTCCGCCGTTCCCGGCTCCGCCGACGAACAGATGGAGATTATCTCCGGCGTCGGGGAATTGCATGTCGAGGTGGACCGCCAGGCGCTGGCGCGCTACGGCCTCAACATCAGAGATACCGCCGATCTCATGGACGCCGCCGTGGGCGGCAGGAAGATCTCGGAGATGATCGAGGGCAACCGCCGCTTCGACATCCTCGTCAGGCTCCCGGAGAGTTACCGCAGCGACGACGAAGCCGTGCGGAACCTGCTGCTGTTCGCTCCCGGCGGAGAGCGCGTCCCTCTCGGCGCGGTGGCGCGTGTCGGGATGAGCCGCGGCCCGGAAGTCGTCAGCCGCGAAAACGGCCAGCGGCGGATTGTCGTGCAAGCCAACGTCCGCGGGCGCGACCTTGGCGGCTTCGTCGCCGACGCCCGCGCGAAGATCGATTCCGGTCTCCAACTGCCCCCCGGCTACTCGCTCGATTGGGGCGGCCAGTTCGAGAATCAGGAGCGCGCCACCCGCCGCCTGCTCATCATTCTCCCTGTCTCTCTCCTCCTGATTTTCGGCCTTCTCTTCCTCACCTTCCAGTCCACAAGCCTCGCAATCCTCATCATTGCCAACGTCCCCTTCGCCTTGACCGGCGGGCTCGCGGCGCTGCTCGTCCGCGGGCTCAACCTCAACATCAGCGCCGGCATCGGCTTCATCGCCCTGTTCGGAGTCTCGGTGCTCAGCGGCATCGTTGTCGTCAGCCACATCAACACCCTTCGTTCCGAAGGCGCCGCCCTCTCCCTCGCCGTCATCCGCGGCGCCTCCGAGCGTCTCCGCCCCGTGCTGATGGCCGCGCTCGTCGCCGGCCTCGGATTCCTCCCCATGGCCGCCGTTACCAGCGCCGGCGCCGAGGTCCAGCGCCCCCTCGCCACCGTCGTCATCGGCGGTCTGCTCACCTCCACGCCCATGACCATGCTGCTGCTGCCCGTCCTCTATCCGTGGTTCGCCCCGCGGCCGCGTGCCGAAGTCGGCTAGAAGTCAATCGAGGCCAGAATCTCGCTCGGCTTCCTCTCGAACGCGCGCGCGATCGCCAACAGGCTCTCGATCGAAGGCAGATTCGCCCCCCGCTCGATCGAACTGATCTGGCTCACCGAGAGCTTCGAGATCGATGCCAGGTCTTTAAGCGACCAGTCGCGCTCCGCGCGCAGCATGCGCAGCCGGTGCCCCAGCTTCTCCCGCAGCCGGTCCTGCATCGTCCTGCCCAGCCCGAACTGCTCCGCCGCGTTGGCCAGCGTCTGCCTGAGCTGAGACAGGGAAAACGGCTTGGTGAGGTAATCGAACACCTTCAGCTTGAACGTCGCGCGCATGTCTTCGAGCGACGGATACCCGGTTACGACCACCACGCAAAGCCCCGGGAACTGCTGCAGCAATTGTTCAAGCACCTGCTCGCCCCTCGCTTCCCCCATCTTCATGTCCAGCAGAACCACGTCGGGGCGCTGCTGCGCCGCCGCTTCGAATAATTGAGCGGGCCGCTCGAAGGTCCTCACCGTATAAAGACCTTCGTCCTTGAGTAAATCCTCGATGTAGCTGAGGAAATCCGCATCGTCGTCGAGCACCGCGACATCGATCAGGTCCGGCCCGCCAGTAACGCCTTCCGTCATCGCCGGTTACTCCTTTTCTGCCGCGGCCAGGGTCACTTCCAGCACCGCGCCGCCCCCCGGCGCGTTCGCCGCCGTGATCGTCCCGCCGTGCTGCGTCACGATTCCGCTCGCCACTGTTAAGCCCAGTCCCGTTCCGCGCGAATCGAGCCTGCTCGTGACAAATGCGTCGAAAATTTCCGGCAGCACTTCAGGCGGAATTCCGGGGCCATTGTCTTCAATTCGAACGGAAACTGCGTCCCGGCCGTCGAGATTCGTTCTTCGCGAAGCGGCCGTGATCTCGCCGCACCCTTCCGGGGCGGCGATCAGCGCATTGCGCAGCAGATTCACGAACACCTGGATGAGCCGGTCCGCATTCCCGTTCACCATCGTTCTTGCGGGGATGCGGTTGGTGAACCGGATCCGCCTCGACTTGTCGTCGATCGCCACCAGTTGCCAGGCCTCCTCCACCAGTTGGCGGACTTCAACCGGCGACATCGCCTGGTCCCGCACCCGGGAAAAGCCAAGCAGCCCCTCGCTGATGCGCTTCAGCCGCGCCGTGACCCGGATCATCCTCTCCAGCCGCCCGCGCGCCGAAGCGTCTTCGATCGTTTCCTGCAGTTTCTCGATGGAGCCGTGCAGCACCGCCAGCGGCGTGTTCATCTCATGCGCGACGCTCGCGCTCAGCAGCCCGAGGCTCACCAGCCTGTCCTGCGATTCCAGATTGCGCTTGGCCGCCTCCAGCTCTGTGTTCTTGCGCTGCAGATCGGCCGCCGCCCGCTCCAGTTCGTCCTCGTGCCGGCGCAGTTGCTCCACCGTTTCGTTGCGCGACCTCATGATCTGGCCGATCTCGTCGCCGGGAATGTACTCCGCGGGGACGAGTTCCGCCGAGCGCTCGCCGCGCCGCGTCGCGGCGTCCGCAGCCAGCATCTGCTCCAGGGGCTGATAGACGTACAAAGGCATGATCACCAGTTCCAGCAGCAGGATCGCGGCCACATACAGCGTTCCCAGCACGGCGAAGACCGATAGCTTCAACTGCGCGAGCAGGTTTGAATAAAAGCCCAGCGGCAGCGTCACCCGGAAGATGCGCGGCGAACCCTCCACCATGCGGTAGAGATGCTCGCTCGTCTCATCCCGCTGCCAAGTCCGGCCCGGATACGCCGACAGAAAACGCACCGCTTCATCCGGCAGCCCGAACTCGTTGCGGGTTCCTGTCTTCAGCTCGTACTGGCGAAGCTCCGTTTCGTCGCCGCCCGCCGTCAGCGCCGAGAACGCGTTCTTGACCAGCGTCACTTCCCGTTGCGCCGCTTCCTGCAGCCGCTGCTCGGCGAAGCTCACCACCGAAAAGTAGACCGCGCACGTAAGAACGAGAAAGAACGCGTTGTGCAGCACCATCAGCTTCGGCCGCACCTTGAGATCGCCGAACCGCCGTCCGACTCCCGTCAGCGGCCGCGGCGTCCCCACGCGAATCGGCAGCGCCGCCGGACCGCCCAGACGGACTTCACCGTTGTCCACTGACTCTCATTTTCGCATCAGACCTTCACCGGCCGAAGGTGTTGCAGTCGGCCATCCGTCCGCTTGCCATGCCCCGCTTGAACCACTCCACGCGCTGCGCCGACGAGCCGTGCGTGAACGATTCCGGCTGCACGCCGCGGCCCGCCATGCTCTGAATCCGGTCGCCCCCGATCGCGCTCGCCGCGTTCAGCCCCTCTTCAACGTCCCCCTCCTCCAGCATCCCCTTGCGCGCGGCATGGAAACCCCAGACCC
>CAYWST010000210.1:9517-9906 GCA_964461075.1 uncultured Solibacteraceae bacterium | reverse complement strand
ATCGAATCCCTCGCCGCCGGCCAACATCAGGTTCAGTTCTTCTCTACACAGAACCTCTGGCCGTTGCCCTGGTATCTCCGCAACGTCAAAGACCAGCAATGGCGCCGCGACGTCGACTTCAACGCCACCCCCGCCCCCATCATCGTCGTCACCCCCGAACTCGAGCCCAAACTCACCGAGTGGCTCTACGAACGCCGCCCACCCGGCCAGCGCGACCTCTATATGCGCGTCTTCGAAAAACCTGTCTTCCTCCGCCCCGGCGTTGAAGTGCGTGTCTACTGCCTCGCCGGGATGATGCGGTAGTCCGCCCCAGCTCGCGGGGACAGAGGATCCGTCCCCCGCCTGCCCCTCCAACCCGGTCAACAACCCGACCTACGTCTATGTTTCCA
>CAYWST010000210.1:0-9507 GCA_964461075.1 uncultured Solibacteraceae bacterium | reverse complement strand
AGGAACGAACTCTCCCCGCCCTCCCCCAACCCCAAATCAACATCACCCGGAGGATGCCTCTTCGGTAAATCTTCGCTATGTCGACCCCGAATTCCGCCCAAACTCCGCCTCATTCCCCCAGCTTCGTCACCCCAGGCACGCACACCGGATACGTCCCGTCCGGCCCCGGCTTCACCGGAGCCTCCGTCTCCTCCGTCACCTCCTCCGCCCGCGGCGGATAGTAGAAGCTCGAATTGTTCGCCTGATCCCACGTGATCTGCCGCCCCGTGTAGCAGCTCATCTGCCCCATCACCGTGATCATCGTGCTCCGCGCCATGTACTCCCCATTGTTCACCGCCTTGCCCTTCCGGATCGACTCGAACAGCGCCACGTGTTCCAGGTCATACGCCGGATTCTTGCTCTTCCCCAATTGCGATTCAAACGGATTCTCTCCCGTAATCCGCAAATTCAGCAGATCGCATTGCCCCTTCGTCCCCAAAATCAGACTCGAGTTCTCGTTATAGCAGTTGTCGATCGTCCGGCAGTACGCATACACTCTCACACCATCCCCGAAGTCGTACACCACCGAGTGATGATCGAACACGTTCCCGTAGATCTCGCCCTTCAACGTCGAGCGGCCCCCCATCCCGTAACACCGCAGCGGAGCCTTATCGCCCAGCGCCCAGCTCGAACGGTCCAGATTGTGGATCAGCGTCTGCGGCACGTCGTCCCCGCACAGCCAGTTGAAGTGATACTGGTTCGACCCCTGCCACACGATCTCTTTCATGTTCGGACGCCGCGGATACAGCACATACGGCGGCCGCAGCCACGTCTCCTGTATCGCCACAATCCGCCCGATCGCCCCGCCGTGCACCTTCTCCATCAGCTCGATGTAGCCCGGATGATACCGGCTCTGCAGCCCGCTCACTACCGAGAGCCCCTTCTTCGCCGCCAGCGCCGCCGCTTCCCGCACCATCCTGATCCCCACAGGATCGATCCCGTGCGGCTTCTCCACGAAAACGTGCTTGCCCGCCTCCACCGCCGCCTTCAAATGCACCGGGTGGAACTTCGCCGCGTTCGCGATCACCACCACATCCACGCCGGAGGCGATCACCTGCTTGTAGCTGCCGTATCCCCCGAACAGGCGCGAGTCCGCCACTTCAACCTGCTCCGGATACTTCGACTTCAGCGCCGTCCGCTTCTCCTCCGCGCGGTCCCGCAGCAGATCTCCCATCGCCCAGATCCGCACGTCCTTGCCCGCGTTCATCGCGTTCATCGCCGCCGCTTCGCCGCGGCCGCCGCACCCGATCACCCCGACCTTGATCGCTCCCGAGCCCTGCAGGAAAAAGCCCGCCGGCGCTGCCAGAAATTCACGGCGCTCCATCTCTCCGTCTCCTCACCGCCGCCGCGCGGTCCACTCGATCGAATTCCGGATCAGGCGGCGAAATCCCGGATTCTCCATCGTGCTCGCCGAATGGCCAAGCTGAATATACAGGACCCGCGACTTCCCGTGCGGTCCCACATACACCACCGGCGGATCGTTCAGCGGATTCGCTGTCTCCATCAGCACCTCCACCTTCTCAGACCGCCACATATCCTTGTACATTTCATCGTCCACCAGCAGCGGCGGCACGCCCTCCAGCACCGGATGCCGCTCCTTGCCCTTCGCCGCCGTCACCAGAAACTCCACCCCCTCCTTGTAGCTGCTCTTCCCGTGCCCCTCCAGCGCCTCGACGAAGTATTTCCCGCCCGTCACCTCCCGCCACCACCACGGCCACTTCGTGTAATCGACGATCGCGTGATGAAGGCTGATCACGCCCTTGCCCGCCTCCACCCACTGCTCCAGAACCTTCCTCGCCTCGGGCGTCGCGTCCTCGTACATATCGTGCAGAATCAGGACGTCGAACCTATCGTGGATCGGCCTTCGGAACGCTTCCCCATGGCCGTGCGCATGCTTCCACACGATCCCCGGAGTTTCCGCCAGCATTGTGTAGAACGCCTCCGGATAGGCGTGGCCGCCCGTTACCGCCAGCACCCGGATTGGTGCGGAGCCCGCGGGCTTCACCGCCACACCGCCCGTCGCCGCCCACTCCGCCGCCCGGGCGAAAAACCGCCCCACCGCCTCCTGGTGCAGCGCCATCGCGTCATGCCCCATCGTCGTGAACACCACCCGGCCCTTGCCGAATTCATTCGTCCACGCAATCGGCTCCACCTTGCCCGTCCCGCGGACCTTGGTGTCCGAAAACGCCGTCGCGATCACCTTCGCGCCCGGCTTCAGATCGAATCGGTGATACAGTTCGTCGTTCGCCGTGAACGCGGCGTCCGCGCACGCCGCGTGCCCCGCGCACTTCACCTCGAACGGACCCCGCAGCGTGTGCCCCAACAGCTCCGGCTTCCATCGCGCGCCGATGATCTCTTCCCACGCCGCCCAGCCCCGGCTGCCCGTCTCCTCCCATCGCCGCTGCGCGTTGAACCGCTGCCCGAACCACTCCCCGTATAGCCCCTGATGGAACGACACCAGCCCCCCGCCCCCGCGCACGTACTCCTCGATCGCCTTCTCCTGCGCCGCTCCCAGCCGCGGCCCGTTGTAGTTGATCAGAATCGCCGGATACGCGGCGAGCGCCTCCGAGGTCACCGCACGCGCATCCTCGAGCACCCGCACGCCGCACGTGCTGTGCTCCCGGATCGCCGCCGCAATCTTCGGCGTCGTCTCCTCCCAATGGTGATAGAGCGAGTCCGTCTGCCCCGTGACGAGAAGGATCACGCATACCGCCGGTGTGTTCATAGAGCGCCTGCCATTCGGGAGTATATAGAAGCGCCGCCCGCGCCGCCATCGTTGCCGCGCCCGTCCTCGAAAGCGCGAATCCTTTTTTCAACTTCAGGCTCTATTTAGATAAACAGGAGAAAACTGAAATGCTTGCCGGGAACGCCGGACCTCTCGATCGCGCCGCCCGCATCATTGCCCGACTCGGTCTTATCAGCCTCACCTTCCTGGGACCCCAGACCCCATGGGGCTACATTGGTGCAATACCGTTGGTGACGGGGCTCATTGGAAGATGCCCGCTATACCAGTTGTTCGGTATCTCGACATGTCCGCTCCACAAGAGCAGCCGGTAACGATCACAGACTTCGATCTGCTCCAGCGCACTGCGGCTGGCGACCGGGCCGCCTTCGCACTCTTCGTCGAACGCCATCAGGCAGCGATATATCGCCACGCCTGCCATGTCACCGGACGGCGCGAGGATGCCGAGGATCTCCTCCAGGAGACCTTCCTCTCGGCTCTCCGTGCCGCCGGGCAGTATCGGGGCGAAGCCTCGGCGCGCACCTGGCTGTTCACCATCGCCCGCAACGCATACATCCGCCGGAACCGCCCACGATACGCCGCCAGAGACGACGAGATCGATCTCGAATCTCTCGCCCTCCGCGCCGGTTGGGGCGGTCGAAGCCCGGAGTCGCTCGCCATCCTCGCGCAGGATCGCCGGCGCCTGGAAAACGCAATGGCAAAGCTCAGTCCCGGCGATCGCGATACCATCCTCCTGCGCGACCTCGAAGGACTTAGTGGCGCCGAGACCGCCGCTGTCCTTGGCATCTCACTCTCCGCCGTCAAAAGCAGGCTCCATCGCGGACGCATCGAACTCGCCGCCCTTTTGCGGACCCCGGCTCACTCGGAGCACAAACCATGAACAGCAT
This sequence comes from uncultured Solibacteraceae bacterium, assembly GCA_964461075.1. Taxonomy (GTDB): domain Bacteria; phylum Acidobacteriota; class Terriglobia; order Bryobacterales; family Bryobacteraceae; genus JACADU01. Next base: position 5,838 of record CAYWST010000210.1, on the reverse strand, counting down.
CTTCAATCGAAGAATCGGCGGGCTTCTCTGTTCCGACGTCCTCGCCGCGCTCAGCGATTACCTCGACCAGGAACTGCCCCCCGCTCTCCGCGCCCAGGTCGATGAGCACCTTTCCGCCTGCGACAACTGCGCCCGCTTCGGCGGTGAAATCGCCGGCATGCTCGCCCAACTCCGCCCCGCCGTCCCGCCTATCCCGGCCGACGTCGCTCATCGGCTGCAAAAGCGAATTGAGCAGTGGTGGGCCTGACAGAACTCGAATCTGTGACCTCTACCGTGTCAAGGTAGCGCTCTAACCAACTGAGCTACAGGCCCGCTTGAGTGGGACGACTTCAGTTTAACACGGTCAAAATCTCGTGCAGCGGAACGGCGCCGAGCTCGGACCAGCCGTTCCTCTCCGGCAGCGCTTTGCCGGTGAGCGCGTTGGCGAACTTCGCGCCGCGAAGGCGCACGGGTCCCGCCGCGGGGATGTAGTCCACTGTCGCGTACTCGCCGGCGACCTGCATCGCCGTCACGTTGAGGAGGTGAACTCGCGTCTTGCCCTGCTTTGCGCGGATCACCACCTCGACCGCCGGCGGCGCGTCCACCTCTACCATCGGTTTGAAGAGCCTCCCGGCCAGGGTCTTCACGAAGTCCCTCAAGCCGGCGGCGTGAGTCGCCGCATACACCGAGCCCACGGGTCCCGGAATCACAATCAGATTCCCGGAGGCCAGCGCGACTGGGACGCCGCCCCGCGTCGTATCGCGGTCCTCGAAGCCCTGGGCCAGCACCTGCGCCGAGCCCGGCGTCACGGGCAGCCAGAGGCCCTTCACGTTCACCAGTTGGGGGCCGCGCACGAACACCTGCCGGTCCGCAGCGGCGCCCGCGGCTTCGAAACCGCCGATTGACGCGAACTTCGATGCGTTCGCCGCGCCGGAGATCATCAGCTTGCCGCCGCCCTTCAGATAACTGGCGAGCGCCGCGATCGTCCTCTCGCCCGGCTCGGCCCAGTCCGGCAAAACCACCAGCGGGTATTGGGAGATCAGCTTTTCAAGCTTCCAGTCAGGCAGTACGTCCACCGACCATTGACAGGCCACCAGCGCGTCGGTCCAACCGCGCGCCGGATCGCTCGCCTTGCCCCATCCGCCAAACAGCCTGTTCTGTGTCCGGTAAAGGGACTCCTTGGAAAACACCACGCCCACCTGCGGGACGGTCTCGGATTGGAATGAAGCGTTCTGCCGCTCCCGGCAGAAGGCGGCCACCTCGGCCAGCGTTGCGATGAGGCTCTCCTCCAGATGGCCGGCGCGGCTGGGCTGCGAGTAGATCTGGAAGCCGCCGCCCTGGGCCACGACGATCGACGCCTCCTGCTTCAACTGCAACGCGGTCTTGTAGACGTGGCCCACCGCGTTCGTCCCGGCCTGCTGGAAGGCCCAGGCCATCAGGTCCCAGGGCTTTCCAGTCTGCGAGAGGTAGCGCGCTTCGAGCCGCGCCGTCGAGATGCTGGCGTTGCCCAGGTAGTCGCCCGAGAGGAACGCCACCGGCAGCGCCGGCTCTTCGGGCACGAACGTCGAATAGAGCCAGTTGCTCGCCACCTGAAACTTCGGATGGCTCTTCTTCAGCTCTTCGACGTAGCGCCCAACATAGCGTCTGAACTGCTCGCGGTTGAATTCGAGCCATTCGAGCCACTCCGGCTCGCCGGCCGCTTTCGGCGGTTCGCCGTGCCCGGCGGCTTTCCATGCGGCGCGGGCCATTTCGGAGTAGTCGGGCTGCGTGGACCAGCATTCGCCGTCGACCCAGACACCGTCGAGGTTGTATTTGGCGGCCGCTTCGCGGAGTTGCGGGATCATCACCTGGTCGACATAGGGTCCGAAGACGGAAGTGTTCCGGCCGTCGGTCTTGCCGTCCTTGTCGCGGCGGGCCCATTCGGGGTGGCGCTCCACCTGCTGCCCGTCCCAGACGCCGGAGAAGTGGATGTAGAGGGCGACGCCGCGGCGGGCGGTCGCCTCGCGCCAGATCTTCAGCGAGTCGTTGACGATGCCGGGCGCGGAGGGTCCGGCCGCCGATGGCCACCCGAGCCAGCCCACGTGGCCTTTGGCGTCGTACTGAACATAGTCGGGCTTGACGCGGTCGAGCATGCCGAGAACGTGCTCGACCGATAGATCGCGGCCGAGGGCTTTGTCGCGAGCCTGCGGGTGCAGGTCGAAGTGCAGTCCGAAGAACGACTCCGCGCGGGACAGCCGCCGCGGCTCGCCTTGCCAGGACGACGCCGCCGGCAGCCCGCCGGATAATGTAACGAAACTCCTCCGGCTGAGACCCCTCGCCGGGCGTAGAATAGTGGTTCTCATGTCGTTCTCAATCTCAGATCGCGAAGTCGAAGGCGTTGTCATCCTGAGCCTCAACGGCCGTTTTGTCATTGGTGAGGCGATCGAGCTGTTCCGCACCAAGTTCGACGAGCTCATGAAGACCGGGCGCACCAGGATCGCGCTGGACCTTTCCGGTACGGAGTATATCGACTCCAGCGGGATGGGATACTTCGTGGTCGCTCACACGCAGGCCGAAAAGGCCGGCGGTTCGCTGACGATGTATAACCTGACGCAGCGCGCCATTGACCTGATGCTGCTGACCAAGCTCAGCACGGTGTTTCATATCTACGACAACGAAATCGACGCAGTGAATGCGACCTACCCGGACCGGCAGGTGAAGAAGTTCGACATTCTCGACTTCGTTCAGCGGCAGGGTGAAGACGCCGCGGGCGGCGAATGAGGCTGGTGGTTGTTGGCGGCGTCGCGGCCGGACTTTCGGCCGCATCGAGAGCGCGCCGCCTGGACGCCGGGCTCGAGATCGTGGTTCTCGAAAAGGGCTCGCGGGTTTCCTACGGCGCGTGCGGATTGCCGTATTTGATCGAAGGGCAGGTTGAGTCGGTTGAGGAGCTCGTCGTGCACACGGCGGATTTCTTCCGCCGCGAGCGCCGCATCGAGGTGCGGACCAACGCGGAGGTCACGGCGGTGCGGCATCCGCAGCGGGAACTGCAGCTCGCAAGCGGCGAACGCATTCGCTACGACAAGCTCGTCTGGGCGGCGGGGGCGCGGCCGTTGCGGCCCCACCGGGCTAACGGCCGCACGTTCGTGTTCCACACGGACACGGATGCGGAGCGGCTGGAGGAATTCCTGCGGGAGCGCAGTCCGCGGAGCGCCGCCGTGGTGGGCGGCGGCTACATCGGCCTTGAGCTCGTCACCGCGCTAAGGGCGCGCGGCCTCGCCGTCACGCTCTATCAGGCGGAAGGGCACTATCTGCACTACGACGCCGACTGGCTGACGGCGAAGATCACGGAACGGCTCGAGCGGTGCCGGGTGAAGGTGATGATGCGGACGCCGGTGAGAACGCCCGAGCAGATGGGCGAAGACGTGGTTCTGTGGGCGGCGGGGGCGCAGCCCAATAGCGCGCTGCTGGCCGACGCCGGCGCGGCGACGGGCCGTTCAGGCGCGCTGGCCGTGAACGAACGGTGCGAGACCACGCTGCACGGAGTCTGGGCCGCGGGCGACTGCGCCGAGACGGCGCATCTGGTGAGCGGCCGGCCGGTCTGGATTCCGTTGGGAACGACGGCCAACAAGATGGGGCGCGTGGCCGGAGCGAACGCGGCCGGAGGGCGCGAGCGGTTTCCCGGAGTGATGGGGACGTCGATTGTGCGCGTCGCCGGACTCGGGGTCGCAACCACCGGACTCAGTAGCGGACAGGCGCGGCTCGACGGCTTCCGTCCCGCCTCGGCGGTCATCGAAGCGCGGGACCGGCCGAAGTACTTCCGGGGGCGCAAGCTGCAGGTGGAGCTGATCGCGGACCGCGGCACGCGGCGGTTGCTCGGCGCCGCCGTGGCGGGGGATGAAGGCGCGCGCAGCGCGATCAACGTCATCGCAACGGCGCTGGCGGGGCGGATGACGGTGGACGACTTCCTCAATCTCGATCTGGCGTATACACCGCCCTATTCGACGGTGATGGACCCGCTGCTCATCGCAGCGCAGCAACTCGTCCGCGAGCTTGGCTAAACTGAAGTCATGGGCGAACGCGCCCCCGACTTCACCCTTTATACCGCCGATGGAGAGGCGCGGACCCGCGATCAACTGCTCGCCGCGGGCCCGGTGCTGCTTGCCGTTTACAAGGCGAGCTGCCCGACTTGCCAACTCACGCTGCCGTTTCTGACAAGGCTCGAGGGTGGGCCGTTTCAGGTGTTCGCAGTGAGCCAGGATTCGCCGGAGATCGCCGAGCGGTTCGCTCGCGAGTTCGACGCGCCGCTGCCGGTGCTGTTCGACCGAGCGGAGGATAACTACCCGGCGTCGAATACATGGGGCGTCACCCATGTGCCGACGCTGTTTCTGATCGAGCCCGGGGCGGCGGTGACATGGTCGTCGGTCGGGTTCTTCAAGCGCGAGCTCGAGGAGTTGGCGGCGCGGGCCGGCCGCGAGATCTTCAGGCCCGGCGAGAAGGTGCCGGAAGCGAAATCCGGTTGAGGATCGAGGAATTGAAGCCCCCGTGTGGGGCCCATCATCTGTCTATATCTGGGAAAGACGACAAGGGGAACCATGCCGAACATTCAGGAGATTCTCGCGGGAGCGGCGGCGATCGCCAAAGGGATGGGCGTCACGTTCAAGGAGATGATGAATCCCGTCATCACCGAAGACTACCCGGACGCGCCGCCGAAGTTCCAGGAGCGGTATCGCGGGCTGCACGTGCTGCAGCGCGACGACAACGGCCTGGAAAAGTGCGTGGCCTGTTTCCTCTGTTCGGCGGCCTGTCCAACGCAGTGCATTTACATTGAGGCGGCGGACAACACGGCGCAGGAGCGTATCAGCGGCGGCGAGCGTTACGCCAAGGTCTACAACATCGACTACAGCCGCTGCATCTTCTGCGGCTATTGCGTTGAGGCCTGCCCGACGGACGCGATCACGCACGGACACGGCTTCGAACTGGCGAGCCACAACACCTCGACGCTGATCTACCGGAAGGAAAAGCTGCTGGTGCAGCTCGAGCCGGGACAGACGGGGAAGGTGAAGCTGGAGCAGCCGGTGATGGCGCAGCCGGGGCACTGAAATCCAGGGCGCGAGTCAGCGCGCTTTGACTGAAGGGTGGTTCTCGGCCTTGCCCTCATAGGCGGCCCGCTTGCCGGCTCTGGTGAGTGATCGCTGGGATTGAGGGTCGAAGAGCATTTGCCGCCCTTGGCGGTATGAGTCGACCCCTAAGCGGATCGCGGTCATGATTTGCCATCCGAGTTGAGCATTGAGGACCGGTTTGTTCCTGGAGCGCATGCAAGCGAAGAAATCGTTGGTATGCGCCTCGTTCAATTCGGGCTGCTCGATGGGGATGAGCCTGCCCGCTTTCAGACCGGCGGAGGCTGAGCGAGGCTGGTGAACCGGTTCGGACAAGATCCGTACGCCCGCGGCTTCAATGACAATGGTCCCTTTCTGGCCATAGATCGCTGGGAGAATGAGTCCGGCAGCCGCGGCGTTCGCCATCGAGCCGGAAAGCGTGATGAAGAAGTCCTCGTACTCGACGGTCGTTGAGTACGTGTCAGGGACTTCCCTGTCCTTCTGGATGTAGATCCCGCCGGATGCGCTGACGCGGGATGGAAACCGCGGGCCCATTGCGAAGAGCAGGGGGCCGAGGCGGTGATAGAAGAGATCCGTGGCGATTCCGCCCGAGTAGTCCCAGTACTTGCGCCAGCGGAAGTAGCGCTCCGCGCTAAAGGGACGCGGCGGAGCTGGGCCAAGCCAGCGTTTCCAGTCAATCGTCAAAGCCGTGGCCTCGGGCTCGACGAAGTAGTTCCACTCGCCAGCCAGGGAGTTGCGGCTGTAGGTGCTTTGAGCCCAGAGC
>CAYWST010000209.1:0-9906 GCA_964461075.1 uncultured Solibacteraceae bacterium | reverse complement strand
GCCGGAATGAACAGAAAACCGCCCACCGCCACAAGGAGCAGGCCGCTAATGATGCCGCCCTTGTACCCCAACTTCGTAGCCAGGATGCCCGCGGGGATCGACATGAGGAAGTAGCCGAGGTAATGGGCGAACTGCACCCACGCCGATTGCGCCTTTGTGAGGCCCAGCTCGTCCTGGAAGTGCTTGTCCATGACGTCGATCATCCCGTTGATGAATCCCCAGAGGAAGAAAAGCGACGTGACGAGGATGAACGTAAAAAGGACGTTCCGTCCATCGCTGAGGACGAACATGGACTGCTTGTTGTTGGACATGTGAAGACCGCATTCTATCAGCAGGACTGAGGGGGAGAGGAGAAACTGGCGCGCCCGGAGAGACTCGAACTCCCGACCTGCTGGTTCGAAGCCAGACGCTCTATCCGACTGAGCTACGGGCGCGCTTGATTGGATTGTAGCGTGGCCGGGAGCACGTCGGCGAAGACGAAGCCGTCTCGCTCCACCACTTCGCCGGCATAGACATTCAACGCGCGGCTGAAGACCGGGGCAGCGAAGACGAAGGAGTGGAACTCGCCGCGCTCGCCGCAGGGGTCGACGCCGGCGGGCAGATCTTCCAACAGCTTCGCATCGAACTCGCGGCCGGCGAATTGGCGCGGCAGTTTCGCAGGGTCCACGCAAGTGATGATCGCGCGCTGGCCGCCGGAGATCATCTCGCGAGCAAGCGCGGCCGTGTCGAGACCCCAGAGCGGGAACAGCGGCGCGAGGCCGGTCCCCTGCAACTGCTTCTCGCGATAGGCGCGAACGTCCTCGAGGAAAAGGTCGCCGAAGACGATCATGCCGATCCCCTCCGCCACAGCCCTGCGGCAGGCTTCCGCCATCAGCGATTCATACACTTCATTAGGACAAGGCCAGGGCAGCTCGACCGGCCAAAGCGGGAGGCGGGCGGCTTCGGCCTGCATCTCGACCAGATCCCGCCGCACCGCGTGCATGGCGACACGGTCATGGTTGGAGTTGAACGTGGTCAGCAGAGCGGCGACTTCGCACTCGCCCCGCTGCCTGACGGCATGCAGCGCCCAGGCGCTGTCCTTGCCCGATGACCACGCCAGCAGCGCACGTCTCATTCAATCCCGTCCCAACCGGCCGTCTGCTCCGCGGCCTCGGCCCAGTCCTCCTCAGACGTCCGCTGGAAGAGGTTTTGAAGGCGATTGGGTCCGCTCAGCGTCTTGAGCGCGGCGGCGATCTTCGGATGGACGTCGAAGTCGGGCGCCACAACGAACATCAGCGTCACGAACGCAGTGATCTCCTCGGGCTGGGAGAATCCCGCGGCGCGGGCGCGGCCGATGCCCAGGCGCACGCGGCGCTCGATCTCCTGGTCACGCAACTCAGCGACGGCTTCGGCCTGCTCCTCGCAGAGATGATCGACGATGTGCTCGATGAGTTCGCTGTCGGCGGGCGTCATGCCCCACCATGATACAGAGCCGCGGAGGCGCCGACCCAGGTGAGGTCCTTGTTGTGATCGACGCCCATCATCGCGCCGCGCCCCATGCGAATGATGTGCGTCACGGGGCGGCCTCCGATGTACATCACCCGGATTTCAGCCTTGGTCGCCCCCTCAGGGGTTTCAATGACGGGCGTGAAATCGACTCGCCGCTGCAGCAGCCATTGGTCTCTTTCGGCGGCCGGGATGGCCTCGATCTCTTCGCGCGACGGCCCTAGAACCACTCCGCGCCCGGCGAAAGAATACAGCGGCTTCAACACCCACTGATCGAGATCCTCCGGCCATGCCTGCAAATCGGACAGGAAGCGGCTGGGCGGAACCGACGGGTGCTTCAGAAACGGCAGCGAGAACTTGGAGATCCGGAAGAACCAGTTCGGGTGGCCGGCCCATTCGACGTCGAGTTCGTCGCGCCAATCGAACGCCGGCTGGATCCCAAGAGCCAGCAGTTCGTCGATGATCACGCGATTGTAGATCCGCCGGATCTGGACTTCGCGGCCGTCGAGATCGTAGTAGAGCTTGATCCCGCGTTTGCGCACCCGGGTGATACAGACGGCGCGAATCCCGAGGAATTGTTCGGTCACCGCGAAATCGCAGCGCGTCTTCTGGCGCTCGGGGTCGATTTCGAGAAGCACAACCTCCGCCGGGTCGTGTCCCGCGAGGATCGACTCCTCCAGGAGTTTTTTGTAGGCCCTCATGTCGAGTCCTTCGAGAAGATAGCGCAGGTCGCCGGGCATCTCGTAGGCGTCGATGTAGCTTTGCGCAAGCACCGGCTGGAAGGCATAGAGAGACGGAAACGCCTGGATCTCGACCAGCCGGGGCTCGAGCAGCCCGCGCTCGTTGCGAACCACGCCGAAATCCACGACGGCGAACAGGGGAAGCTGCGGCTCGTTGGGCGCGCGGAACGCGGGCGGAACGGCGCGCTGGCTGGCGCGGAGGTACTCATCCGTGGTGAGTTGATCCAGCAGGTCTGCGCCGTCGCCCGAGAGTTGGTGCATGAACTCCCAATCGAAAAAGCAGGGCGTTTCGCAGAGCCGGAATGGCACTTCGACGCCGCACCGCTGGTTCACGATTTCCTGAAAACGCGCGTACTTCTCCCCGGTGAAGCCGCGGTTGAAGATCTCTCGAAGCTGGTCGCCGGTCACAGCAGGAACATCCCGTCTTTCATGATCTGCCGGCCGTCGACCCAGACGCTGAAGGCGCGGCCGACGACGTCGATGTGAGTGGAAGAATACCACTTGGCCCCGGTGTGATCGCCGTAGGGGTTTCCGAAGGCGATGTGAACGCCGGGGAGCTTTTCGTCCTGCAGGATGTTGCCGATCACGTCGTGGACGCCGATGTTGGTGCCGATGGCAAACTCGCCGACGGCATCGGAGTTCCCGTCCGTGTGGCAGTAGCGCCAGAATTCGGCTTCGAGTTCCTTGTTTCCGCAGGACGCAGAGACCAGCCGGTTGCCCTCGATGCGCAGCGTGAGCGGCGTCTCGCGCAGATCGCCGTACTTCGCGCATAGGTAGTCGCCGACGACGCCGTCCACGACGAAAACGCCGTTGATCTCGCCTGGCGTGGTCCAGACCTCTCCGCCCGGCAGATTGCCCCAGGTGTTGGCGCTGATGATTCCGCTCGTTTTGAGCCAGCGGTACTCAGGGTTGATCGACGCCGTGATGTCGGTCCCGGCCGGGTTGACGGCGCGCACGGTCTGCGCCGTCCTGGCGATCTCCAGAAGCCGCAAAGAGAGCGCGTCGACCGCGCCGTAGTCCGCGCGCATGCCTTCGAGCATGATCCTCTTCTCGATGTTGACCATGTGGGCATGGCGGATCTTGCGGCGGTTGACGACACCGGTCATCTGCATCCGGCTGCGAAGCTCGTCCCGCTGCGCGACGACCGCGAAGATGGAAACCTGGCTCGTCTCCAGGTCTTCGAGAACGGGAGCGGGCATATCCGTCAAAGGGCGTGGAGCGAGCTCTTCGAGGACAAACGTGCGATGCGGCGCGCCGAGCGTTGCGAGTTCCGCCTCGATGGAAGCGGCGATTTCGCGGCATTCGACGTCGGTGATGACGGTCACCTTTTCCGAGGGCTGAATCCTGAGGCACGTGCGAACGGCGTTTCGCGCGCCGGGCGAGAGTTGCGGATCGAAAGGCGTCATTCCAGGCCGGACTCCGTTTCGTGAATGATGTAGTCCACCACCGCCTTCAAATCCTTGGTTTCCCGCCAGATCTTCAATTGACGGTCCGCGCCGGTTCCTTCTTCGAGGATGCGTCTCAAGCTTTCGATTTCGCGGCGGCTCCCGAGCTCGTCGATGACCGGTTCGATGAGGCCGAAATACTCCTTCATCAGATCGTGGAAGGGCACCTCGATGCGCTTTCCGAAATCGATGAGCTTTCCCTCGATTCCATAGCGGGCGGCGCGCCACTTGTTCTCCATGATCAGCATGCGGCGGTACAGCCGGAAGCCCTGGTTGTTGTCGTAGAGCTTCCAGAGCATGACGACCGTCGCCTGGATCAGAGCGGCGAGCCCGAGCGTTTCCTCGAGCCGCGTCGGCAGGTCGCAGACGCGAAACTCGATCGTGTTGAAATGCGGATGGGGGCGGAGATCCCACCAGATCTTCTTGGCGTTGTCGATGCAGTTGGTCTTGATCAGCAGGTTGACGAAGTTCTCATATTCGGAGTAGCTGCTGAAGTAGTCGGGAATGTTGGTCCGGGGAAACCGGTCGAAGACCTTCGAGCGGTAGCTTTTCAGGCCAGTCTCGTCGCCGAGCCAGAAAGGGGAGTTGGTGGAAAGCGCCAGGATATGCGGGAGGAAGTAGCGCGCCGCATTCATGATGTGGACGCAGGTCTCCCGGTCTTCGATGCCCACGTGGACGTGGAGGCCGAAGATGAGGTTGGCGCGGGCAACCATCTGCATGTCCTCGACAATGCGGGCGTAGCGCGAATCGGGGTAGATGCCCTGCTTGCGCCAGTCGGAGAAAGGGTGGGTGGCGGCGGCGGCGAGCCGGAGCCCGTTGGCTTTCGCGAGGTGAATCATCTGCCGCCGGATGGAGGTCAGTTCCTCACGGGCTTCCCGGATGTTGTGGCAGACTTCGGTGCCGACCTCGACCACGCACTGGTGCATCTCGGGCTTCACTCGCTCCCGAAGGACGAGCTTGCCTTTTTCGATCATCTCGGCGTCGATGTGCGAGCGCAGTTCGCGCGTCGCCGGATCGACGGTCATGTACTCCTCTTCGATTCCGATGGTGAAGCTCGGCCTGGTGCTCATCGAGATCCGCCTTCCGCCGGGGCTTACCGGCTCCGGTCAAGGTAGTTGGTCCAGCGGTAGCCGGTGGCGGCCGGCGCTGGATCGAGAACGGTTTCAACGGCGAACTGGGCCATCGTCGAGACGATCCACTCAAAGTTGTCTTCCCCGACCGAATGGCGGTCGGCGTCGGGTGCGGGGTTCAGGTAGTCGATCGCGTAGGGCACGCCGCCGCGAACCGCGAACTCGACGGTGTTCATGTCGTAGCCGAGAGCCTGGCAGAGCTTACGGGCGTCGGCGACGATGCGCGGATAGAGCGGGTTCTTCGTCACATCGAGGCCCCGGACGTAGCGGTGCTCGTGCGGCTGGCGCGGGTCATAGGGCATGACGAGCACATGCTCCGCGCCGACCACGAAGCAGCGGAAGTACTCGGTGAAGTCGATCCCTTCCTGCAATACCATTCCGAGGTCGCCGGTCTGGTCGTAGGCGGCGTAGAGTTCTTCGGGGCTGTTCACCTTATAGACATTGCGCCAGCCGCCGCCCAGGTGCGGCTTCATGAAAGCGGGGAATCCGATGTAGTCGAACACCTCGTCCCAGTTCAGCGGAAACATCAGATTGCGCATCGACTGGGCGCTCGTCCCCGGCGGGTGCGAATGATGCGGCAGCATGACCGTTTTGGGAACGGCCACTCCGATCCGTGCGCCAAGGGCGTAGTTGAAGAACTTGTCGTCCGCCGACCACCAGAATGGATTGTTGATCACCTTGGCGCCGTGCAGCACCGCGTTCTTCAGGTAGGCCCTGTAGAAGGGAATGTCGTGCGAGATTCTGTCGACGATCAGATCGTACGGGGCGCCGCGATCCATCCGGAAAGCGCCTGTCCGCAGATGCTCCGCCTGCACGCCGTCGATCCTCATCGCGTTGATATGGTCGACCAGCGCCCCCGGAAAGGTGTTTTCCATGCCATATAGAACTGCGATCTTTTTCATGGCGGCTGCTCCTCAAAGAAAGTACTTGCGGATCATCTCATGCCAGAGGGGCCAGTCGTGAACGGCGCCGAGTCCCCAGAAATCGTACCAGTGCGGGATGCCCTTCGTTTGGAAGATACGGGCGATGTCCTCGTTCGCCGCGCGGCAGATGTCATGCTCTCCGGCGGCGAAGACCCAACGGATGTCGTGGCGGTATTGATCCAGGTACCAGGAGTCCGTGGTGTTCGGCAGGTAGGCGGTGGGGCAATTGAAGTAGCAGTTGTCGTCCCAGTAGCCGTCCACGAACGAGTGGATGTCATACGCGCCGGACATCGAGACGCAATGGGAGACGCAATCCGGGTGGCGAAGCGCGAAGTTGGTGCAATGGAATCCGCCGAAGCTGGCGCCGGTCACGGCCACCCGATGCCTGCCGCTGCGCTGGCGCATCAGCGGCAGGACCTCGTGCAGGACGTAGCTCTCATACTGGATATGCCGCCACACCCGCCCTGAAGGATGAGCCCATTTGCAATACCAGCTCTCGCTGTCGACGCTGTCGACGCAGAAGAGCTGAATCCGGCCGTGCTCGAGAGCCCCGCCGATGGCCCCGACCATGCCGCGGTCCTCGTATTCGTAGAACCTCCCCATCGATGTCGGGAAGACCAGCACCGGCTGTCCGGCATAGCCAAAGACAAGCAGTTCCATGTCGCGGTTGAGCCGGTGGCTCCACCACTTGTGATATTCGCGATTCATTGAGTTCGGGATTCCCCAGCCCGCGCAGGGTATTCCCTCAGTGTAGACAAGGAAGCGGCGCCGCGGAGGGGTTGCCCGTGCCGCTCAACCCTGGCCGGACAGCGGGGGGAACGACTCCTGCTCGCGCCGGGCTCTCCGCGCGCTCCATTGGCCCCCCGCCAGCACGACCAGTCCGGCCAGAAAGCTCCAGGTCAGAATCGTCACCGAGTTCACGAAGACGCCGTACTCGCGCCGGAACTTCATGTAGAGCCACTGCCAGAGAAGCAGGTTGATCCACTTGAGCAGTTCCAGCACCACGCCGATTACAACCGCGCGTGGCAGGATCAGCCGCGCCGGCACCTTCGTGTTCGGCAGGTACACATAGATCAGATACAGCACCAGAACCGTGACCGGGAAACTCGCCACTTTCGCCAGCGCGCGCACGAGCAACGCCGGCGCTTCCGAATTCGGACCCGCGAGCGCCTGCCATACTTCCAGTCCCGCTCCCGTCAGCGCTCCCGAGAGCAGCGCCAGAATCCCGCAACTGAAGATGAGCGCCATGCTCACCACCTGGTTTTTCAGGAGCGACCGGTTCTCCTGCACACCCCAAGCGCGGTTCAGCGCCACCTCCAGCGGCAGGAAAACCCCGTTGGACGTGAACAGCAGCAGCAACATGCCAAGCCACTCAAAGCTCCGGCGGTAGGCGGCCGAAGCGGCCAGGTTCCGCCAGATGAAGTCGCCCGTCTCCCCGGCGAAGAAGTCGCGGATCGTGAATTCGATCGCGCGCTCCGCCTCCGGCCAGTGCAGCACGTTGCGGCAGAGCGCGATCATCACCAGGAGGAAGGGATAGAAGGCAAGCAGCACATTCGCCGCGATGGCGAAGGCGTAAACATGGGCCTCCGTTTCCAGAAGGTACCGGCCGATGGGCCGGCTGTCCTGGCGCAGGTCCAGCGCCGCTTCACGGATCTCGCGGATTCTCAGTTGCACGATGCTCCTTCATTCTGACGGAGCCGGACCCGCGAATGTTCAGTTCCCCGCCGCAGCCGCGCGCGCCAGCAGCCCGCTCACTTCCTCCAGCAGGTCCTTCGTCCCGAACGGCTTGGCCAGAAACCGGGTGTTGGGCGGCAGCGCGCCCTTGGCAAGCTGCGCCGTCAATTCTGGATCTTCGGTGAAACCGGAGACATAGAGCACCGGCAAAGCCGGCCAACGCTCGCGCATTTTTGAGGCGAAGGTCCGGCCGTCCATGCCGGGCACCATCAGGTCGGTCACCAGCAGGTCTGGCTGGCTGGGCATGGTGGCGGTCTGAGCGAGCGCTTCAATCGGATTTGAAGCGGAAACGACGCGGAATTGATGCCGTTCGAGCGACTTGACGATCAGTTGCCGGATGCCGGCTTCATCTTCGACCACGATCACGGTCCGCGCATGCGGCGGCTGCTCGGGCGACAGGCGGCCCGCCCTCCTCAGCCGGAACACAAGCTGCGGTTGCGCCGGGTCGGCCAGATCCCAGATGAGCGCGCCGCCGAGGCTCTCGAACGGCCTCATCAGCCCTGCCAGGCCTAGCGGCGGGTCCGCGCCCACCTTGGGGCCGGAAAAGGGTTCAAACAGCCGGCCCGCGGCGTCTTCATCGATGCGGAGACCCGGCAGACTCAGAACCAGCCGGCAATCCTCGTTTTCCGATGCGGAGACCTCGATGAGGCACGAGTTCTCGGGGCGAAGCCAAGGCGTCAGGAAGTGGAGAATTTCCAGCAGCATCTGCTCCAGCAGCGACGGATGCGATACCACCGTCACATGCGCCGGGGCGACGGCGAGCCTGACGCTTTCCGGCATCAGCGCAGTCAACTTCTCCGAGATCGAGTGCAGCCAACTGTCGAGCTCAATCGCCACCGGCTCGAACGCCGGCGGACGCGCCAGCGTTGAGAGTTCCTGTGTCAACGAGGCGAGCCGCGCCGCGGCCTTGAGGATTTCCTCCATGTCTGCACGGCGGGTGTCAGCCTCGTGCAGACTGGCCAGAATCTCCTCCCCGTAGCCGTTCACGATCATCAGCAGATTGTTGGACACGTGAGCCACCCGCGCCGCCAGGCGTTCCACCGCTTCACGCCTCGTCCGCTCCATCTTCTCCGTCTCGGCGTTCTTCGCCGCCGTGACGTCGACCGTGAAACCCCAGACAATCGAGCCCTCCATCAACGTGTGGTCGCGAAGCCAAATCAGCCGGCCTTGCTGACCGCGAACCCGGTAGTCGAACGTCTCGTGCGCGCTCATCCCCGGGCGATCCAGATAGAACCGCTGGCGCGGCTGAATATCCGGCGCGAAGATGCCGGCCGGCGGCTCCGGCTCGAGCCCGGCATCCACCCGCCACAGCAGCGAAGGCGGCGCCGAGCCACCCTCCACCACGCCGGCCTCTTTGCGGGCGGGCTGGACGACCATCACCGCCTCCTTCAAGCCCTCCGCCGACCACCCACCCGCCGGGGCAAGGGCCAGCCGTACACGCTGTCCGTCTTTCGTCGACGCATCCAGGGGTTCCGTGGCCGCCCCCTCAAGCGCCGACACCTCCAACGCATGCTCCAAACCCGGCGCCTCGACGAAATCGGAGATTCGGGCCCGCCCGAGTTGCGAGCCCTCGACACCGACCAGCCGGCGAAACTCCCGGTTTGTCGCCACAAACGCGCCGCTTGCCTCGAGCACCGCCACTGCCACCGGCAGGGCGGAGAAGAGATCCTGGTAGTAACGGCGCTCCGTCTCTACCAGCGCAAGCAGACGCGCGACTTCATTAGGTTTCCATTGTTCAATATCGCGCTGCATGAAGGCCCCTGGACCGTAAGAGCCCGGAAATCACTCAACGTCCTTAGTTTGACGGAAGGTTTTGGAGCCGCAACGGGACCGTAGGGCCAATGTCACCTTAGAACGCGCTAGTACCCTCGTAACGCTTCCCGGGCTAGGACCACCCCGACATGCTATAAACGGTCCAAGAGGTCCTACTCCCTTATGTCTTCTGAGATGTTCAGCTTGAAAGGAAAAACGGCCGCTGTTGTGGGCGGCGGCGGCGTATTGGCCGGCGAGATGGCCCTTGGCCTCGCCCGCGCCGGAGCCGATGTCGCCATCCTCGATTTCAACCTCGACGCCGCCGAAGCCCGGGCCCGGGAGATCCGCTCGCTCGGACAGAAAGCCCTGGGCATTAAGGTCGACGCCACCTGGAAGGCCGACCTCCAGGCCGCGCTCGACCGGATGCTCGCCGATTGGGGCCGAGCCGACATCCTCATCAACGCCGCGGGCATCAACTCCGGCACGCCCTTTCTGGAGATCAGCGAAGAGGAATGGCACCGCATCCTCGATGTCGATCTCAAGAGCGTCTTCCTCGCCTGCCAGGTCTTCGGGGCTCACATGACCCAGCCCGGCAAGGGCGGCTCGATCATCAACATCAGTTCCGCCAGCTCCGGTCCCCCGCTCTCCAAGGTCTTCACCTACTCCGTCGCCAAGGGCGGCGTGAACCAGATCACCC
>CAYWST010000208.1:0-9950 GCA_964461075.1 uncultured Solibacteraceae bacterium | reverse complement strand
ATCAGGTTGTCAAAGGGACTCTCACCCTCAAGCTGTCGAACATGCTCGGCACACCGACGAAACGCGCGCCCGCCTCGACGAGCCTGCGCGCCAGCAGGCAGCCCTGCCCGAACTTGCCCGTGTTGTAGACGTCGTACGAAGCTTTCGGTTCGAGCTCGAGATCGAACGCCTTGGCCGCGGGCGACATGAGCAGCCGGTGCGCATTCTCGACCGACCGCAGCAGCGACTCCTTCTGGGCGTCGCTTCCCTCCCGCATCACCGGGTTCATCTTCATCAGCTCGCGATAGGCTTCGTACCGCCTGCGGAACCGCAGTTCGCTGAACTCCTTCGGCGGGCGCACGGCCGAGACCGCATCGGCTGGATCCGGGATGTTGAACGGCCCGTACTCACTGCCGAGGAAGCCGGCGGTAGTGAACGCCTTCACGGCGTCACTCTCCGCCCCGATCTCCAGGTTCTGCCCGATGTTGACGAAAGCGGGCACGTCCGGCTTACGCGGCCCGAGGATCTTCGCAATCCACGAGCCCATGTGCGGAACCGGTACCGGCTGAGGCGGCTCATAGCCAGTGTGCCAGTGGTACTGATGTTTGGAGTGCAGAATGAAGCCGAGATCACCCACGCGGTGCGAGCGCACGAGAGTCCCGCGATCGAGAACGCGCGCGATGCGCTCCAACCCCTCCGAGATCCGCACTCCATCCACCGCGGTAGGAATCGAGCCGAACGTGCTCAACACGGCGCTGGAAGGCGTGCCCGGCGCGAACTCCGTCTTCTTCTTCGGATCGAAGGTCTCGGTCTGCGCCATGCCGCCGGCCATCCAGAGCAGGATCATGGAGTCGGCCGTGGCAGGCAGCAGCTTCCCTGCCCCGGCCGCCAACCCTGAAGCCGCCGCGCCCATCAGAAACTCGCGTCGAGTGGTCATCATCGCTCCCCTAACGGATGAATTGGAACTCCGGCGACATCAGCACCATCCACAACACATCCTGCAGCCCCTCTTTGTCGATTCCGCCGCCCGCGCCGAGGAGCGCCGAAAGGCTCCGGATCTCGCCATCCAGCGGCTGCCTGCTCAAGGCATGCAGGTAGATCCGGCGCACGAGTCTTTGCGGGGACCTCTCCGGCGTTGGCGGAGGAACCGGGGGCGCACCGGATACAGCCACGAGCCGCGCCATGTTGGGCGGGTCTTCGAATGCGAAGCCGCGCACAGCCGGAGCGATGTCGGATTGATTGGCGGCAGGGTCGACAACCAGCGTCGCGCGGAAACGCGTCCAGCCTTTCCCCGCGAGTTCGACGACGCGCTCACGGCCCAATTGGGTCTCTTCCTCAAGGGGTTCCTCCCCGGCAGGGCCCACGAGCCTCGCGCCACGCCAGTAGACGCGAATCCGCGACGGATCGTAAGAGTCCACATCCACCACGAGCAGGCGCAACTGCTTTCTTCCGGTGAGGTCGATGTCGACATTTACCTTTGTGCTGGCTCTCATGAGACCGCTGTCGAACAGGTTCTGCGGCGCCGGCACAGGCTGGCCCGTCATGCGCGTGGCTCCTTCCTTGAGCCACTGGTTGAGAACCCTCCCATTCGTGAGTTCCAGCGCCTGCAGCGTCGTCGACTCGGTCAGCCTTTCAGTCACGGCGGCGTCCCGAATCGGCCTGCCGAGCGCACGCGTCAAGGCGTTGGCCTTGAATCGCCACTCGCGCGCATACGTGCCGGGAACCGGCCGATTGTCCACGCGCACGCGCCATTCGCCGGTCAACGCTGCAACCGAATCCGCGAACTGCTCAGCCGTGAGCCGCCGGGGCCACGGTCCGGAGAACACATATTGCCCGTCGCGCAGAATTCCGGCGGGGACGCTTGGGCGCTGGTACGCCTCCGAGGTCATGATCGTCCGGAGCAACCGCTTCATGTCGTAACCGCCGGCGACGAAGTCGGCGGCCAGCCATTCAAGCAGCGGCGGATGCCACGCCGCCGCTTCCATTTCGTCAACCGGTTCCACCAAGCCGCGGCCCAAGAGCCGCCGCCACACGCGGTTCACGATCGTCCGCGCAAACAATCCGTTCTCCGTGGCGGTAAACAGCCGCGCGGCGGCCGCGCGCCGCTCCTCCAAGCCCGCCTCGGCGGGCGCGCCGCCCAACTCGGGGAAGAGAAACGCGGGCTGCGCTTTCTCGCCGGTGTTCATGTCGCAGCGCACGATTTCCAGGGGCTCTTTCGAAAAGAACGCCGCCAGCGAATAGGCCTCCTTCAGCTTCCAGTGGCTGATGAAGCTGTCGTGGCAGGAATTGCACTTCAGGTTGATTCCGAGAAACACCTGCGCCGAATTCTGCGCCGCCTGCATCGGCGGCGTCTGCGATGCGTTCACCGTCCCGCGCCATGTGACGCCCTGCACGAAACCCGCGGGCCCGCTTTTCGATGGAGCGATCAGTTCCCGGACGAACTCGTCGTACCGCAGATTCTCTTCAAGCGCCTTCAGGAGCCAGGGCGTGATGCTGGCCCGCTCGCCGTGATACACCACGCCCTCGTCGTTGTGCAGCAGGTCATTCCAGAAGCTGATCCAGTGCTCGGCGTAATTCCTCTGGTGTCCCAGCAATTCCTCGACGAGCCTTGCCCGCTTGTCCGCGCGTTGGTCGGCAAGGAAGCGAGCCAGTTGGTCCGGGTCAGGGGGCAGCCCCCAGAGATCGAAATAGGCGCGCCGGGCGAACACCGCATCGTTCACGGGGGCGGCGGGCGGCTCCTGGTGTTTGCGGTAGTAAGCGGCCAGAATCGTGTCGATGCCGCCTTCCACAGGCGGTTTCAGACCCAGCGAAAAATGAGCCGGCAGCGCGGGCGCGGCGGCCGCGGCGTCCATCCGGGCGCCTTCGTCGATCCACTTCCGAATGAGGGCAATCGAAGGCTCATCGAGGGGCGCGCCGGCCATGGGCATTCGCGGCCCCTTTCTGCCGTCGATCCTTTTCACCAGCAGCGAACCGGCGCCATCGCCGGGCCGGATGGCGGGTCCGGAAACGCCGCCGCGCAGTATGTCCTGCTTCGCCGCCAGCGAAAGGCCCGCCTGCCCGCGCGGACCGTTGTGGCAGCCTAAACACCGTGAAGCCAGAATCGGGTGAATTTGTTTGGAATAGTCGACGCTCAGCCCGTGCGCCGCTACGGCGCAGAGGAGGCCCAGCAATGCCCGGCGAACAAGCCCCATGAATGGCATTGTAGCCGAGGCTCTTCAAGCGGCAGCCCGTCAACGGCCTTTGCGGACGGGATAGGGCGTCCCCCATCCCTTGCGGTCTTCCCACAGAATCCGGTTCAGCACGCCGGAGGGCACGTCGTCGACTTCGTCGAAATTCATTTTGGCGCTCTCAACCGCGGCCCAGCGCTCGCGGCCCTTGAGCGCGCTCAGAGGCGGATTCATGTCGTCGAGTTTGAGGCCCACAGGCTTCTGAGTAAATGGACGCAGATCCTTCTGCGTGGTGAACAGGCTGGTCATCGGTCTCGACGCAGCAAGAAACCGGGTCTTCGGCTCGATCCCAAAGATCGCCTGAATCGTCCGGACAAGGCTGGTCTGCGTGTAGTAATTGCCGTCGAGCGCACCACGCCGCACCATCGGCCCCGCCGCCAGCATCAGCGTGCGCCGCCCGCTGATGTGATCCACCCCGTCCTGAGCGTCGTCCTCCACGGCCAGGACGAGCGAGTTCTCCCAGAAACGGCTCCTGCTGACGGCCTCGACGATCCGCCCCAGCGCGAGATCGTTGTCGGCCACCATCGAGGCGGGCCGCGGCGCCCCGGGACGCCGCCCTTCGGTGTGATCGCTCGTCATCGTCATGATGACCAGTTCCGGCGCCTTGCCAGACTGCTCCCACTTTTTAAGCCGCTCCAGAAACGCCTCCGCGCGGATCTGGTCGGGAATCTTCATGCTGCTTTCGGGAAACCCCTCGTCATAGATTCCGCGCAGCGCCGGCACCGCGCACTTGGAGGCGATCACGCTCCGCCACGTGCCCTTCCGGTAGTGCTCCCAGTATTCGCCCCAACTCAGCAGCTCGCTCTCGTTGATGTCCTTGACAAGCCCCGTCGCCTCATCTTTCCGGCCGGGGAGAGACATCGCCCCGAGCAACAGCACGTCGAGCGGCCTCCGCTTGTCCTGCCAGAAGAAGCCGGCGGGCGAAACCGTCAGCGCATCGCCCATATTCCACGCGTAGCCGCGCGGCGCAGCGGCGAGCGCGCGCTCCACGTGATCGCTGACGAAGCCCATCATCAACCACTGATGACCTTCGAAGCTGATCGCGCCGCTGGCATGGAAATTATCGAGCAGAACAAACTCCTCGGCGAGCGCGTGATGGTTCGGGGTCACGTCGCGCCCGTACATGACGAGCGACGGATCGCGCCGTCCCTTTTCGATGTCGCCGAAGACCTGATCGTAAGTGCGGTTCTCCTTGATCAGAAGGAAAACATGCCGGATACCGAGCGTGGTCAGATCCTCCACGCCGCCGGCTTTCTCGAACCGCGGGCGTCCGGCAGCTTCCACCTCCCGGGCGCCGGCCTTCAGTTCCGCCAGCGAAGGATCGGCGTAGCTGTTCAACATCCCCTCGTACACGCGGCTGTTGTGGCGGTCCTTCCCGCGCTCGTCGTTCCCCGTTCCCTTCACGCTTGCCACCATCAGCTTGCCGCCGGCTCCGATTCTCAACGCCGTGGGGAACCAACCTGCCGGCGCGCGGCCCGTCAGCGTCCAACGTGAACCTTTGCGATCAAACACCACGATCGAGTTCTCGCCGCCGCAGGCCACATACAACCTCCGGCCGTCGGGCCTGAATGCAACGCTGTTCGGAATCGCACCCAGGGAGGCGCCGCCCGCGCTCACCGGCAACCGCTGTGATTTCCAGTTCTCCGTGTCGAACACCTGCACTTCGTCGGCGTGGCTGTTGGCCACCGCCAGGGCCTTCCCGTCCGGCGAGAGGGCGATCCCCGCCGGCGCCAGTCCTGTCTCCACGCTCTTCACAGCGCCGGACTTCAACTCGACAACGCTCAAGCTGCCAGAGAGCACCGAGCCCACCGCATCCACAGGCAACTTCTCCTTCCCGCTGAGAGCGGCCGGCGCATTCGCGCGCCGCTCGCCTGCGCGATTGGACGCGTATAGCCGTGCTTTCGCCTCGTCGAGAACCACCGCGAAGGGCGCCAGCCCGACCGCAATCCTTCGCCGGACGGCGCGCTTCTCCGCATCGATCTCGACCACTTCGTTGTCATGGTGCATTGCGGCATAGAGCGTCTTGCCGTCCTTACTGAAAGCGAGTCCCGAAGGGATCGGGTGGCCCTTGAGATCCATTCGCGACGCGCCCGAGATCCTGCCGTCCGCGGTGTAGCGGACGATCAGCAGGCTGTCAGGCCCGCTGCGCGTGGCCTCGCTCGCCCACAACTCATCGCTTCCGGGCCGGAACGCAATGCCCAGATACGACGTCGTCCTGCTCGCCGTTCGCGAGAGTTCCTTGCCCGCTGTGGCGTCCATCAGCACGACGCTGTTCCCGTTGAGCACGGCCGCGAGCGTGGCGCCTTCGTTCAGGGCGAAGTCCGCCGGTCTGCCCGCTATGGCGACGCCCGGATTCCAAGGCCGCACCAGTTGGTGCGAGGCCACCAGCCAGGCGCCGCTCGCCTGCAGCCCCGGTTTGGTTGCCGACGGCAGCAAATCCCAGAGATCCGGGCGCGCCGCGCTCGTGGCGACAATGGCGGCGGCCGCCGCGGCGGAGATTCCGATCCACAGTGACTTCGACATAATGCCCCGAGTATAGCCGGAGCCAGTGTTTATTTCCGTTTCAACAGCCACACTTCAGCCAGCCGCGACCGCTGCCGCCAGTTGAGATGCGCTTCATCGTTCGGGATGTCCCATGTGAGGATCAGCCGGCGGTCCTTCACCGCCTCGGCGGGCACGGCGAATTCGTTGAACTCGCCCATCTGCGTTCCGCCGGCAACGGCGGCAACCCGCGCGCCGTCGATGCGGAGCAGGTTCTGCCCGAAGCCGCCCGTCCGGACGGCATACTTACCCGCGGGATCCAATCCTTCATACACCATCCGCCGCGGCCACATGGTGGATTGCCAGCTCAGGCGCGCGCGGCTCCTGCCCTGGTCCCACCACCAAAAAACCGGCTCCGCGCCGCGCAGCGAATCCGGATCCTGCTCGGCGTCGCCATCCACCCGCGGCGACTTCGCCTCATTGCCGATGTCGTCATAGAAACTGCCGGGGCCCGGATTCTCCCACGCCGCCAGCTCGCGCAAGCGCGCCAGCCTCAAATCTTCCGACGGCATGGCCCTGACCTTGGCGAACTCGTCTTCGAGCCACCAGCGGTTGTTCAGCGGATAATCGATGAAATCGAGAACGGCGCCGCGTTCAGCCCCGCTGGCGTGATACTTCTCCACGCTGGTCTGGAGACCGATCGACTGAAAGAGCCTCTCGCACAAATCGACGATGCGGGCCCGCAGTTCGGGGGCAGCCTGATTCGTGACTGCGCGATTCAACACCGCCATGGCGCGATCCATCGCCTGCCCGGCATCGGCCGCCGCCGCAAGGATGGCGTTCGCCTCCCTCTCCAATTCGCTCTCGTGCAGCAACCTGCGCCGCACGTAGGCGTCGTAGGACGCCCGCAGCAGGCACATCTGCCATCGCCAGTTGCCGGCAAGCCCAGGCGAACGGGCTTCAAGCCCGCGCCATAACTCCAGCGCCGCCTCCACGCCGCCGTTGGCCGCGAGGGGTCCGCGCCAGTTTCGCTCGAGGGCCAGAATTCCATCGGCCGCCTGTTCGGCAATCCCGGCGCCGAAGAACAGGCGCGCGTACTCCACAACGATGTCGCGCGGCTGCCGCCCCGGGTCCCACGCCAGCGCGCTCCACACCGCCTTGTTCACATCGTCGTGCACGCCGTCGGAATAGGAGATGAAACCGTCGCTGTATCCAGCCCAACGATTGTGAATCAGCGCAAACTCGAAGGGCCGCGGATTCACCGCCTCCCTGCCCAAGGTGAGAGCGAACGCCTGATCCCACTCCGGCACCTGGTACTGGCAGATTTTGTTGTGAGTCAGGTCAGGGTAGAGTCTCAATCTGTACCGCGCATCCAGCCGCTGCCGCGTGCGCGCAATGGGGGGACTCGACGGTCCCGCCACCAGCCCGCCCAGCCAAGACGGCTTCGCTTGTTCGAGAAAACGGTAGACCTCCTCTTCCTCCTCCTTCCCGAAGCCTTGCAGCGACAGCCAGACTTTCGCCTTCGGGTGCTTTCGCGCGACTCGCTCCGCGACCTCTTCGAGAAACGGCCAGAGCAGCTTTGGCGGATTATGCCCAGGATCGCCGCCCGGCACAAAGACGCCGCTCAACTCGACGCTGCCTGCGATCAGTTCATCGAAGCGCGCCATCAGCGCGGCCCGCTTTGAAGCGTCGTTCAGATCGATGTCCGCCGGCGTCCACACCCAGTAATCGAGTCCGTACTTCCTGCAGATGGCCGACATCGCGCGATTCATCTCCCGCCGGTCCACCTTCATGAGCGGATTGCCGCGCGCGTCCTGAAAAGGAATGTTCTCGATGCTGTTCACGCCGAACAGCGCGAGTTCGCGAATGTACTGATCGAATTGCGCCACCGTCCACGCATCCCATGAGTTCGCCGTCGACCGGTAGCCGAGTTGATGGCCCCGGATCGGATAGGCCGGGGCGCTGGTCTCATCGAGACCGTCGGGAACTTCCGCTTTGCCGGAGGTGAGCGTCATCTTCCGCAGCAGCGCTCCCACGCCGTAGAGCGCCCCGCGGCCATCCGCGCCAGCGACCTTCAAATCGCCGCGTTCGAGCGCAATCCGGTAGCCCTCGGCGCGGCCGCCGGCGCCTGTCGAGACAATCACGGAGGGCCGCCCCATCTCCTCGCGCCCGCGGACCGGCCATCGAACGCCCGAACGCTTCTCGACTTCCTCGACGAGAACCGCCGCCGCAATCCGCGCGGCCGGGTCCGCGGCGATCACGAGGGCGCGGGAAAGGTCGGCCGCCCGGACCAAGGGCGCAGCCAGAGAGACCAGCAGGGCGAACTTCCACATATCCGGATTGTCGCCCGATCACGCTCAGCGGTAGAAGGGTTTCCAGGTCAGCCAGCGCGGCCCGTAGTGCGGCGCCGGCGCTCCAACCTCCAACGCGCCGAGATCGGGCGCGCGCCCCTTGAAGTCCTCGTTCACCGTGGGGATGACCACGCCGGCGTCCACCGCCTTGCTACCCGGCCTCAGTTGGAAGTTGAGGTCCATCGAGTGATAGACCGCATGGCGCCTGGCGGGGTCCGGCGGAACCATCGACTCGAAGATGTCGAAGTCCACTTCGATGCCGTGCGCTTCCTGCCCCGTCGCAGCCTTCATTTCGGCCAGAGTGGCGAACGCCTGCCAGCGCTCTTTCGGCGGCTCGTACAGCCGCTCGCCTGGCTTAGGCCCGAGCCACCAGTACTGGTTCTTCACTCCCTTGTTCGGCCGGTAACCGTTGTAATCGGCGCTGTACACATCGGTTGCGTTCGCCCACGCCATCACGCCGCGGTCGGGCGTGTCTCTGCCCAGAAAGAGATTGTTCCGCCAGTGAACGTTGGAGCTTGGATCCCGCGCTGTCTGCTCCCCGATCAACGTGTTGTGGAAAACAAACAGTCCGGCTGGTTTGGCCGAGAACTTGAACGCCACTCCCGTCGGCTGGTGATAGAGCAGATTGCGGTAGAAGTACGCCGGCCCGCCGAAGATCGGCTGTGAGCTGTAGCCGCCGTGCGCCGCATTGACTCCACGGTTGTTGAAGACGCGAATATTGTGCACGCCGCCGTCAGTCTCCACAAAATCGTCGTTCGACATGTGGATGTCGTTGCCGTAGATGTCGATCGACGACGCGCGCCGCTCCGGGTCCTTCTCCGGCGTGCCGTAAGTCGAGATGCCGATGCCGTCGTGGAAATAGGCGATGGCGTTGTGCGCGATCACGTGCCCCGGCCCGTACACCTTCACGGCGTAGTAGCTCACCACCTGGTGTGACTGGTATGGACCCGCGCTCGCCCACATCGAACCGGTCCAGCCAATCAGGCGGAACCGGTCGTCGCGGCCGATGAAGAGGTTGTCCGCAATGTAGAAGTCGCTCGACCCCGCGTATTCGGTCCAGACTCCGAAGCCGACGTTTTCGAACCGGCAGTTCTTTACCGTCAGCCCGACCGCGCCGCCCACTTCCTTCTGCCCGGCGAAGATCCCGACGTCGGTGTTTCTAATCGTCAGCCCGTCGAAGATGTGATACTCCGAGGCCATCACGTCGAACACGCGGTGATTGCCCGCGCCGTCGATGACGACTTCGCCGTCCCCGGCCCCCTTGATCGTAATGGGCTTCTCGCGAGTCCCTTTGAGCGCCAGCGACATCGTGCCGTCGAACGGAGTCATCATCGGGTCGACGTAGTTGAGACGGTCGTTCCGGTACAGGCCTACGTGGACAAGGATGGTATCTCCCGGCTGCGCCCGCCGCTCCCAGACGACGCTCCAGTCGCCAAGACCCGCGCCATAATAGGCCTGCAGAATGCTCGTGAAGCTCGGCTCCTGCTTTGGCCCCTGGTAGTCCGGCGGGTAAACGTGTAGAATCCGCCCTCCCTTGTAGGGCTGGGGCTCCGTGCGCGTGCGCACCTTTGCAATCTGCGTCGCCTGCCCGCTCACGCCATCCGGATCCTTCATTTCGAAGCGGCACTCGTACTCCGTGCCGGGCTGCAGATTCAGGATGGAGCCGGCGAAGCCGTCTGGTACGGTGTAGTCGAGGTGCTCGCGCGTCCTGTAGACGCGTTCGCCGCCGACGCGAACCAGCGGCAACGCTTTGCGCCACGCCGTCTCGCCGGCGGCGCGGTACTCCACCGTCACCGTGGCGTTTCTGTTGGCGTCGCCGGTGATCGCCCATTCGAAACCGAGATTGAGCAATGTCGGGTGCTCGACAACGAAGCGGCCCGCCTGTGTCGCGTTCTGCCCCTGCGCCGCCTGG
>CAYWST010000207.1:0-10015 GCA_964461075.1 uncultured Solibacteraceae bacterium | reverse complement strand
GAATCGCGCAGTTCGGACAGTGCGGAACGCCGATCGACGACCACAGCAGCCGGAGGTAGTCGTAGATCTCCGTGATCGTCCCCACCGTCGATCGCGGGCTCCGGTTTGTCGTCTTCTGCTCGATCGAAATCGCCGGCGACAGGCCGTCGATCGAGTCCACCTCCGGCCGTTCCATTTGGTCCAGGAACTGCCGCGCATAGGGGGAGAGCGTCTCCACATACCGCCGCTGCCCCTCGGCGTAGATCGTGTCAAAGGCCAGCGAACTCTTCCCGCTCCCGCTCAGGCCGGTGATGACGGTCAACGTGTTCCGCGGAATCTCCACGCTCACATTCTTCAGGTTGTGCATCCGCGCCCCGTGCACGGAAATACTCTTGATCATGGTTGGGAGTTGGAAAGCCGGCCCGTCTCTTCAGTGTAGTCCGTCAGCTCCGTGCAAGGTCTCGAATCGCCTCCCCCAACTCCGCCTCGATCTCCTCGATCGACGGAAGCGTCCCCTTGAGCTGCTCCGGCAGCTTCTCCAGATGCCGGAACTCCGCGATCCCGAGCGGCTTGGCCATGTCCCGCACCGCATATTCGGCGATCACTCCGTTCTTCGTCTTGCACAGGATCAACCCAATGCTCGATTTGCCGCCGGCGTGCCGCAGCAAATCGTCCACCGCCGGCAAAGCCGCCTTGAAATTCGTGGTCGCCTTGCCCCGCCTTCGGGAGAGACCGCTTTCGATCTGCCTCGCCAGCCCATTCCAGCTCCAGCCGTTCTCGATCGCCGCCCGGACGTACTGCAGCCGCTTGCTGGGGTCCTTTACAAGCTCAAGAATCCTGAGGTTGTGGCTCCCAGGGGAGCCGTCCAACAACCTGTTGGACAACTGACTCCTCTGGCCAGGCCTCCGCAAAGGCCTTCATGTAAAGCAGCTTGGTTCGGGACAGCTCGCGCATCTCCGGGAACTCCCTTGGCAAATCCTCCGCCAGCCGCTCGATGTCCTTCCCACCCCACCCCTCATCTTTCTTCTGCCGGAGAGTCTCCCTCCCGATCAACCAGTAAAGCAGCACCAGTTCGAGATGGTTCTCCACTGCGCCGGCTCAAGCCGGGACCTTACCTGCTCCGCCTCTTCGCCTCCAGCTTCGCCTTTTCCACCTCATATTTCGCTTTCAGCCAGTCCACCATGCGCCTCAGGGGCGGGAAGTACTCCGCCAGAATCAACAGTCCTGGAATCAAAAAGATCCACCCTGGCATGATGGGCAGAATCAGCCCCGTGATTCCCAGCAGGACCAGCCCGATCCCCGTCGCCACCCGCAGAAAGTGCTTGAGTGTTTGCTTCAAGGCGTGCGACTCCCTGCATGAATCATCAGCACCGGAAGGGGAATTATAGTTGACAAAAGACCACTCAGGTTTAATAATAAAGACAGGCGCATCCGGCGCGGGCCGCTCGTGGCTGGCGCCGCGCCGTCTTATTTCATTCTGACTCAGAGGAACCTACCGGCATGAGCAAAATCATCGGAATCGACCTCGGCACCACCAACTCGGTGGTCGCCGTCATGGAGGGCGGCCAGCCCGTCGTCATCCCGAATCAGGAAGGCGCCCGCACCACCCCCAGCGTCGTCGGCTTCGCCAAGTCCGGCGACCGCCTTGTCGGCCAGGTCGCCAAACGCCAGGCCGTCACCAACCCGGAAAACACCGTCTACTCGATTAAGCGCTTCATGGGCCGGCGGTATGAGGAGGTTGGCGACGAGATCAAACGGATGCCCTACAAGGTCGCTCCAGGCGACCATGGCGACGCCCGCGTCGAAACGGGTGGCAAGAAACTCACCCCGCCCGAAATCTCCGCCATGGTCCTCGGTAAGCTCAAGGAAGCCGCCGA
Organism: uncultured Solibacteraceae bacterium; assembly: GCA_964461075.1. Lineage (GTDB taxonomy): Bacteria > Acidobacteriota > Terriglobia > Bryobacterales > Bryobacteraceae > JACADU01. Next base: position 8,159 of record CAYWST010000207.1, on the reverse strand, counting down.
AGCCTACCTCGGAGAGAAGGTCACCAAGGCGGTCATCACCGTCCCGGCCTACTTCAACGACTCCCAGCGCCAGGCCACCAAGGACGCCGGCCAGATCGCGGGCCTCGAAGTGCTTCGCATCATCAACGAGCCCACTGCCGCCGCGCTCGCCTATGGCCTCGACAAAAAGAAAGAGGAGCGCATCGCCGTCTATGACTTCGGCGGTGGCACCTTCGATATCTCCATCCTTGAAGTCGGCGACGGCGTGGTGGAAGTCAAGTCCACCAACGGCGACACCCACCTCGGCGGCGACAACATCGACGAACGCCTCGTCGATTGGCTCATCGATGAATTCAAGAAGGATGAAGGCGTCAACCTCCGCAATGACCGCATGGCCCTCCAGCGGCTCCGCGAGGCCGCCGAAAAGGCCAAGGTCGAACTCTCCGCCGCAATGGAGACTGAGATCAATCTCCCCTTCATCTACGGCGATCCCCAGACAGGCCCCAAGCACCTCGTCAAGACCCTCACGCGCGCCCGTTTCGAGCAGATGGTCGAAGACATCCTCCAGCGCTCGGTCGGCCCCTGCAAACAGGCGCTTGCCGACTCCGGCTTCTCTCCTTCGCAAATTGACGAAGTCGTTCTCGTCGGCGGCTCCACCCGCATTCCCCGCGTTCAGCAGATCGTCAAGGAGATCTTCGGCAAGGAGCCCAACAAGACGGTCAATCCCGACGAAGTCGTCGCCGTCGGCGCCGCCGTCCAGGGCGGTGTGCTTGGCGGTGAAGTGAAGGACGTCCTTCTCCTCGACGTCACCCCGCTATCGCTCGGCATCGAAACCCTCGGCGGCGTGTTCACCAAGCTGATCGAGCGCAACACCACCATCCCAACCCGCAAGAGCGAGGTCTTCTCCACCGCCAGCGATAACCAGACCTCGGTTGAAATCAAAGTCTACCAGGGCGAGCGCGCCATGGCCCGCGACAACCGCCTGCTTGGCGTCTTCCAACTCGTCGGCATCCCGCCCGCCCCGCGCGGCGTCCCCCAGGTCGAAGTCACCTTTGACATCGACGCCAACGGGATCCTCCACGTCATGGCCAAGGACCGCGCCACCGGCAACGAACAGAAGATCACCATCACGTCCAGCTCCGGACTCTCCAAGGAAGAGGTCGAGCGCATGGCCCGGGACGCCGAAGCGCACAAGTCCGAGGACGAGAAGCGCAAGTCCGACATCGAGGTCCGCAACCAGCTCGACTCTGTTGTCTATCAAACGGAGAAAACCATTCGCGACCATCGCGACAAGCTCTCAGAAGCCGACGTCAAGAACGCTGAACAGGCCATCGCCGACGCCAAAAAGGCGCTCGAAGCCAACGACAGCGCGCAAATGAAGGCCGCCCAGGAAAAGCTCATCTCGGCCAGCCACAAGCTCGCTGAAGTGATGTATCAGGCTGCCGCCCAGCAACCCGGCCAGCCCGGAGCGTCGCAGCCGCCTGGAGGCGACGGAGCCTCCTCTCAGGCCAAGCAGGACAACGTCGTCGACGCTGAGTTCGTCGATGTCGACGAGAACGCGAAGAAGTAATCTCCAGACCGCGCGGGTGAGCCATGCCGGCACAAACCGACTACTATCAGACGCTCGGCGTAAAACGCGACGCTTCGAATGACGAAATCAAGAAGGCGTACCGCCGTCTCGCCCGCAAGTACCATCCCGACCTCAATCCCGGCGACAAGGCCTCCGAGGAGCGCTTTAAAAAGGTCCAGGAGGCCTTCGACATCCTCTCCGACGCCAAGAAGAAGAAGATGTACGACCAGTACGGCTTCTACTCCGACTCCGGCTTCCCTGGCGGCGCCCAGCCTCCGCCCAACGCCGGCTTCGGTTTCGGCGGCTTCGACTTTGGCGACATCTTCTCCGGAGCCGGAGCGGGCGCAGGCCATGCATCTTCGCAAGCCGGCGGTGGAGCCTTTAGCGACATCTTCAGCCAGTTCTTCGGCCGGCAACAGCGCCACCCCTCCTCTCCCGCTCCCGAGAGGGGCGCCGACCTCGAATACTCCCTCTCCATCGGCTTCTGGCAGGCCATCAAGGGCACTCAGGTCCGCCTGAACATCCACCGCCTCGATCTCTGCGGCGCCTGCCGCGGAACCGGCCAGGCCGGCGGAGCCTCCGCTACCTGTCCGCAATGCCACGGTTCCGGCAATGTCCAGCAGTTGGCCGGAGCCATGAAGTTCTCTCTCACCTGCCCGCGCTGCGGCGGCAGTGGAAAGCTCGCCAATGCCTGCCCGAACTGCCGCGGCGAATCCCGGGTCAACGTTTCGGAATCCGTTGAGGTGCGCATCCCATCCGGCGCCTCCACCGGCTCCCGTCTCCGCGTCGCCGGCAAAGGCAACGCCGGCACCCTCGGCGCGCCCCCGGGCGACCTCTTCATTACAATCCGGGTCGAAGACCATCCTTTGTTCACCCGCGAAGGCGACGATATCCACATCCGCATCCCCGTCACCGTCTCTGAAGCCGGCCTCGGAGCCAAGATCGAAGTCCCGACTGTCGACGGCCGCGCCATCCTCAAAATCCCCCAAGGCACTCAGAACGGCCAGAAATTCCGTCTTCGCGAAAAGGGCGTATTCAATGCCCGCAAAAGCAGCCGCGGCGACCAGATCGTAGAAATCGCCATCCAGGCCCCCGATGTTCGCGACGAGCGGACTCGCGAGCTGCTCAAGAAACTCGCCCAGCTCGACCCTGCAGATCCCCGCGCCGATGTGTGGGCCAGAATCTCATGAAGAAACCAGGTGTGACGCCGTGACCAAACCCCGTGGACGCGCCGCTTACATGATCTCAGCCGTGGCGGAGAAGTACGCCATCCACCCGCAGCCGCTTCGCCTCTACGAGCGCGAAGGACTGCTCAAACCTTCCCGCAGCGACGGCAACACCCGGCTGTATACCGAGGAAGACCTCGAACGCCTCGAAGTTATTCTCGAGCTCACCCGCGAGCTCGGCGTCAACCTGGCGGGCGTTGAGATTATCCTCAACATGCGGGAGAAGATGTCCGCCATGCAGGCGCAGATCGAGCAGTTCATCGCTCAGTTGAACGTCGAGCTCGCCCGTAACATCCGCCCGCCAGAACCGGAAAGCCGCAAGGGCCTCATGCGCGTGGCGAGCACCGTCGAGCCGCAGCCCATGCCGCCCGCCAGGACGCGCTCCGGCCGCAAAGCCTGAGCTGCCGGCTTATCGGCTCTTTTTAACGAACTTGCCCGTCTTTGAGTTGATCCATACGTTCGCCTTCGCCATCGAAAGCGTCGGCCCCCAATACACCCGCCAGCATGGATCGATCGTCTGCCCGGTCCACTCCAGGATGAACTGGACCGGTTCGTTCGGGTTCTTGTCGGCGAACTCCTTCACCTCTTTATTCTTCAGCGCCTCTTCGAGCGCCGCCGGAGTGTCCGTCTTCACGTCGGTGATCGCAATCGGCCGGATCTGCGGGTTCGGTGCATACAGCGACTCCGATCCCGCGCGCGCCCCCTTGATGATTCCGCCCTCGCTGTCCGCGACGGCATACATGTAGTCCCGCTTCTGCTTCTTTTCAAGCGACACAAAGGTCGCTCTCCATACCCCGTACTTGCCCGGCTGCGACTTCGCCTCCGGAATGTCGAGGTTGTCGACTTTGAGCAGCATCGCGTCCTTCGCCCAGGTCCGGGCAACCTGGTACATCTGAAAAATGCCGGATTGCCCGGTGACCGGCTCGACCGGCTTTTTGGCCGCGGCTTCCTTCTTCGGCGCCGGCCCGCTCGAACATCCGGCCAGGCTCACAAAAGCGGCGATCGCGATAAGAGAGAATGAGGTGCGATTCATGAGTTGGAGGACTCCCGTGCATCATGATATACCGGCCGGGTCGCTTTGGTGGCGCGGCTGTGGCAGAATGAGGATCAAGTTCGTCATTCCAGGGAGGGACGCCATGCCGGGTACGCGCAGTCGGAGTTCCCAGTTCTCTTTCAGGCCCGCGGCGGCATTTGCCGCTCTCGCCTTCACCTTTTCTGCCTTCGCGCCCGTCTCGGCGCAGGAAGCGCCGGCGCCTAGCGCTCCGCCCAGCTCACCGTCTCCCGGCGCCGGCGGCGGCGGGACTCCGGGACCTTCCACTCCAACCAGCCCTTCCATTCCCGGCGGGACCCCCCCCGGACGGCCCGGAACCAACACGCCCCAATACCCCACCAACGATCCACGCCGCGATCCGAGCTTCCAGGAGATGCGCCGGCCCATCTATCTCAGTGGCCGCGTCCTGATGGACGACGGCGTACCCCCGCCCGACTTCGTCACCATGTATCTGGTCTGCAACGGCCAGCCCCGCCCCCAGGGCTATACGGACTCCAAGGGCCGCTTCAGCATCTCTCTCGGCGACAACAACGCCATGACCCCCGACGCCAGCGTCGGCAGCACCAACGACCCCTTCGGCAACTCCTCCGGCGACCGCGGCTTCCCCGGCTCCATGGGTCCCGGCCGAAGCGGCATGAGCGAACGCGAGCTCATGAATTGCGAACTCAAAGCCGAGCTGCCCGGCTACCGCAGCGATGTTATCTCCCTCGCAGGCCGCCGCGTGATGGATAACCCCGAGATCGGTACTATCATCCTCCACCGCCTGGCCAACGTCGAAGGCTTCACCTTCTCCATGACCACCGCCATGGCCCCCAAGGACGCCAAGAAAGCTTACGAGAAAGGTCTGGATCGTAACAAGAAGAAAAAGTTCGCCGACGCCCTGCCTGAACTCGAAAAGGCCGTCAATCTCTACCCCAAGTACGCCGTCGCCTGGTATGAGCTCGGACGCGCCTACAACGCCCAAAAACAGGGTGACAGGGCCCGGGAAGCGTTCCTCAAATCGACCGAAGCCGACCCCAAGTTCGTCAGCCCGCAGCTCGAACTCCTCCAGTTCGCCGTCAACGAGCGCGATTGGGAAAAGATCGAGAAACAGGCCGGCGTCGTCATTAAGCTGAATCCCTACATCTCGCCTCAGGTCTGGTTCTTCCACTCTGTCGCCAGCTACAATCTCAAGAACCTCGACGCCGCTGAGAAGAGCGCGCGCGAAGCCGCCAAGCTCGACACCAATCACCGCAACCCTAAGATCAACCATCTGCTTGGCGTCATCCTCGCCGACAAAGGCGAGTACTCAAGCGCGCTCGACCAGATGCGGACCTATCTCGCCTCGGCGCCCAACGCGCCCGACGCCGCCAACGTGAAGACGATGGTTACTGAGCTCGAAAAACTCTCCGCTGCGAAAGCGCAGCCCCAATAACCGGGCTCTTCGGCCCGGCCTCTCGCGGGGAATCGCCCAGCCTCCGTGTCCCGTGGGCAGGAGCGATGTAAACGAACTGACTTACGCCCGGCTTCCGGGCCTCCTCAATCCAAGCGTCCCCGTCGCCCCGGCCAGCAGTACCCGCAGCCGATTGAAACCGCTATGGCCGCCGCGCGATCCTTCGCGCCTTCCAGAAGGAATGAACCCCAAAGAACAGCATCACCAGCATGAAAAACGCACTCAACAACAGCTTCACCAGGTTCGCCGGATCCCCATCAAGATCCCGATAGCTGTGATAGACGGGCCGGATCAGCAGCACTCCGAATGCCAGAAACAGGAATCCGATCACCTCGTTCCACAACACGTGCAGCGGCTTCACGACGCCCGGAACCACATGCTCGATGAACTTTCTCACGATCCCCATCTCTTGCTCGCTTCTCCTCCATCCTATCAGCCCCCTTCGCAATCCCTCATGCTCGGGCCCGATTTGGACGATAGAGATAATCGGATAGCAAGATCTACGGCACAGCCGATTCCCCCCCGGGTGGTATCCTAAAAGAGGACGGCAAAGAGGACCCGACTTGGACGACCGATTGAAGGAACTCATGCAGGAATTGGGGCAGGCGATCAACGAATCGCTCTCCGATTCCGACCGCATCGCTGCCGCCATCGGCGAGATCCGCCGTTCCGGCTACGATGTCTTCCTCGTCCTCGAAGCCACCATCGGCTTCAACAAACGCGACGAAAGCAGCAGCGACGAGGAAGGCGAAACGATCCTGGAAACCCGGCTCGAAGCTGAATTCGAACCCGAGGTGAGCGGAGCCGCCGAGCCAACCGCCCGCATCAAGTGGACGGCACAGGACCAGAAGTTCCTACGCGCGCTCAAGATCGCCGTAGACGAAGAGTCCGCCCGCTAGATCCCAAGCCCCAGTTCCCGGTACACCTCCAACGTCTCATTCACCGCCCTCTTCCATGTGAAGAGAGACGCACGGGCCAGTCCTGAGGCCACCAGCCGCTCTCGAGCCGCCTTGACGGTCGTCCACTCCCGCAGCGCGCCTTCCCATGCCGCCGAATCTTCCGCGCTCAACAGCAGCGCCGCATCTCCGCACACCTCCTGGAGCGCCGGTCGATTCGCGGCCAACACTGGAACTCCTTGCGCCATCGCCTCCAGCACGGGGATCCCAAACCCCTCATCCAGAGAGGGGAATGCAAAAATCGAAGCTCGCTCATAGAGCCGCGCGACTACGTCGTCGCTCACCCAGCCCGGCGTGTCGATCCGCTCCCTCGCCGGACTCCGCGCGATCTTTTCCATCACCTCTCCCGCCCCATACCCCGCCGACCCGGCCAGACACAGCCTCCACGGGGCCTTCACCCCGCGCTCAAAGGCTTCGATCAGGACGAGCAGGTTTTTCCTCTTCTGAATTGCACCCACGTGCAGCACCATCGGCTCCCGCTCCGCCCTCTCCGTCCGCTGCGGAAAACGCACGCCGTGCGCGATGACCCGCAGCCTCGACCGCTCCACCCCCAGCAGCGACTCCACCTGCCCAGCCGTGAACCGGCTCACGCAGATGATCAGATCCGACCGCTCCGCCGCCTCTTTCGCCTGTGCCGTGAATCTCTCGCGAAACTCTCGCGTCGAATACTCCGCCGTCATCACAAAAAGGTCATGAAACGTGCACACCGCGTGCCTGAATCGCTGGGCCGGCATCCGCTGATTCAACCCGTGGAACAGGCGCCCTCGCCGCGGCAGCCAGCCGTCCACCAGAAGGCGCAAACTCGCATTAACGGGACGCGGCTCTTTCAGAGCTTTGGCAAAACGGTGCACGCGATAGCACCACTCAAACGTCGCGCCCGGTCTCGCTTGCGCAAGCCCCGACAGCAACTCGCGGGAGTACACACCGACCCCGCTCAGGTTCTTGCCGACGCTATAAGTTGCGTCGAGAGCGAGCTTCAAGACTGAATCCCGTACTCCTTTAATTTCCGATAGAGCGTCGTGCGCCCGATGCCCAGCAATTGCGCCGCCATGACACGATCGCCCTTTGTATACTCCAGCGCGTTCATTATCGCGTGCCGCTCCATCTCCGCCAGCGGCACCACAGGCGTTACAAAACTCTCTTCCGCATCCATCCGCCGCGAAGCCAGAACCGGCCCTCCGCCGGCATCGCCGCCTCCCGCCGTCGCCGCGAACCTGATCGACCGGCTCCGCCGCTGCTCCGCGAAATTCCTCAAACTCGACGGCGCATCCGCCTCCGTCAGCACAGGCCCGCTGTTCACCGCCACCATCGCCTGCACGCAATTCTCCAGCTCACGTACATTCCCCGGCCAGTCGTAGGCCAGCATCAACTCCAGAAGCTGCCCGCTCAACATGTGCCCATGCCCGTACATGATCAGGAAATGCTCGATCAGCGACGGCAAGTCGTCCTTGCGGTCCCTCAACGGCGAGAGACGCAACGTGACCACGTTCAACCGGTAATAGAGATCTCTCCGGAACGTCCCTTTTTCAACCTCCGCGGCGAGGTCTCTGTTCGTCGCCGCGATCACTCGAAAGGCCGACTTCCTGACCTGCAGTGAACCGACCGGCCGGAACTCCTTCTCCTGCAGAACACGGAGCAGCTTCGCCTGCAGATCCAGCGGCAGCTCTCCGATCTCGTCGAAGAACGCCGTTCCACCGTTGGCCTGCTCGATCAAGCCGATCTTGTTCCCCACCGCCCCCGTGAAGGCCCCCTTCGAATGGCCGAAAAGCTCGCTCTCCATCAACGGACCCACCATCGATGAACAATCCACCACCACAAAGGGCCCCCCGGGTCCGTTGGCATGGACCGTCCGCGCCACCAACTCCTTGCCCGTCCCCGTCTCCCCCAGCAACAGCACCGGCCACTGCCCGCGCCCCAGCTTGCCCGCCAGCCGCAGCACTTGCTT
>CAYWST010000206.1:2430-10050 GCA_964461075.1 uncultured Solibacteraceae bacterium | reverse complement strand
GCATGATCCGGATCTTGTTCGCACTCATGGGTTCTCTGGCCGCTCCTTATATGGCAGGCTGGCTTCGATCCGCACTCCTCTCCCCGGCGCGGATTCCACCTTCAATTCCCCTCCCGCGCTGCGCGCCCGCGCCCGCATGCCCACCAGGCCGAGTCCGGCGCCCGGGCGCGCGCGAGGATCGAATCCCGTTCCATCGTCCGAGATACTGAGACGCACCCTCGGGCCGGATCTCGTAAGTTGCGCCACCACCGACTTCGCCTTGGAATGACGCGCTACATTCGTCAGGGCCTCCTGAGCGATGCGGAAGACATGCGTTTCCGTCTCGTCTGTGAGCCGCTTGTCGAGCGTTGACTCGAACCGGACGGCAATGCCCGTCCTCACCTGAAAGCGGTCGCAGAGCCAGCGCAGCCCGGCTTCGAGACCGAAGTCGTCGAGGATCGTCGGGCGAAGAAGCTGGGACAACTCACGGACGTTCTTGATCGCGCCGTCCGCCAGTTGCAGGCAATCTTCCAGGACGCCGGGATTCTTTTGTTGGCCGGACTGGGCGAAGGAGACGAGGTTCGCCTTGAGAGCGGTCAGCGTCTGCCCCAGTTCGTCGTGGAGCTCGTGCGAGAATCGTCTCGCGGTCGTCTCCTGCTTTTCGAGCAAATGCCAGGAGACTCTGCTGAGTTCTCCGGTCTGCCACTCGAGCTGCCGGATGAGCTGCACCGTCAATCTGAAGGTAAGCAGAGCGAATGCTATCGCGAGCGCAAGGCCGCCGCCCAGCAAAATGGCGGTCTCCTGCAAGAGCCTGGCGCTGACATCCTCGATCCGTCGCTTCAATGCCAGCGAGCGCGCCGATTGGACTTCGAACAGACGGTCCACGAGCTTCAATACCGTCTGATGCGCGACGAGCAAACCGCGAATCAACCGGACCTCGCGCTCCGGGGCGTCGATCATCCGGCGTGCTTCGCCGGTGAAGGCGGTGGCGGCGAAGTAGAGATCTCTCCAGATCGCCTGTCCCGGCTCATCGGCGGTCGCGCGTGCGATCGCCTCGATCTCCCGTTCGCTCGCCGCCAGTTGTTCAAGCAGCGATGCGCGGTCGATCTGCTCGGGGGAACGGGCGAAACCGGCATAGACGGCGTTGATGGCTCGCTGTTCGCGCAGCACGGCGTCCAGCAGGCCCGCGATCCGGACCTGCTCCTGCATCAACTGTGTCGTCGTGCTGCGGATCGCGGAGATGTTGCGCACTCCCAGCAAGCCTGCCGCCAGCATCATCAGGATCACCAGACCGAAGCCGCCTAGAAGGACACGGCCGATCGTGCCGGGCGTAACGGGCTTCACTGCGGCTGCGCGGGTTCGTCGGCTCATCCGCCTATCAGCATTTCACGTTCATCAGTTCGATGCCCGCCGATTCCGATGCCGATGGACAGGTGGCGCCGCTCGGATCCCCCGCATTCTGGCGCTCCCCTTCGCTTGCATGATCTGGCCGCTCGCGGCCGCGAACCATGGAGATCAATTCGGCCACGGTCACACGGCACGGGCGAGAAAGGAGTAGGCTTCCTCCCGGATCGCGGGCGGGAAGTCGTGGGCGGCGTCCGGATGGCGAACAATGACGTGCCGATGGCCGGAAGCGGATTCGTCGACGCCTTGGGGATCGAAGTTGCCGTCGCGCAAAGGCGCATTGACGAAGACGGGGCGCGGGGCGATCGCTTTCAAAACGTCAGAGAAGTCGAAGGGCATACGGGCGGGGTCCTTGGCGTACTCGGTGGCGATGCGGGGCATATAGCCGCGGTGGGACCAGCCAGTGAGGTCGCCGTTCTTGTAGCGGCGGAACGACGTGAACCCGCAACTGGTGACGACGGCGCGGACGCGGATGTCGAAGGCGGCGAGGAAGAGGGCGTTATGGCCTCCAAGTGAGTGGCCGATGGCGGCGACGCGGGCGGGGTCCACTGCGGGGAGCGACTGAAGGAGATCGATCGCACGGATATGGTTCCAGACGCCCTTCATGGTGGCGCTCAAGTAGCCGTGTGAGTAAGGGTCGAACTTGTAGCCGCCGAAGTTGGGGTAAGCGGGAGCGATGCAAACGAAACCGCGGAGCGCGAGCTCGTGAGCATAGTGGAGGTTGGGCTTGCCGCCGAGTCCGGCGGGTTCGGACTTACCGATGGCCGTTGTCTGGTGGAGGCAGACGGCGGCGGGGAAGGGGGACTTGCCGCCGGTTGGCGTGAGCAGGTAGGCGGGGACGCGGTCGCCGGGTTCGGGTGAGTACGAAACGAGCGCGCGCGCGTAGCCAGCGGCGCTTTCTTCGGTTTCGGTCTTGAGATCGAGGGAGGGCTGAAGGCCCGAGGGGAGCGGACCCATGACGAGTTGCATGTTGTCAAGGATTCGCTCGCGGGAGAGAGCGGATTGGATGGCGGCGAGGATGAGGTCACGCCGGGTCATGTCAGAAGGAGAGAACGCGATCGGATGTAAGGCTCCAGAGCCGGAGTGAATCGAGAGTTCCGCGAGTGGCGCCGGGGAGGAGGTCGGAGTCGAGGATGCCGCGCGAGTCCATGCAGGTCTGGCAGACCTGCGCTTGGCATCCGGCAGAAAGAGCGCGTTCAAGGAGCCAAGGAACGTCGAAGGTGGAGTTCTCCGGCTTGGGAACTTTCATGGAGGCGGACCATGCGCCGTCGCCGAGGAAGAAGAGGCGGACGTCGACATCCTTGTCCTGCCGGAGTGAAGCGGCGAGACGGAGTGCGTTATAGGCGCGTTCGCCGGAGTAAGGGGCTTCGTTGAGGATGAGGAGGACGGTCATGGAGGGTATAGAGATCCTGACTCGTTCCACCATGCTAGCAACCCGTCACGGCCGCTTTGTTTCCGCGAAAGGGCCATTGCTGCCGGCCGATGCGATTTCGTTGGCGGGCTTCTTGATCCAGCCGCTGTCAGCGAGGAAGGCGATTGCAATGGTCCGCGAGGATGATGTTGGGCCTGGGCTGCGCCGTTTTCAGAGGTTGAGCTTGTCGAGGTTGCGGCGGAGGCGTATGAGGGCGTCGACATGCATTTGCGGAATCACGCCCGACCGGTCCGGGGGAACGTCGAGGAGCAGGTTCGTGTTGCGGCTGCGGGAGACGAGGTACATGCCGAGGGGTTCGGCGTCGGAGCGGGGCTTGTCGCCGTCGACGTAGAACCACTCCTTGCCAATGGGGTCGCAGACTTCGCCAGGGACGTAGTAGCGCTTGCCTTCGATGGTGCGCCACTGGACGTGCCCGGTGTGGGAGTTGGGCAGGAAGCGCTCGATGGCGAGAATGTCGGTGGGCCAGGCTTTGGTTGTGTTGAGTTCGGAGCCGTCGCCGATGCCGTGGTTCATCATGATGATGGTCTGCGGCTGCCACTGGGCGATCTGTTTGTAGAGGCGGTTGCGGTAGTCGCGGGAGAGGACCATGGGGATGTCGATCCATACTTCGCCGATCTTGCCGTAGCCGGTGAGGAGTTCGCGAAGCTGCGCGAGCTGGAACTCTTCGTACTCGCGGGTGACGAACGCGGAAGGGACGGTGGCGCCTTGCGGCTGGCCGGCGCGGTTGAGGTCGCGGACGTGCGTGGGCGTGAGGGAGCCGAAAAGGTTGTGATTGTCCCAGGAACAGTAATAGAAACCGGGCATAAGCCCGCGCTGTTCGCAGGCTTTGAGGAAGGCGGCGGCGACGTCGGTTTTGTTGGAACTGGTGCCGACGTGATAGTCGTTGAGGCGGGTGGGCCAGAGACAATGACCGGCGACGTGCTTGGCCGTGAGCACTGCGTACTTCATGCCGGCATCGCGTGCGACGGAGATCCACTGGCCGACGTCGAGCTTTGTGGGGTTGTAGAGCGTGGAGGGTTTGTCGCCGCGGGAGAGCTCGTCGCCGTCGTAGGTGCTCATTCCGAAGTGGATGAACATGCCGTAGCCAAGGGCTTCCCATGCGCGGAGAGCCTGAAGAGAGAGGCGCTGCGCGCCGTTTTCCTGGGCGTTAACGGCGGCTGCCGCGGCGGCGGAGAGGCTGGTTTGAATGAAGCGTCTTCTGTTCATGGTCCTGCGCGGAAGGCCGCGATGGCCTCCGAGGTCCTCAGATAGCGATCATACACTCGGAGCGAGCGAATCGAGGAGTTGGCGATCCGTAGTTCCGGAGCCCCGGCGGCGGATTTCAGATTCGGGCTGAACCGGCCCCAACCGAACTGGCGCGCGTCGCCACCGTCGTTGAGGATGCCGTCGATGACGAAGGAGATGATCTTTGGTCCGCCATCGACGATGACGGCGATGTGCTGGAGTTTCCCGGGCTGGATTGTGCCGGGATCGGAGGCCCAACGGCTTTCAGTGCGGCCGTCGTTCATGAGGAACTCGACGGCGTTGCCGGCGACGGTGACGAGGGCGAAGCCCTTGCCGTCGGGGGTGCGGTTGTCGAGGAGGGTCTGGCCGGGAGCGGCGGTTCGAAGCTGCGTCCAGAGGTCGAGAGAGAAAGCGGAACGGAGGTCTTCCTTGCCATGATCGGCGCGTTTGGAGCGCTGGTAGAAGAGCGGAAATGCCGGGGCCTTCGCGGAAGCGGGGACTGAGCCCTTGAGTTCGAGGACGAGCCCGTTTCGGGCGACGCCCTTGGCGTCGAACTGGTTCCATAAGCCTTCAAGCAGCGCGGGGTCGATCTTGTGGACGCGGGCGACGTCCTTCTGCGTTTCGGTGAGGTAGTAGTTGCCGCCGTCTTCAACCAGGTCGGGGTAGGACATCCGGATGATGGGGTCGTCGTCGTAGAGAGCGATCTCGGGTTGCGACCAGCGGATGATCTTTCCCTTGGGCGAATCGGCTTCAACGCCGCCGATGAGCCAGACGGGGTTGCGGTCCTCGTAGGCGATGGTGCGGCGCTGAGGGTGTTCACGGATGAAGCGGCCGCCGTGGTTGTGGAACCAGTAGAGGAACTTTCCGTTTTCACAGCGCCAGGCGAAGGTGGCGGCGCGAGGGTGTTTCATCAGGCGGCCGTCGGCGTAGCGCATGGACTGCGAGGGGTCCCATGTGCGGCCTCCGTCGCGGCTGTAAGTGTAGGCAGGGTGGCCGTCGATGGTGCGGAAGACGCAGAAGATGGCGCCGTCGCTGAGGATGGAGAAGGACTGTTCCTCGGCGATGGGTCCGCCGCCCTGCGGAGTGCGGATGCCGATCTCGCCTTCGGGAAGTGTTTCCCAAGTGATCTTCGTGGGGTCGCGCTCGGTGAGGATGTTGGCGCTGCGCAGGAGGACTCCTTCGCTGGAGGTGAAGAAGCCTTCGCCGAAGCCGCCGACTTTGTGCAGCGGCACGTAGCCGGCGCCTTTGTATGCGAAGGCCTTGCCGACGGTCCAGAAGAACTTCAGCTTGCCGCCATAGACGTTTTTGCGGTCGATTTCGAAGTCGCGCTGCGGGATGTCGTAGCGCTGGGCGCTCCAGGTGCGGCCGTGATCGTCGGAGTACTTGAAGACGAAATGGCCGAGGCTGTCAACGCGGCGGTTGAGGCCGTCCCTGTAGGCGGGCTTATCGGCGATGACCTCGCGGACGTTGCCGGTGTTGTGGTTGTAGAAGACGTAGACGCGGCCGGAGGGGACTTTAAGCATGACGGCGTAGGAGGCTTCCGGGCCATTGGAGGGTTCGACGTCGACCGGCTTCTCCCAGGTCTGGCCGCGATCGGTGCTGCGGAGGCTGATGACGTGTTGGCCTCCTTCGCCTTCAGCGCCTTTGCCGGTGGTGATGACGCAGAGCCAGGCTCCGTCGTTGGTTTTGACGATGTAGGGCTGGTCGGCGTAGAACTCGTCGGGGATGACGGGGGCGTTGACAATGTGGCGGGGATCTGGAGATTGCGCCGGCAGCAGCGCAGCGGAGAAGAGGAAGAGGAGCGTCCTCATGGTGATAGCTCTCAGGATGACAGCTTGGCGTGTATGGTGGACAGGAGGCATCAATGACTCAGGATCGGTTTCGACAGCTCTTCCCGATCGTGCAGACGCCGTTCGATGTGAACGGGGAGGTCGAATTCGACTCGCTGCGGCGGTTGGTGAACTATGTGGCGGATCAGGGCGTGGCAGGGGTGGCCTTTCCCGGTTTTGCGAGCGAGTTCTGGCGATTGACAGATGAGGAGATCGGCGAGTGCGCCGAATTGATTGCTGGGGCGGCGGGTTCGCGCATCGCGGTGATTCTGAACGTGACGATGCAGGCGACCGTACCGGCGGTGAGGCAGGCGCGCGAATTCCGAAAGATGGGGGCGGGGGCGCTCATGGTGCTGCCGCCGTTCACCGTAGGAGCGACAGCGGAAGCGCTGGAGGAACATCTGGGCGCAGTCCTGGAGTCCGGGGGGCTGCCGGGGATCATTCAGGACTCGGCCGGCCTGACAGGGACCTCATTGGATCCGGCGGCGCTCGCGCGCTTGAAGATGCGATGCGGGAACTTCGCAGGGTTGAAAGTGGACCAGGTTCCAACGGGTCCAGCGATCTCGCGGTATCGCTCGGAGGCGGCGTTGCGGGAATTGAGCTACATCGTGGGTTACTCAGGAGTCCAGATGCTGGACGCTGTGCGGCGCGGCGCGGAAGGACTCATGGGAGGGTGCGGGCATTTGAAGGAGGACCGCCGGATGGTGGAAGCGCTGCTCGCGGGCGGTGGCTTCGAGGAGTTCAGGCGGTTGGCGCCGCTGTTGAGTTTCGAGATGCAGAGTCTGGAGATGGTGATCGCGGTCCACAAGCGATTGCTCTATGAGGCCGGCGTCATCGCGACGCCGCTGAGCCGCGCTCCTTGTCGGCAGATGGATGAGATGCACGCCAGCGAGTTGGCGATGCTGACGGCTGCGTTGCGTCAGGCGTAGGCCTTGGCTACCTCGGCCTTCATGAAGGCGAGGTCGCGGGCGATGTCGTCGAGGGAGTCCTTGCCATATTCGACGTGGAGGGAGAGGGGGCCGGTGAAGCCCGCCATCGCGTAGGCCTTGAAAACCTCCGGCCAGTTGACCATGCCCTGGCCGAGGGGGCACCAGGTGACGCGCCATTTGCCGTCGCGTTTCTCCCAGTAAAAGTCCTTGATGGCGGACATCTTGAGGCGGGAGAGGGCGAGGTCGAGGGAGGCGCGCCAGCCGTAGGCGCCGCCTTCGATGGTGGCGTGGCCGGGGTCGAAGTAGTAGCCGGCCTGAGCCGCGGTGGCGTCCTTGAGGAGTTCGCGGAGGTCCCACATGGCGCAGCCGAAGTGGTCTCCGGAGTGGTTGTGAAGTCCGGCAACGACGCCATATGACTTGCCCAACTCGACGAGCGACTTGAAATGGGCGCGGCACTGTTCGACGGTCTGCTCGACGCGCTCGGTGGGTTTGTATCTCCAGTAGCCGACTTTGTAGAGCTTGAGGCCGAGCTTCTGCATGGTTTCGAAGGTTGGCTTGGCGGCGGGATCGGCGGCTGATTTGAGGTCGGTGGTGACCATGGCGACATCGGAGCCGGCTTTGCGGATGGCGTCGAGGGCGCGGGGCAGATCCTCGGCGACTCTTTCGGGCAGGACATGGCCCTTGGGGCGGACGGTGAGGTCGATGGCGTCGAAACCCATCTCTTTGGCCTTGGCGCCGAGAGCAGCCCAATCGAGGGGGGCCATGTGCTTGGAGAAAATGCAAAGCGGGGGCATGGCGGGCGCCCCAACGGCGGCGGCCGCGG
>CAYWST010000206.1:0-2420 GCA_964461075.1 uncultured Solibacteraceae bacterium | reverse complement strand
CGTCGCTTCGGGGGCGGCGGCGCTGGAGAGAACAAATTCGCGGCGGTTCATGGCTGCTATCCGAGTTTGTAGGGCGCGCGGTACTGGTAGCTGAGGAACTGGTTCGCGCGGGCGCTGTTCAAGAACTTTTCGGCCTTGGCGTCCCAATCGAGCAGCGTGTGCGTGCGGAGCGCGATGTGCGCCAGGATCGTGTTCGAAGTGGAGATGTGGCCGGTGAGGACGTCACAGTTGCACTTGGCGCGGGACTTGATGCAATCGAGGAAGTTGCGGGCGTGCCAGTTCGTGGTGGCCTGTCCGTCGCCCTTGGTAATGGGCTCCATGGTGGCCTTCTTGGACTTGCCCCAGACGCCTTCGTAGGGGCGGTCGACCGGCGTGCGTGCGGGCACGAGCTCGTCGGTGTAGCGCTGCGGGACAACTTCCCATCGGCCGCTCTGGAGATACATGGTCGCTTTCGTGCCGCGGATCTCCATCTCATAGTTCCTTGGGCAGGAGGGCGCATCGTTGGCGTTGTACTGGCAGAAGATCATCAGCGGGCCCTTGTCGAACTCCCAGATGACTTCGCAGGTATCGGGGATTTCGCGATTGTCCTCGACGGCATACTTGCCGCCGACGGCGACGACGGACTTGGGGGATTCGAGACCGCAGGCCCAGCGGAGCATATCCATGTAGTGGACGCCGAAGTTGGTGATCTGTCCGCCCGAGTAGTTGTAGAACCAGCGGAAGCGGTAATAAGTCCGGTTCTTGTTGTAGGGAACCTTGGGAGCGGGACCGAGCCACAGATCCCACTCTTCGGGCGTGGGCGGGGGCCCATCGGGAAAATTGCCGATACCGTTGGGCCATTCGTTCTGGAGGTGGAATCCGCGGGCGACGGTGACCTTGCCGAGAGCGCCGGAGCGGACGTATTCGGCGGCTTCCTGGAGGACCTTGACGGAGCGCCGGTGGATGCCGACCTGGGTGACGCGCTTGGTCTCTTCGGCGACCTGGACCATGCGGCGGCCTTCGGCGACAGTGAGGGAGAGGGGCTTCTCCACGTAGACGTCCTTGCCGGCGCGGCAGGCGTCGATAAACATCAGGGCGTGCCAGTGGTCAGGCGTGGCGATGACCACGGCCTGCACGTCTTTGTCCTCGAGGAGCTTTCGATAGTCTCTGTAGCGCCTGGGGGTGGCGCGGGACTTCTTGACGGCGAGATCGAGGTAGTCCTCGCGGAGGTCGCAGACGGCGACGGTCTGCTGATCGCTCCATTCGAGGAAGGCGTCGTGGACCTGGTCGCCGCGATTGCCGAGGCCAATGTAGCCAACCTGGACGCGGTCATTGGCGCCAAGAATGTTCGAATAGCTGAGCGCGGTGGCGACGGCCGCGCGGCGGGTGAGCTGGGGCATCGTATCTACCTCTTCTGCTGCTGCTCCTTCTGGATTTGCGCCAGCAGTTCTTTGACAGCCTTGTCGAGGTGTGTGTCGCGATCCGTGAGGGTTTCACCCACAGGACGCTTGACGGGGATGTCGACAGGCATCGGATTCAATTCCATCACTTTTCCGTCCGCTCCGGTGATGCGGGTACCGGGTGTGCGGACGGTGGAGCCGTCGAGAAGGGTCGTTGAACCGGTGTAGATGATCCACCCGGCAGTCGGCTCGCCAACGAACTTGCCGGCGGACCAATCCCCGCCGTAGAACGCGGGGCGTTCGAGGCGTGCG
Source organism: uncultured Solibacteraceae bacterium (assembly GCA_964461075.1). Taxonomy (GTDB): domain Bacteria; phylum Acidobacteriota; class Terriglobia; order Bryobacterales; family Bryobacteraceae; genus JACADU01. The sequence goes on along the minus strand of CAYWST010000206.1, from coordinate 729 downwards.
GGCTCGCGTCGTTGAGGACCGCCAAGGTGAACTGCCCCCCGGCCTGAGCCGTGAGGTCGTCGAGGAATACATGTGTGTTGCCGCTGTGGCCTGAGCGATAGGCGATTCGCTTTGAATCCGGCGCCCAGCCGGGAGGCGGCTCGACGGCGGGCGTGCGTGTGACCGGAAGCGAGGCGCCTTAATTGGACGCGGCCACGAAGACTTCGACGCGGGAGATGAGCGAAGACGATGGCCGGGCAGTTCTGCGCGATGGAAAGAAAGAGCAAGCGGCCGTCCTTGAACTGGGTAGGTTGCCGGGGCGCTGGTCTTGCGAGGGTGAAGAGGTCCTCGGCGGTTGAGCGCTTGGAGACGCAGTCGAGTTGGTTGGCGGCGCCCCACACGGACCTTAGATTCTTGCCGCTCTTTCCCACCAGCCGCTCACAGGAGCGAGCGCCAGAGAGGTTCATGCGCCAGATCTCGCTGACACCGAGGTGTAAGCGGCCGTTACGCCACCACTGGTTCCAGGCGATGCCGCGGCGAGAACCTGAGTCATCATCGCGCCGGCGCTGACTTCCCGCGGCGTGTCCCCCTTGGCGCGAACGCGGTCGATGCTGGTGAATTGCACCTGCCGGCTCGAGTGAGAGTAGATCCACCGCGAGTCGGGCGGCCAGGCTTCGAGGCTTTCCAGAGTGTCGTTGAAGGTGAGCCGGCGCAGGTTCGAGGTGGAGATGTCGGGCACGTAGATGCCGC
>CAYWST010000205.1:0-10057 GCA_964461075.1 uncultured Solibacteraceae bacterium | reverse complement strand
TTGCGCCAGATGCAGCAGAGCTTGGCGATCTTTTCCATGTCGGGGTCGAAGGATTCGATGGTGACGCAGCCGTCGTAGCCGACTTCACGGAGCGCTTCAAAGAAGGGGACCCAGGGAACGAGGCCGCGGCCGGGGATGCCGCGCTGGCTTTCGCAGGCGTGGATGTAGCCGATGTTGGAGCCGGTGGAGCGGACGGCGCCGACGATGTCGTCCTCCTCGCGGATCATGTGGAAGGTGTCGAGGTGGACCTTGATGTTGGGCAGTCCGACATCGGAGATGAACTTGCAGGCGTCGGCGGCGATGTTGATGAGGTGGGACTCGAAGCGGTTGACGGGCTCGATGCCGAGGACAAGGTTGGGATCGGCGGCGAGGGCGTGTTGAGCGACTTCGCGATAGCCGTCGACGGCCCACTGCCATTCCTGTTCGGTTCTCATGCGGCCGGTGAGGTAGCCCCATCCGCAATAGATCATGCCGCCGAAGACGCGGGCGCCGGCCTGGACGCTGAGATCGACGAGGTGCTTGGAGAAGTCGATGCCGGCGCGGCGAACGGCGGGGTCGGGCGAGATGGTGTTGTACTCTGCGGGCATGCCGTAGCCGAGATTGATGACGAGCCCGAGGTCCTTAGCCGTCTGGCGGACTTGGGTTGCGGGGAAGTTCTCGGGGTCGAAGGGGATGATTTCGACGGCGTCGAAGCCGAGCTTCTTGCACTTGTCGAGCAAGGGCAGGTCTTTTTCGATGAAGGTCTCGTTGAAGAGGAGAGAGTGGATCCCAAAAATCATGATTCCTCCGGATGAATCGTTTTATCTCTATCACCACGGACGGCTGGAGACAAGAGGGGTAGAGTGATGAAGGAAGGATCCGGCGGAATGAGGCAACTGGAAGACAGAACGGCGATCGTGACGGGAGCGGCGTCGGGCATTGGCCGCACGGCGGCGATGCTGTTCGCCGAGCGTGGCGCGCGGGTTGTCGTGGCGGACTGGAATGAGGCGGGCGGCGAGGAGACCGCGCGACTGATTCTTGAAGCCGGCGGGGAAGGCGCGTGCATCCGCGCGGACGTTTCGCGGGAGGCGGACGTTGAAGCGATGGTCCGCTTTGCGGTCCAGCGTTACGGCAGGCTGCAGATCCTGTTCAGCAACGCCGCTGTGCAGATCCTGGGGCAGTTGACCGAGACGAGCGAGCAGGACTGGGATCGAATTCACAGCGTGAACCTGAAGGGCGTCTTTTTGTGCGCGAAACACGCGATACCGGAGATGGTCCGCTGCGGAGGCGGCTCGGTGATCAACATGGCGTCGGCGCTGGGGTTTGTCGGCGATCCGGATCTGGCGGCCTACTGCGCGGCGAAGGGCGGCGTGATCGCGCTGACCAAAGCGGCGGCGATCGGATACGGACCCAAGGGCGTGCGGGTGAACTGCATCTGCCCGGGCGACGTTGATACGCCAATGGTGCAGGAGTATTTCGAAAAAGAGCCCGACCCGGCGGCGGCGCGAGCGCGTGTGAGCGGGCACTATGCGCTGCGAAGGATCGCCGATCCAAGGGAGGTGGCGGAAACGGCGGCGTTTCTGGCGTCGGACGCCTCGTCGTTCATGACGGGGGCGGTGCTGGTGGTGGATGGCGGACTGACATCGAGGTGTTACTGATGACTGATCGATGGAAGACGTCCCGAGAACTTCTGGAGCGAGCCAAGGGTTCGCTGGCCGGGGGCGTGAGCAGCCCGTTCCGGGCGAAGTTTCCAGTGCCGCTTTACTTCAAGGATGGAGAAGGTTCGCGGCTGGAGGATGAGGACGGCAACAGGTACATCGATTACGCGCTGGCTTGGGGTCCGCTGATTCTCGGGCACAAGCATCCGCGCCTGGTGGAGGCGTACAGAAGGCAGGCGGAGCGGCCGGTGATCTACGGCGCGCAACACCGCCTGGAGATCGAAACGGCGGAGAGGATTCAAGAGATCGTGCCGTGCGCGCAGTTGGTGGCGTTCACGTCGAGCGGGAGCGAAGCGGTGCAACTGGCGCTGCGGCTGGCGCGGGCGTTCACCAACCGGCGCCTGATTCTGAAGTTCGAGGGGCACTATCACGGCTGGTTCGACGCGGTGTTGCTGAGCCATCATCCGGCGGCGGAGGAGGCGGGACCGCTGGATCAGCCGCGGGTGGCGCCGGAGTCGCGCGGGCAGGTGCCGAACGCGGCGGAAAACGTCATTGCGCTGCCCTGGAACGATGCGCGGCGCGTGGCAGCCGGGTTCGAAGCGCGCGGGAACAAGATTGCGGCGGTGATCATGGAGCCGGTGCTCATGAACAGCGGCGGAATTCTGCCAGCGCCGGGATTTCTCGAAGACGTGAAAGAGATCGCGCACCGGCATGGGGCGCTGCTGATCTTCGACGAGATCATCACAGGGTTCCGGTTGGCGTTAGGCGGAGCGCAGAGCGTCTTCGATGTAACGCCGGACATCGCCACCTTCGGCAAGGCGGTGGGCGGCGGCGCGCCGTTGAGCCTGGTTGCGGGGCGCGAGGAAATCATGGAGCAGATGTTCGGCGGAGGGGTGAGTTTCGGGGGCACGTTCAATGGGAATCCGGTATCGCTGGCGGCGTCGGTGGCGACGTTGGACGAGCTGGCTCGCGAGGACGGAAAAGCGCTGCGGGAGGCCAACCGGCTAGGGCGAAAACTGAAGGATGGCATCGAAGATGCGGCGCTGAAGCATGGCATCAAGGCGCTGGTGAGCGGATTCGGCGCGGCGTTCGCCGTTCACTTCACGGAGAGAACTTCGCTGCGGCACTATCGCGACACGCTGGAAGACGACAAGGCGCGGCTGCACGAGTTCCTGTTGGACGCGCTTCGGGAAGGCGTCTATGCTCTGCCGGACGGGCGATTCTACACATCCGCCGTGCACACGGATGCGGACATCGCGGAGACGGTGGAGGCAGTAGATCGAGTGTTCAGAAGGTGGGCGGCGCGCGGCGGCTCATGAGCATGGCGTCTTCGAGGGGATCGCGATAGTAGGCGCGGCGGCGGCCGGATTCGGTGAAGCCGAGCGCGCGGTAGAAGGCGATGGCGCCCGCGTTGGACGCGCGCACTTCGAGGTGGAGCGTTCTGGCGGCGGCCTGAGCGAGGAGGGCGCGGCCCACGCCACGGCGCAGGAACTCTGCCGCCACGGCGATGTTGAGGACTTCCGCTTCATCGGAGCCGAGCGGGAGGAGAACGAGGAAGCCGGCGACGGCGCTCTCAATTTCGGCAACGTAGGATTCGCGCGAGAGGTAATCGCGGGGGTTCCATTGCGCCGCGTGGGGGCTCCGGCTCTGGATGGCTGCGACGGCCGCAAGGTCGTCGGCGCGCATAGGTCTGATCATCATGGGGCGATCTCCCGCCAGAGTGCGGTCTGGAGTTTGGCGAGCGCGTCCCAACCGTAGTTGCGCTCAACGTGCGCGCGGGCGCGGGCGGCGAGGCTGGCGCGCAGCGCGGGCGAAAGCAGGAGGTCTCGAACGGCGGCGGCGAACTCGCCGGGCGAAGCCGCGATCAGGGCGTGTTCGCCATGAAGGAAGCCGAGTCCGGCGACGCCGGAGGGAGTGGAAACGATGGCGCGGCCCATGGCGGCGGCTTCGAGGGCCTTGAGGTTGGTGCCGGCGGATTCGAGCGTGGGGATCACGACAACGGCGGCAGCCTCATAGTGCGGCCGGACATCGGCGACGTAGCCGTGGATGGCGATGCGAGAGTCGGAGCTGGAGGCGGGCGCGTAGAGTTCGGGGCCGGGACCGGCGATAACGGCGGCTTCGAGGTCTTCGATGTCCTGGAGGAGAGGCCAGACTTCGCGTTCGAAGTACTGCCATGCGGTAACGTTTGGAAAGTGGCGAAAGCTGCCGACGAAGAGCAGCCGCCGGGAGGAGGACTCCGGAGCGGGGGTGAAGCGCGCGAGATCGACGCCGTTGGGGATGACGGCGGAATGCGCGGCGGGGGCGAGCGCGCGATCCTTTTCGCTCATGAAGACGACGCGGGCGGCGCGGCGGAGCGCTTTGTTCTCGAAACGGCGCCAGCGGTAGAGGTTCCACCAGGCGCTGAGCGTGGGACGGCGTTCAAAGACCTGAAGCATGAGGTCCTGGGTGACATCATGCTCGACGAGGACATCGGGACGATAGCGGGCCATCTGGGTGTATTCGCCCTGGAGCAGGTCGCAGCCGCAGGCGCGCATCTCGTGGCGGAGAGCGGCGTCGAGCGCGGGATTCCAAAACTCGCAGACTTCCGGAGGCGCGAGGGTGGACCAGCGGGGCTCGCGATAGCGCGGCTTGGCGGCGCTGTAGACGCGGGCGCAGAATTCCGCGGCCGCGGCGTAATCGGCAGGGGTTTGGCCGTCTTCAAAGCCGAAAAAGACGATGTCGAATTCAGATGATGCGGCGCGGAGGAGGCCTTCAAGGCGGACGGCGCCGCCGTGCGAGCGCGGAAAGGGCAGGTAGGGGCTGACGATGGCGACGCGGGGCTTCCCTTCCCTGAAGCCGCACCCGCCGCGGTTGTCCCACGTCCGCGGCAGGAGTGAGCGGTCCTTTTTCCAGGGGCACAGCCAGAAGGGCCGGAGGAAGATGCGGTCTCGGGGGAGGCCGCGGAGGAACAGCCATGAAGCGATGAACTCGCGGAGGCGCAGGTGGTGACGTTCAAGCGCGCAGTTAAAGGCGAGGATTCTGGCGGGGGCGACGAGGAACGCGGCGCGGCGCATCGACTCTCCTTCGGGTGAACCGTCGAACAGCACGGCCATCAGGGCCACGCGCAGGCCTCGCAAGCGGCGGGAAAGTTTCAGAGCGAGGTCGATGGAGGAGCCGGTTTCGGGAGGAATGTCGATGAAGCGGCGGTCCGGGACGAGATCGCGCATCATGCGCGCCATTCCTTCCGCCTTGGCGGCTTCGCCGGAGCGGAGGATCACGACCACGGCTTCGGGGTCGAGGCCGAGCGCGGAGAAGACCAGACGCTTGACTGCCTGCTTCATCCGGGACGCCGCTTGAGAGCAATGTGGAGCACGGCCCAGCTTGCCGAGGGGGCGAGAGCGACGCCGACACAGACGGGCGCGAAGCCGTGGGCGTCGACGATGCGGCCGACGGCGCTCGAGAAGACGCCCTGCAGCAGTCCGTAGGCGGAGGTCAGTCCCGCGATGGCGAAGCCGGCGCGGCCGGCGCCGAACAGGTCGAGCGGCAGGGCGTAGATGTTCACGCTCGACATCACGCAGGCAAAGAAGCTGAGGCAGATGAGCGCGATGGCGGAGGGCGCGCCGGGCATGAGAGGCACGGCGGCGCCGGCGAGCAGGAGGACGGAACCCGACAGGATCACCCTCATGCGCGCGGGCGTAATGGGTTCGCCCGAACGCGTCCAGCGCAGCGTGAGCCAACTTCCGAAGAAGCCGCCCGCAGTGGCGAAGATGGGCGGAATCCAGGCAAGGCGGTAGTTGGCGTCCGCCTGCGACAGGCCGTGTTCGGAGACCAGAAAGACGGTGGTCCAGTTGACCCAGAGGCTGTAGACGGACATCAGCAGAACGTTGGAAAGCAGGACGGCGTAGAAGCGGGCGTCGCGCAGTAGCGGCATGACATCGGAGCCTTGCGGACCGTGGATGACTCCATGACGCGGCGCGGCGCGGCTGACGGCGATCCAGAGCGGGATCCACAGGAAGCCTAGCGCGCCGGCAGTGATGAAGGCCCAACGCCAGCCGTAGCGCAGCGAGATCCACTGGGCCATGACAGGGGCGAGGATGCCGCCAATGGTGAGGCCTACCTGGCTGATGGCGCTGCCGAAGGCGCGTTCGCGCGGGGCGAGATAGGTGGCTGACGATTTCCCGGTGCCGGGGATCCCGCCCGCTTCGCCGACACCGAGAGCGGCGCGGCAGGCAATGAGGCCGGCGAGCGTGGAGGTGAGGCCGGTGGCCATGCCGGCGAGCGACCAGAAGGCGACGACGATGCTCGAGCCCCAGGTGAGACCGGCGCGGTCGAGGAACAAACCGGCGAGCGGCGCGGCCAATGCATAACAGATGGAAAAGACCATGATGACGTCGCCGAAGCCCGCGTTGGAGATTCCGAACTCCTGCTTCAGTTGAGGCGCAAGGGAAGAGAGGATCTGGCGGTCGAGAAAGTTGAGCGTGTTCGACAGAGCGAAGATGCCGACGACGGCCCATCGTGCTTCGGGACGGCTGAAGAATTTCCTGAACATCTATTGAAATTCGATCGCAATGGCGATGTCCGGGGGAGTGTACTGGATCGAGACACGGCGTTGCGGATTCTGCGGCCCGCATTTCAGTTCGGCCTGCGCGCCGGTCGCGCCGGTGACGACGACCTGCGAGGGATCGGGGATGCGCAGCCAGAAGGGCTTGCCTTCCGGGTCGCGGAGGACGAGGCGGATGCGGCCGGCGCGGCATTCCACGCTGGTCAGCGTTCCTGACCAGGACTGAGCGGCGGGCCCGTCCCACCATTTCTCGATCTTCTTGCCTTCGAGCGAAGCCCCCTCATTGGCCTTGGCTTCGGCGCGGCGAATGCTCTCCATGGTCTCTTCGCGGAGGCGGTCGAGTTCGGCCTTTTCCTCCTCGGCGGCTTTACGGCGGGCGGCGTTCTGGCGATCGATGCGATCCTGTTCGAACTTCTCGCGGGCGGCGCGGATCCTGGACGCGTCGGCTTCAGTGGCGGCGACGCGCTCGGCGGCGCGCCAGCTCTTTTCGGCTTCGGCGAATTGAGAGGCTTCAAACTGGGCTTGGGCGAGCGAGGACCAGAGGGCGGATTCGCGCGGCTTCAGTTCGGTGGCTTTCTTGAGCCAGAGGGCGCGGCGAACAGGTCCGGATTCGGTCTTGGCAAGCTCGGCGTAGGGCTCGTCCCAGGAGGGGAGTTTTTTGGAGGCGCGCTCGAGCAGGAGGCGCTTTTTGGATAGATCGCTTTCGAGGCGCGCGAGTTCGAACAGGCCGCGGGCTCCGGAGTTCTCCTCGTCGGCGGCCATCTGCTCGAGCGCCCTGCGAGCCTCGGCTGGCTTCTTTTCGGCGAGGAGTGTGAGACCGAGGCCTTCGAACCCGCCCGCGCCGGGGCGTTCGGCCTGCGCCTTCTCATAGGCGGCGCGGGTCTGCGCGGGCGGGGCGTCCTTGCCGAGGAGGAGATCGCCGGGGATGAGGCGAGCCCGGGAGAACAGCGTGGGGGTGAGAGTGAACAGGACATCGACGTTCATGGGGCGCGGCATCAGGGAATAGGTGGAGGCGCCGGGTTCGGCGGGAAAATCGCCCATCGGCTTTTCAAAGGCGTTTCGGAATGCGGTTTCGAAGTCCGCGCCGGAGGCGAGGTTGGCGAGGACGATGCGCGTCCGGGCGGCGGTTTCCTCGGTCGTGAGCAGGCGATGAAGCATGGCCCAGGAACGGGTGCGCTCGGGCTGCGGGGGCGGATCGCCGACGATGGCGCGGTTCTTCTCGAAGCGGAGGGTGGAGTAGAGGCTGGCGATGGCCGGCTCGAAATCTCCGGGGATTCTGCCCTTCAAGTTGTCATTGAGATAAATGAGCCCAAGCTGCTTGAAAAACGAAGACTGCGGGGCGGAGCGGGCGGGCCACCAACCGATCCAGCCGGTGCGGCCGAAGCCGAGGAAGGGCTCGTTCTGACCGGCTTTCTGGACGACGATCGTGACGGGCCAGACGGTCTTAAGGTCCCGGAGACCAATGGCCTCCCCAAACAGGAAACGGTGCTGCTCGAGGTGATAGAGAGCCTGGCGCGCGGCGTCCTCTCCTGCGTCGGTGTAGACGATGAACGGGCCGGCTTTGGCCTCCTTCCACTCGGCTGCCGCTGCGAGAGAGAGGAACAGGAACGCGAGCGCCGTTTTCATCCGATGGGCCCTTCGCCGCGAGAGAGGGCCGCCAGCAGCGACTCACGCCGCTGGTCGGCCGCTTCGACGGCCGATTCGAGCGAAACGGAATAGGTGATGCCGCCGACCACGAAGCCGGCGGCGAGCACGAGATAGAAGGCGAGGTCGGTCTGGAATGCGTAGCGGGCCAGATACGCGACGGTGATGGGAAGCGCGATGGCGGGGTAGACGAGGAATATGAACGCCTGGGTCTTTCCGGCGTTGGAGTGGCGCCAGGACTGCGCGGGGTCGACGGGCCGCGGGTAGTGTGTGGAAGCGAGATTGCCGACGGCGAGCAGGAACAGCGCCATGAGCAGCGTGACGGCGAAGCTCTCGGGGACCTTGGCGGCCACGGTGCGGACCTGGAGCGCGATCAGCACGCAGGAGATGATGCCGACTTCGAGCATCAGCAGGATGATGGCTGCGACGTTCTTCGCCAGCAGAACGGTGGAGATCCTGACGGGCATGACGTAGTAGCACTGCGCCGCCATCCGGTCGAAGCCGAAGCTGTTCCAGAAGAGCACTTCGCCGAGCAGCAGCGCGGCGTAGAGGCTGACCATGACGAGGAAATTCTCGGCCATGAATCCATCCTGCCGCCCGCCCTTGAGGACGATGGGCATCCAGATGACGATGCCGAACGAGAAGCCCATGAAGAAGACGAGACGGAACCGGGGCGCGCGGGAGAGGAAGCGGAGTTCCTTTTCGACGAGCGCGCCGAGCGGGTCGGGGAAGATGCGGGAGGGAAGCCTGAAGAACCACTCGGCGGCGCCGGCGACGCGCCGGGGTGCGGTGTCGCGCTGTTTGGCGCGGACCTCGTCGGCGTCCCAACTGAGGCCGCGTTTGAACTGGGTGTAGCCAAAAGCGCAGGCGAGCAGGACCCAGAAGGCAAGTCCGGCGAGATCGAAGCCGGATCCGAGGCCCGACGCGAGACGCGCGGTGAGGGTCCAGGGCAGAGGAATGTCCGGAATCCGGCCATCGAATTCCGAGAATCGAGCCTTCCAGGTTTCCGGGGGAATCAGCGTAACGAGGAGGCTGGGCAGCGCCGAGATGAGGACGATGCCGAGGACGACAAGTTCGCGGACGCCGCGGCGGGCGAGCAGGCGCGTGAGCAGATCGCGGACGCCGGCCGAAAGCAGCAGGTTGAACGTCACGAAGAGCAAAAGGCAGACGGGCGCCCACCAGGGGGCGATCGGCGATTGAGCCAACCCAACGGCGGCGCCGGTCATGACCATCAACACCTCAATCCCCGTGGTGATGCGCAGCAGCACCTCAATCGCGAACAGACTGGTGAGCGGGATGGGGTAAACGAGCAGGCGCTTCAGTTCGAGCGACATGCCCGTAGTGGCAAGAGCCACGGGCACAACCTGCCAGAAGAGGAAGGCGAGCAGGAGCCCGCCGCCCAACCAGCGGGCGAGTTCGGGTCGCGTCTTGATCTCCGGCAGAAATGCAGCGACGGTGACAGCCAAGACTCCGACCGCCAGGTACCAGAGACTGGAGAGGAACCAGTAGAGGATGCGGCCGCCGCCGACGCCGGCCGTGCGGTTGGCGATCACGCGAATCTGCGCTCCGAGGATGGCCAGAACCTTGTCGTTCAGCAGCATGGTCATTTCAGAGCCAGTCGAGGTTTTCCTGCGAGCGGGCCGGACCGCCCACCACGCGAACGAACAGGTCTTCAAGCGTCTCTTCGCCGGTCCGCAGATCGTTCAGCGCGCCTTCGGCGACCAGGCGGCCCTGGTTGATGATGGCGACGCGGTGGCAGAGGCGCTCGACGACTTCGAGGACGTGAGAAGTCAGAAAGATCGTGGCGCCCTGGCGGACCTGGTCAAGCAGGATGTCTTTCATGAGGCGCGCGCCGACGGCGTCGACGCCCTCGAATGGCTCGTCAAGCAGATAGAGCGCGGGCCGGTGAATCAGCGCAGCGGCCATCGCGACGCGTTTGCGCATGCCTTTGGAGTATTCGGCGATAAGCTTGCGCCCCGCGCCGTCGAGTTCGAAGAGTGCGAGGAGTTCCCCCGTGCGCTGCCGGCTCAGAGCGCGTCCGAGGCCGTACATCCGGCCGACGAACTCGACATACTCGGCGCCGCTTAGATGATCGAACAGCAAGGTATCGTCGGGAACAAGGCCGATCCGCGACTTGACGGCGAGCGCATCGGAGGGGAGGCGATGGCCGAGAATGGAGATGGAGCCCGAGGTGGGTGGCGCAAGGCCCATCAACATTCGGATGGTGGTGGTCTTC